>NZ_CP129104.1:1824798-2124798 GCF_030406605.1 Curtobacterium sp. 458 | reverse complement strand
GCCCCGCTGCAGGCCTGCGGCCTTCGCGGGGTTGCCACTCCGGCCCTTGGGACGGCTCTGCTGCTTCGATCGTGCCACGGCCGATCATCGTACCGGCGATCACCATGAGGACGACGACCATCCGTGCGCCGACGGCGTGGGTACCGAACGGGAGGCACGGATCGCCGGACCGGGTCGACCCGCCCGATCAGGTGGCCGGGTCGACGAGCGCGCGGAGCGCCCGGCGGTCCGGCTTGCCGGTCGCGAGCATCGGCAGGCGGTCGACCACCACCACGTCGGCCGGTCGGGCGGCGCGGCCGAGCACGGCGCCGACGGCTTCGCGGACGGTGTCGAGGTCCAGCGGACGCTCGGTGACCACCACCGGCACCTCGCCCCACTCCCCCGAGGTCCGTCGTGTGACGACCGCGCCGTCCTGGCCCGGCAGTCCGCGGACGATCCGTTCGACGGCGCCGAGCGGGACCTTCTCGCCGCCGGAGATCACGACGTCGTCGAGCCGACCGGTCACGCGGACCCGACCGTCGACCACCGCCCCGGCGTCGCCCGTGCGGTACCAGCGCTGCCCGTCGAGCTCGGTGAACGCCCGGGACGTGCGCTCCTCGTCGCCGAGGTAGCCCTCGGCCAGCACGGGTCCCGCGAGCAGCAGTTCGCCGTCGTCGACCGTCGTGTGCACGGGGCCCAGCGGCGTGCCGTCGTACACGCACCCGCCGCTCGTCTCGCTCGCGCCGTAGGTCGTCACGATACGCACCCCGGCGGACCGGGCACGCTCGCGCAGCGGCTCGGGCGTCGCCTGCCCGCCGACGAGCACCGCGTCGAACCCCGCGAGGGCCGCGGTGGCCCGCTCGTCGTCGAGCACCCGGGCGAGCTGGACCGGCACGAGCGAGGTGTACCGGTTCGGAGCCGAACGGTCGGTCACGAGCCGGTCCGCGGCGTCGGCGAAGGCCGCCGGGTCGAAGTGCCCCGGAGGCACGAGGACCGGCGTCGTCCCCGCGGTGATCGACCGCGTCAGGACGTTGAGCCCGGCGATGTAGTGCGTCGGGAGGGCGAGCAGCCAGTGTCCCGGTCCGCCGAGCGCCGCGTCGGCGGCTGCTGCCCCGGCGAGCAGTGCCTCGGACGACAGCGCCACCCGCTTGCCCGTGCCCGTCGATCCGCTCGTCTCCACCACCAGGGCGACCCGCCTGGGGACGTCGGCCGGAGGCGGCGTCGGCAGCGCTGGAGCACCTTCGGCGACGGGGAGCAGGGCGGGGCCGCCGGCGAGTGCTGCCTCCAGGCCGCGCAGCACCGCGGAGGGGTCGGACGTGCCGAGCGCGACCAGCGGGCGGGGCATCAGTAGTGCCAGGGGAAGGAGGTCCACTCGGGCTTGCGCTTCTCGAGGAACGAGTCGCGGCCCTCCACGGCTTCGTCGGTGCCGTAGGCGAGGCGCGTCGCCTCGCCCGCGAACACCTGCTGCCCGACCATGCCGTCGTCGACCGCGTTGAACGCGTACTTGAGCATCCGGATCGCCGTCGGGGACTTGCCGAGGACGATCTCGCCCCAGCGGATCGCCTCACGCTCGAGGTCCTCGTGCGGGACGACCGCGTTCACGGCACCCATCTCGTACGCGCGCTGGGCGGAGTACTCCTGGGCGAGGAAGAAGACCTCGCGGGCGAACTTCTGCCCGATCTGCTTCGCGTAGTAGGCGCTTCCGTACCCACCGTCGAACGAGCCCACGTCGGCGTCGGTCTGCTTGAACCGGCCGTGCTCGGCGCTCGCGATCGTGAGGTCGCAGATCGCGTGCAGGGAGTGCCCGCCACCGGCTGCCCAGCCGGGCACCACCGCGATGACGACCTTCGGCATCATGCGGATGAGCCGCTGGACCTCGAGGATGTGCAGCCGGCCCATCGACGCCTGCGCCGCAGCCGGGTCGACGCCCTCGGGCGGGGCGCCCTCGTCGCCGACGTACTGGTAGCCGCTCCGACCTCGGATGCGCTGGTCACCGCCGGAGCAGAACGCCCAGCCGCCGTCCTTCGGGCTCGGGCCGTTGCCGGTGAGCAGCACGACACCGACCCGAGGGTCCTGCCGCGCGTCGTCGAGGGCACGGTAGAGCTCGTCGACCGTGCGGGGGCGGAAGGCGTTCCGGACCTCGGGACGGTCGAACGCGACGCGGACGATCCCCTGCGAGACGTGCTTGTGGTACGTGATGTCGGTGAAGTGCTCCGCGATCGGAGCCTCGGTCCAGACGTCGGGATCGAACAGGTCGGAGACAGGGGCAGGCATGCGTCCAACGTACCGCCGGGCTGCCGGTGCGCTGCCGGTGCTTCCCGGTCAGGTCGCGCTGCCGCCCATGTCCGTGAGGAGCTCCGGCGCCACGACGACGATCAGGACGATGAGGATCACCGGGTTGGCGAGGAACGCCACCACGACACCGATCGCCCCGTACCAGCGGCCGAGCGAGCCGACCGCCGCGATGAACCCGAGGACCGCGGCGACGAGGGTCAGGAACACCGTCACGAAGCAGATGCCGAACGCGAAGGTCGTGTCGCCGCCGACGAACACGGCGAAGGCGCTCGCGTCGATGGCGGCGCAGACCACGGCGATGCCGAGGGCGATCTTGCCGACCAGGGGGTTGCGACGACGACGGGTGGCACCGCGGGCGTTGCGGACGTCCACGGTGTTCCGCTGCATGAGCCGGGCGAACTCGTCGGTCTGACCGGTCGAGCGGGCGGCTCCGGCCGAGCGGGCCTGGACGGCGCCGCCCCGCTGCTGCTGGGTCTGCGTCCGGGCGGCGGTACGGGCCTGCGCTGCCCGCTGTTGTTCGGCTGCTCGGGGTTGCGCTGCCCGTTGCGGCTGCGCTGCCCGCTGCTGCTGGGCCGTCCGCTGCTGCTGGGCCGTCCCCTGCTGCTGCGCTGCACGCTGCTGCGCTGCGGTGGCGCGCTGCTGCGGAGTCGCACCGCGTGGTGCTGCTCCTCGCTGCGGATCCGGCGACACCGAGCCTCCCTCTACGTCGGTCGTCCGGCGGGCTCGGGCCCCGCCGACGTCTGCGCCGACCGTGGCCGACCGTCGCATGCTAGTGCGCTGCGCTGGCGGTCCCCTCCGAACAACCGTGGGGCACCCTGGACGCTCCTGGGAGGATGGTCATCGTGCTCCCCGACCTCGCTGAACTCCTCGCCGACGCCCACGTGGTGTCCCTGCCGATGCGCGTCCGGTTCCGCGGGATCACCACCCGCGAGGCCGTCGTCCTCCGCGGCCCCGAGGGGTGGACGGAGTTCTCGCCGTTCGTCGAGTACGACGACGCCGAAGCAGCCGCGTGGCTCCGTGCCGCCGTCGACTTCGGGTGGACCGCGCACGAGGCAGCGTCCGACTCCGTGCCGGTGAACGCCACCGTGCCCGCGATCGGTGCCGCGCAGGTCGCCGAGCTGCTCGCGCGGTACCCCGGCTGCACGACCGCCAAGGTCAAGGTCGCGGAGCCCGGCACGACCCTGGACGACGACGTCGCACGCGTCGCCGAGGTCCGACGGGTGATGGGCCCGGACGCCGCCGTCCGGGTCGACGCCAACGGCCTCTGGTCCGTTGAACAAGCAGCCGTCGCGCTGGAGCGGCTCGCGGTGTTCGACCTGCAGTACGCGGAGCAGCCGGTGGCGAGCGTCCCGGAGCTCGCCGAGCTGCGGTCGCGCATCGACGGCCTCGGCGTCCGGATCGCGGCGGACGAGAGCGTCCGCAAGGCCTCCGACCCGCTCGCCGTCGCCCGGGCCGGGGCCGCCGACGTCCTCGTGGTGAAGGCGCAGCCGCTCGGTGGCGTGACGGCCGCTGCTGCGATCGTCACCGATGCCGGGCTCCCCTGTGTGGTCTCGAGTGCGCTCGACACCTCGGTCGGACTCGGGATGGGTGCGTTCCTCGCGGCGCGCTCGATGGCACCCGTGTTCGCGGCCGGACTCGGGACGGCGGCGATGTTCGCGGCGGACGTCTCGGCGGACCCGCTGCTCCCCGTCGACGGGCGGATCGCGGTGCGGCGGGTCGACGTCGACCGGGGCCTGCTCGAACGGCACGCGGCGTCGCCCGAGCGGACCGCGTGGTGGCTCGACCGCGTCCGTCGTGTGCACGCCGTGCTCGCCGCTTGACCGGCACGCGGCTCGCGGGGCCGGTCACGACACCCCGCTCACGCCCGACCACCGGTCGCGGAACGTCGGTGTCCGGACGCCGGGGCGACCGTTCGTGACCGCGTGAGTGCGCGCAGCCGGGGAGTCGTGATCGGATCCCGCCGACGGCCAGACTCAGCACGCCGAACGCACGCACAGGACGACGGGAGGCGCGGTGCCAGCTGGCACCGCGCCTCCCGTCCGGTCGTGGCGCGTCAGCGCCCCAGGCTCACAGGCCCGAGTAGCTGTGCAGGCCCTTGAAGAAGACGTTGACGACGGAGAAGTTGAACATCACCGCACCGAAACCGATGAGCGCCAGCCACGACGAGCGCGCGCCACGCCAACCGCGGGTCGCCCGAGCGTGGATGTAGCCGGCGTAGAGGACCCAGATGATGAAGGTCCAGACCTCTTTCGTGTCCCAGCCCCAGTAACGGCCCCAGGCCCGCTCGGCCCAGATCGCGCCGGCGATGAGCGTGAAGGTCCAGAGGACGAAGCCGACGAGGATGACCCGGTAGCTCAGGACCTCGAGCCGGTCGGCGTCAGGCAGCGTCTCCATGAAGCGCAGCTTCTTCGAGACCGGACGGCCCTGGCGGTAGGTCTGCACGAGCTGCGACACCGCGAGCCCGGCGCCCAGGGCGAAGAACCCGGTGCCGGCGATGGCGACGAACACGTGGATGACGAGCCAGTACGACTGGAGCGCGGCCACGAGCGGGACGACGGGGACGTAGTAGTTCACCGTCGCGACGCCGAGCAGGATGAGCGTGAGACCGGAGATGAACACGCCGAGGAACTTGAGGTTCTGCCAGAGCTGCACCCCGAGGAAGATCAGCACGATGAGCGCCGTCCCCGTGAGGGAGAACTCGAACATGTTGCCCCACGGCACGCGGTCGGCGGCGATGCCCCGGAGCACGACGGCGCCGATGTGCAGGATGACCCCGAGGATCATCATCGCCATGCCGACGCGCTCGAACTTCGTCCCGCGCTTCGTCGGGTCGGCCGGGGTGCCGGCGTCCACCTTCTCGAGCACGACCGTGCCGCCGCGGACCGTCGCGACGGTCTCGGCGGGGGCAGCGGTGGACGGTGCCGCAGCGGTGGTCTCACCCGCTGCGACGTTGCCCGCGCGCTTCGCCATGTCGAGCGCGAACGCGATGAACGCGATGACGTAGACGGCCATCGCCGAGTACGTCAGGACGACCGAGTAGCTGGCCAGAGTCGCGGTCATGTTCACTGGGGCATCCTAACGCCGAGGTCTGACACGTGCCGCTTGGCGATCTCCGCGACCGCACGTTCGAGGTTGGGGTCCTCACCGCGGGCGAGCCCCGCGTACTCGAGGTCGTACTCGCCGTGCTCGGCGCCCTTCCGCGGGACGGCCTTCACCCACACGCGGCGGCGGGGCACGAACAGCGAGGTGAGGAGGCCCAGGGTCGAGAGCAGCGCGAAGCCGCCGACCCAGAGCTGCGACGGGTCGTGGTGCACGTCGAGGGAGACGTAGCGCTTCACCCCGTCGAACGTGATCGACCCGGCGCCGTCCGGGAGCTGCTTCGTCTGGCCCGGCTCCAGCTGGACCGAGGCCGTGTCCGCGCGGGTGCCCGCGATCTCCTTCAGCCCGCTGGTGTCGAGCGTGTAGACGCTCTGCGGGACGCCGTCGTCGAGACCGAGGTCGCCCGTGTAGACCTGCAGGCTGAGCAGCGGGTTCTCGGTGTCCGGGTAGGTGCTGGTGAACGCGCCCGTCGACATCTCCTGCGCCGTCGGGTAGAAGAAGCCCTGGATCCCGAGCTGGTCCGGCTTCGCGTCCGGCACCTTGATGACGCCGACCGACGTGTAGTTCGCGTCCTGCGGCAGGAACGGCACGACGTCCTTGAACGCCACGTTGCCCTTGCCGTCCCGGACGGTCACCTGCATCGCGTAGCCGTTGCCGAGCAGGTACACGTTGGTCCCGCCGATCGAGACCGGGTCGTTCACGCCGAGCCGCTGGGTCTTCGTCTGGCCGCTCTTCGTCGTCGTCGTGACGGTGGCGTCGTAGTCGAGCGCCTGTCCGAGGGCGTTGAGGTTCTTCTCCTCGTACTTCGTCACGAACTTGTCGAGCTTGAGGTTGTAGCCCTGCAGGTCGGACTGCTGGAACCAGCGCCCCGGGTTGAACGAGTCGTAGGCCACGAGGCTGTTCGAGAACGTCTGCCCCTCGACGAGCAGGCGCTGACCGGTGAACCCGAAGCCGCCGCCGACGCCGACGGCGAGCAGCACCCCGACGAGGGCGGCGTGGAAGACGAGGTTGCCGGTCTCACGCAGGTAGCCGCGCTCCGCGCTGACGGAGTCGCCGAAGCGCTCGACGCGGTAGCCGGAGCGCTTCAGGATCGCCGCGGCGCGCGTCACCGCGTGGTCGACGGACGGGAGGCCCGTGGCGGCGTCCGCTCCGTCGGCCCCGGTCCCGACGCTGGTCGCGTCCACCGGCACCGACTGGAAGCCCGCGAGTCGGCCGAGCCGGACGGGGGTCTTCGGCGGCCGGGTGCGCAGCGCCTGCCAGTGGTGCTTCGTGCGCGGGACGATGCACCCGATCAGCGACACGAACAGGAGCAGGTAGATCGCCGAGAACCACACGGACGTGTAGGTGTCGAAGACCTGGAGCTTGTCGAGCACCGGGTAGAGCGCGGGGTGGTCGGACTTGTACTGCACGACGCCGTTCGGGTCGGCGGTGCGCTGCGGGACGAGCGAGCCCGGGATGGCCGCGAGCGCGAGCAGCATCAGCAGGAACAGCGCCGTGCGCATGCTCGTCAGCTGGCGCCAGAAGAACCGGAGGTACCCGACGAGGCCGAGCTTCGGCTGCGCGACGTCGGCGCCGCCCGGGGCGATCCGCTCGCGCGGCGCGGGGGCACTGTCGACGTGGTCGGACGGCCGCTGCGGGTCGGAGACGAGGTCGGTGCCCTCCTGCGCGTCGGTCGCCGCGTCCTGCGCGTCGGCGCCGTCTTGCGCGTCGGCGCCGTCCTGCGCTGCCGTGCCGTCGTGGTCAGACTGCCGGGACAAAGCTCTGGATCACCGCCCCGAGGCTCGACATGACGGCCGACCAGATGCCGGTGACCATGAGCAGACCGATGACGATCAGGATCGCTCCTCCGATGATGTTGACGGTGCGCATGTGGCGCTTCACGGCCCGGATCGCCCCGGTCGCCCAGCCGGCGCCGAGCGCGACGAGGACGAACGGGATGCCGAGGCCGAGGCAGTACGCCACTCCGAGCCACATGCCCTGCCAGGCGCTGCCGGACTGCACGCTGAGCAGGTTGATCGCGGCGAGGGTCGGGCCGAGGCACGGCGTCCACCCGAGGCCGAACACGATGCCGAGCAGGGGCGCGCCGACCAGCCCGGTGGCGGGCGTCCAGCTCGGCTTGATGGTGCGCTGCATGAACGTGAAGCGCCCCACGAACACGAGGCCCATCAGGATGACCAGGACGCCGAGCACCTGCGTGATGAGGTCGCGCCACCGGACGAGCCAGAACCCGAGCGCGCCGAACACCGTCGTGTACGCGACGAAGACGGCCGTGAAGCCGAGGATGAACAGCAGCACACCGAGGACGACCCGCCCCTTGCGCTGCCCGCCCTCCGCGACGCCGCCGACGTACCCGAGGTAGCCCGGGACGAGCGGCAGGACGCACGGCGAGAGGAACGACACGAGTCCCGCGAGCGCCGCCACGGGCAGCGCGACCGCCATCTGGCCGCTGAGGATCGCGTCGGCGAAGGGGTTGCTGGCCACGGTCAGGAGGCCTTGGCCTTCCCGGTCAGCTCGTCGCTGACCAGGGTGTCGAGGATGCCGGGGCCGTCCACCGCGCCGAGGACGCGAGCGGCGACGCGGCCCTCCTTGTCGAGGACGATCGTCGCGGGGACCGCGTTCGGCGCGACCTGACCGGACATCGCCAACTGCATGGAGCCCGTGCCGGCGTCGAGCACGGTCGGGTAGTCGGTCCCGAACGTGCGCTCGAACGCCTCGGCCGTGGCCTGCTCGTCGCGGACGTTCACGCCGATGAACTGGACCTGGTCGGTGGAGTACTTCGCCTCGACCGTGTTGAGGTACTTCGCCTCGGCACGGCACGGCGGGCAGCTGGCGTACCAGAAGTTGACGACGACGACCTTGCCCTTGAGGGCCTTCGACGACAGTCGCTCCCCGGTCATGCTCTTCACGTCGAACGAGATCGGGTCGGTGCGCTTGTCCACGGCGACCTCGGTCACCGCGCCGTTGCCGGAGATGTAGTTCTGCGTGGTCCCGTTGCCGTACTGCTTCGTGAGCGCGTCGTTGCTCGACGAGCACCCGGCGAGGGCGAGCGCGGCGATGACCGCCGTCGCCGCCACCGTCGCGAGTCGCTTGCTGGTGGTCCTCACACTGCTCCTTCGTCGATCGCGGTCTCCCGGAGCCGTTCGGCAGGGTCCGCGTACCCGACCTCGGCGAAGCGACCGGTCGGCGTGGCTGGCACACGCTCGAGGGTCGTGATGCTGGAGAGGTCGCACCGCCGCTGCCGCGGGTCGTGCCACAGGTGCTCCCCGGCGAGACGACGGTGCACCATCCAGATGGGCAACTGGTGACTGACGAGGACGACGTCCCCCTCGTCGACGCTCTCCCATGCCGTGGCGACGGCCGCGAGCATGCGGTTGGCGATGGACTCGTAGGCCTCGCCCCAGCTCGGGCGGAACGGGTTCGCGATCCACGGCCACTCGGCCGGACGCCCGATCGAGCGCTTGGTGAACCCCGGGGGCTGCCCCTCGTACCGGTTCGTCGGCTCGATGAGGCGCTCGTCGAGGGCGACCTCGAGCCCGTAGGCGTCCGCCCAGGGCGCCGCGGACTCCTGCGTGCGCTGCAGCGGTGAGGCGACGATGCGCCGGACGTCGACGCCGGCATCGTGCCACGCCGTTGCCGACGCGGACGCCATCTGCTTGCCGAGGTCGCTCAGTCCGAAGCCCGGGAGCCGACCGTAGAGGACACGGCCGGGGTTGTGCACCTCGCCGTGACGGACGAGGTGGACTCGGGTCGCGGGCATGACCTCCAGTCTAGGTCGCCCGGACGCTCCCACCCCCCGCCCAGGGGATTCACGGCTGCGGGGACCTTCAGCCGAGCGTTCAGCCGAGGTGGCCGGACAGACGCCCGTGGATGGCGACCGAGCCGGTGTTGAGGTTCTCCACCCGGACGGTCGAGCCGTGCTGCGCGTACCGCTGTTCGACGCCGTCGAGCGCGGCCACGGTGCTCGCGTCGAACACGTGCGCGTCGGTCATGTCGACGACGACGTGCTCGGGGTCCTCGGCGTATGAGAACCGGGTCACGAGGTCGTTCGAGCTCGCGAAGAAGAGCGCGCCCCGCACCCGGTACCGGACGGTGCGCTCGTCCACGGGCTCGCGGACGACCGACACCACGTGGGCGGCTCGGCGGGCGAAGACCAGTGCGGCAGCCACGACCCCGACGAGCACGCCCGTCGCGAGGTTGTCCGTCACGACCACGACCACGACCGTGAGCGCCATGACGACGGTCTCGCCGAGCGGCATCCGGCGCAGGGTGTTCGGTCGGATGCTGTGCCAGTCGAAGGTCGCGACGCAGACCATGACCATGACCGCGGTGAGCGCCGCCATCGGGATCTGCGCCACGAGGTCGTGCAGGACGATGGTCAGCACGAGCACGGAGACGCCCGCGACGAACGTCGAGATCCGGGTCCGTGCGCCGGCGGTCTTCACGTTGATGACGGTCTGGCCGATCATCGCGCAGCCGCCGGTCCCGCCGAAGAACGCCGACGCGATGTTCGCGACACCCTGCCCCCACGACTCCCGCCACTTGCTCGACCCGGTCTCGGTGATCGCGTCGACGAGCTGGGCGGTCAGCAGCGTCTCGATCAGCCCGACCACCGCCATGCCGACGGCGTACGGCGCGATGATCTGCAGCGTCTCGAACGTGACCGGGACCGTGACGCCGTTGAACCCGGGCAGCGCCGTCGGCAGGGCACCCTCGTCGCCGACGGTCGGCACCGCGACGCCGAACACGATCGTGATCGCGGTGATCACGACGACCGCGACGAGGGGCGCGGGGACGGCCTTCGTCAGGAACGGGAAGCCGACGATCACCGCGATGCCGAGGGCCGTGAGCGGCCACACCACGAACGGCACGTCGTGGCCGAACAGGTTCGGCAGCTGCGCGGTGAAGATGAGGATCGCGAGGGCGTTCACGAACGCCACGTTCACGCTCCGCGGGATGAACCGCATGAGCCGCGCCACCCCGAGCAGACCGAGGACGATCTGGACGACGCCGCCGAGGAGGACCGCGGGCACCAGGTAGGCGATGCCGTGGTCGCGGACGAGCGGAGCGATGACCAGCGCGACCGACCCCGCGGCGGCGGACACCATCGCCGGTCGGCCGCCGACGATCGCGATCACGACGGCGATCACCACGCTGGAGAACAGACCGACCGCCGGGTCGACACCCGCGACGACCGAGAAGGAGATCGCTTCGGGGATGAGGGCGAGCGCCGTCACGACGCCGGCGAGGACCTCACGGGTGAGCAGGCGTGGGGAACGGAGTGCCCCGAGGACGGTGGCGGGCGTCGGGGCGTGCGTGATCGCGGACATCGTCGGCAACCCTACCCTCACGTGAGGGTAAGGTCGGTACGCTGGTTCCGTGGAGACGATGCACATCGGGGAGCTGGCCGACCGGGCCGGCATGTCCCTGCGCACGATCCGGCACTACGACGAGGTCGGGCTGCTCGTGCCGAGCGGACGCACCACGGGTGGGTTCCGCGTCTACACCGCGGAGGACCTCGAACGGCTGCTGGTCATCCGTCGCATGAAGCCCCTCGGGTTCACCCTCGACGAGATGGCAGAACTGCTGCGGGTCGTCGATGCGCTCCGCGCCCGGACGGCCGACGACGAACCGGCCCTGGCCGCACGGTTGGACGAGTTCCTGGAGGACGCGCGGGCCCGACACGCGAAGCTCGTCGAGCGCGCCGGCATGGCCGAGGAGTTCATCGGCACGCTCGGTTCACTCCGCGCTTCGCTCCCCTGACCCGGCGACCGCGTCACCCTCGGCCAACACCCTCGCGCGCATCGCACGACGTGCCAGGTCCATCCGGAGCTCTCCCTCCTCGACGTGCAGTTGCCATTCGATCGAGCGTCGCTGCGCCCACTCCCACAGGTCCTCACCCGGGTCGGGTCCGACGCGAGGACGCGGGTCTGCTCCGGTCCGCGGCTCCGGCCGGACCAGTTCGCCCCACGCTCGGCGTAGTCGACCGGTCACCTTCGTCCCCTTCCGTCGATCAAGAGTTCCTCCAACACCTTCGCAGCCGGTTCCTCGCCGCGAGGCACCTTCTGCATTTCGTACATCGCCTTCGCGAGACCTCGACCGATCTCGCGCCGTCCCACCTCGCGGTCCGAGATGAGCTCGAACACCACCGTGAGTCGACTCCAGTAGCGGTCACGCTCTTCTCGCGCGACGTCCCGCCGCCACCGCAGGACGACCCAGACGCCACCGACCACCGCGACGACCAACGTCAGCCCGGTGGTCACGACCGCCGCGACCACCGTCGCCACCGCCGCAGGCGGCCAGGCCGCGAGCCCCTCCGTCCCTGCCGTCATGGGACCTCCCCCGAACTCGCGACCCGGCCACGTCGACGACGCTACGGATCCGCACGCGGCGATCCGTGCCTCCCGGCAGACCTGTGGAGGGAACGAGCCGGCGCACCCACTGTGGAGGAGCGGCCGCGGAGCGAGCCGGTTAGACTCGACCCCCGTGATCGAACGCACCCGCATCGCCGAACTCGCCGCGCTCCCCGACGGCCCCGTCTCCGTCGCCGGATGGGTCGAGACCGTCCGAGACCAGAAGAAGGTGCAGTTCGTCGTCCTCCGCGACGAGACCGGCGCCGCGCAGCTCGTCAACCCCGCCACTCGTGAGGCCGAGGACGGCGACGCCGCCGCGCAGGCAGCACTGGCGATCACGAACGAGATCTCCGGGCTCGCCCACGGCACGTTCGTGCACGTCCAGGGCACGCTGAAGCACGACGAGCGCGTCAAGCTCGGCGGGCTCGAGGTCAAGGTCGGTTCCCTCGAGGTCGTGAGCGCCGCCATCCCGGAGACGCCGATCGCGGACGACTCGTCGCTCGACAAGCGGCTCGACTGGCGCTTCCTCGACCTCCGCAACCGCAAGCAGAACCTCATCTTCCGCATCCAGACGACGATGGAGCACGCGTTCCGCTCGTACTGGGTCGACCGCGACTACATCGAGATCCACACGCCGAAGCTCATGGCCTCCGCCTCCGAGTCGCGCGCCGAGCTCTTCCAGCTCGAGTACTTCGAGACCACCGCGTACCTGGCGCAGTCGCCGCAGAACTTCAAGCAGATGGCCCAGCCGGCCGGGTTCGGCGCCGTGTTCGAGATCGCCGACGCCTTCCGCGCCGACCCCTCGTTCACGAGCCGGCACGCGACCGAGTTCACGAGCGTCGACGCCGAGATCTCCTGGGTGGAGTCGCACCAGGACGTCATGGCCATGCACGAGGAGGTCCTCGTCGCCGGGTTCACCGCCGTCAAGGAGAAGTACGGCGCGGAGATCGAGGACGTCTTCGGCTTCGAGTTCGTCGTGCCGACAGCTCCGTTCCCGCGCGTGACCCTGGCCGAGGCCCGCAAGATCGTCGCCGACAGCGGCTACGACGTGGTGCGCGCCGACGGCGACCTCGACCCCGAGGGCGAGCGACGCGTGAGTGCCTGGGCGAAGGAGACGCACGGCTCCGAGTTCGTGTTCGTCACCGACTACGACGCGTCGATCCGGCCGTACTACCACATGCGCCACGAAGACGACCCGACGCTCACGAACAGCTACGACCTGCTCTTCAACGGCGCGGAGATCTCCACCGGCGCCCAGCGCGAGCACCGGGTCGACCGGCTCGCGGCCCAGGCCGAGGAGAAGGGTCTCGACACCGCCGAGATCGACTGGTACCTCGACTTCTTCCGCTACGGCGTCCCGCCGCACGGCGGCTTCGGCATGGGCCTCGCCCGCGTGCTGATGCTCGCGCTGCACGAGCCGTCGATCCGCGAGGTCACGTACCTCTTCCGCGGACCGACGCGCCTCACCCCGTAGGCGGAGCCGCCCGCGCGGACGCTGCACACGAGAACGGCCCCCTCCCGATCGGGAGGGGGCCGTTCCGGTCCGGAAGGGTCGGCGCGATCAGCCGGGAGGCGCGGCTCAGCTCCGCCAGTCGATGGCGGCCCGCCCCGTGACCAGTCCGCGGATCTCCGCTGCCGCGGCCTGGTGGTCCGGGTGGACCTGGTACGCGTCGAGCCCGTCGAGGTCGTCGAAGGTCGCGACCACGGCGAGGTCGGAGTTCTTGTCGGGGTAGGCGACGTTCTCGACGACCTCGAGCGAGCGGATCGACGACACGGTGCCGACGAGCCCCGTGAGGAGTTCCCGGACGCGAGCGATCGAGGCGTCGCGGTCGACGTCCTCGCGGAGGGTCCAGGCGACGACGTGGTGGATCATGCGGAGGCCTCTGCCTTCTCGAGGGCACGGTGCAGCCGATCGGCGTCGACGTGCCAGTTGCTGTGGACACGCCCGTCGACCAGGACGACCGGGATGTCCTCGGCGTACTCCTCGCGGAGGGCGTCGTCGTCGAGGATCGACCGTTCTTGCAGCGTCACGCCGGGATGTTCGGCGACGACCCGCTCGACGATGGGTCTCGCGTCGTCGCAGAGGTGGCATCCGGGTTTCGTCAGGAGGGTCACGGCGGGCATGGGGTCAGCGTACCGGCCTGCGTCCGAAGCCCTCCGGCGTGCGCGGCGTACGCGGGCCCGCCGTGTCGTGCCGTGCCCGGGGAACACGAAAGCCCCGGCGGACCGGGGCTTCGGGTGCAAGTACTGGACTTACTTCTTGTTGCGACGCTGGTGACGCGTCTTGCGAAGGAGCTTGCGGTGCTTCTTCTTCGCCATGCGCTTGCGGCGCTTCTTGATGACAGAACCCATAGTGGACCTCGCTCGGAACGATGCTGATGTGTGGACACCGCGCCCGTCGGGACCGCGGAAAATCAACCCGGCCGAGTCTAGCGGAGCGCGCCGGTCCTGTCGAACACAGCGGCCGCACCCGGCGCGGTGGGGTGCTCAGCCGACGTCGGCGATGCCCCCGCGCAGGACGTCGGCGACCGCCGACTCCGGGACGCGGAAGGACCGACCGAAGCGGATGGCCGGGAGCTCCCCGGCGTGCACCATGCGGTAGACGGTCATCTTCGAGACGCGCATCATCTCCGCGACCTCGGCCACGGTGAGGAAGCGCACGTCGTCGAAACTGCCGGTCATGATCCGCCTTCGGGAGACTCGTGCGGGACGACGGGCGTCGGACGCACGGGTTGGGTGTGACCTGTGTGGTCTCTGATCACTGTAGAGGCCGGTGGGAACACCTGTCCAGGCACACGGTCACGACTCGGCCACGGACGCCGACGAGCGGGCGGCACGGACGCCGACCAGCGGGCGTGCTCAGTCCTCGTCGCCGCGACGGGTGAAGCGCTTCCGGCCGCGGTCGACCACGCGCTCCCAACCCTGCTGTGCCCCCGTGAGCGCCGCCGAAGCCCGGTAGGACGCCTCGGCCATCACGCGGCCGAGCTCCGTGCCGACCTCGACGGTGGCCTTGCCCGCGGCTCCGTTCCGTCGCACCGAGACCGGTTGTCCGTCCGGCGTCCACGCGGTCGTGGCCGGGGTGCCGTCGGCGTCGACCGCGCCCGTGAACGACAGCACCCACTCCTCGACCGGCAGCAACGGCTCCGGGTCGAGACGGTAGAAGCGGTGCTGCCCCTCCTCGCGACTGGACACGAGGCCGATGTCGCGGAGGACCCGGAGGTGCTTCGACACGGTGGGCTGGCTGACGCCGAGCTTCTCGACGAGCTGACCGACGCTGAGCTCCCCACCGGTGACGTCGGAGCCGTACGCGGCGAGGAGTGCTCCGAGCAGCTCGCGTCGGGTCGGGTCCGCCACGACGGAGAAGATGTCGGCCATGGGACAAGGCTATCCGCCCCGTCCCGGATGTACCATGCCATCCGACCCGCCCATGTCCCCGGAGGCATACGACGATGCTGGACCACACGGAAGAGTTGCGCGTGGGCCCGTCGACCTCGCGGCGTCGCCTGAGCCAGGTCGGAGCGGTCCTCCGAGCGAGTCCGTCGCGGCTGGCGATACTCGTGTTCCTGGCGCTGATCTTCGTCTTCACGTCGCTCTTCATGACGCCGTGGGCCGCCGCGGACGGGCGCCCCACGCACTTCTCCGACGCGCTCTTCACGGCGGCGTCCGTGGTGTGCGTCACCGGGCTCGCGACCGTCGACATGGCGACGCACTGGTCGGTGTTCGGCAAGGTCGTCATCGTCGTCGGCACCCAGATCGGCGCGGTCGGGGTGCTCACGTTCGCATCGATCCTCGGCCTCGTGGTGACCCGGCGTCTCGGTCTCCGGGCGAAGCTCATGGCCGCCGGGGACTCGAACCCGCTCCGCACCCACCACGGCGCCGTGCCGGAGGGGCAGGCCGTCCGGCTCGGGGAGGTCGGCACGCTGCTCGCGACGGTCGCGGTGAGCACGCTGACCATCGAGATCGCGGTCGGCCTGCTGCTCCTGCCGTCCGTGCTCGTCGCGGGCTACCCGTTCTGGACCGCGGTCGGCGACGCGTTCTACTACGCCGCGATGGCCTTCACGAACACCGGCTTCTCCCCCAACGCCGAGGGACTGGCGCCGTTCGCGAACGACTACTGGTTCCTGACGCTCATCATGATCGCGGTCGTCGCGGGCTCGATCGGGTTCCCGGTCATCCGGACGATCACCAAGCAGTTCCGCACGCCGCGCCGCTGGTCCCTGCACGTCAAGCTCACCCTCGTCACGAGCGCCGTGCTGCTCGTCGTCGGCGCGGTCGTCTACACGGCGCTCGAGGCGTCCAACAAGGCGACACTCGGCGAGGCCGGTGCCGGCCACACGGCGTTCCAGGCGCTGTTCTTCTCGACCATGACCCGCTCGGGCGGCTTCGCCACCATCGACGTCGAGCAGATGCACGGTGCGAGCCTGCTCGTCACGGACATGCTCATGTTCATCGGCGGGGGCTCGGCCTCGACCGCCGGCGGCATCAAGGTGACGACGCTCGCGGTGCTGTTCCTCGCCGCGGTGGCCGAGGCCCGTGGCCGGCAGAGCATGGAGGCGTTCGGCCGTCGGATCCCGAGCGACGTGCTCCGTGTCGCGGTCGCCGTCGTGCTCTGGGGTGCGACGATCGTCGCCGTCGCCACGATCGCCCTGCTGCAGATCACACGCGACTCGCTCGACCGCGTCCTCTTCGAGGTCATCTCGGCGTTCGCCACGTGCGGGCTCTCGTCCGGCATCTCCGCCGAGCTCCCGGAGGCGGGCAAGTACGTGCTCGCCGCCACGATGTTCCTCGGTCGGGTCGGTACAGTGACGATCGCCGCAGCCCTCGCCGCCAGCCAGAGCCGGCAGTTGTTCCGCCGTCCCGAGGAGAGGCCGATCGTTGGCTGACCGCACCCGCGCACCGTTGCCGTCCACCCACCCGCTCGCCGGCGCCGTCAGCCACGACGCTCCGGTCCTGGTGATCGGGCTCGGTCGCTTCGGTGCCGCGACCGCGGGGCAGCTCGAGCGGCAGCACCGCGAGGTCCTCGTGGTCGACACGGACGCGGGGCTCGTGCAGAAGTGGTCCGACCGGGTGACGCACGCGGTCCAGGCGGACGCCACCGACATGGATGCGCTCCGGCAGATCGGCGCGCAGGACTTCGCGATCGCCGTCGTCGGGGTCGGCTCCGACCTCGAGTCGAGCGTGCTCATCACGGCGAACCTCGTCGACCTCGGCATCCCGCAGATCTGGGCGAAGGCCATCAGCCGCTCGCACGGCGTGATCCTGTCCCGCATCGGCGCGAACCACGTCGTCTACCCGGAGCGCGAGGCCGGAGAGCGGACGGCGCACCTGGTGTCGGGCCGCATGCTCGACTTCATCCAGTTCGACGAGGACTTCGCCGTCGTCAAGATGTTCCCGCCGCGGGCCGTGCGCGGGAAGGACCTCGCCACGACGGTCATCCGCACACGCTTCGGTCTCACGGTGCTCGGCATCAAGACGCCGGGTCAGGCGTTCGTGCCCGCCACGCCCGAGAGCATCATCGGCGAGGACGACGTCATCATCGTCTCCGGCGCGACGGCCGACCTGGAGCGTTTCGCAGCGGTGGAGTGAGCTGGTCGGGTCGCGGTGCGTCGACCGGTCCCGTGACGGCCGGGAGGAGCGGGGCGGGCCCGCCACGCGCCTCCAGGCCGATGTCTGGTCGCGACCACGGCACCCGCCTCAGCCGGCCGCGATCTCCTCGGCCCGCGCGATCGCCGCGCGCGACGCGCGCAGCAGCGTCGCCGAGAGGTCGGCGTCCTGCAGGACGGCGACCGCGCGCTCGGTGGTCCCCTTCGGACTCGTCACGGCGCGGCGGAGTTCCGCCGGGGTCCGGTCGGACGACTCGAGGAGCGCGACCGCCCCGCTGAGCGTGCCCTGCACCATGGTCGCGGCCTGCTCGGGCGTGAACCCGAGCTCCTCGGCCGCTCGCTGCCACTGCTCCACGACCAGGAACACGTAGGCGGGGCCGGACCCGGACACCGCCGAGAGCGCGTCGAGCTGCGACTCCGGCACCTCGATCACCGAGCCCGACACGGAGAAGACCGACGAGGCGAGCGCGACGGCGTCCTCGTCTGCCGAGTCGCCCGCGCTGATCCCGGTGACGCCGCGCCCGACACCGATCGGCGTGTTCGGCAGGGCCCGCACGACCCGGACCCCCTCGGGCACCGCAGCCTCCATGCTCGCGATGGTGGTACCGACGGCGACGCTGACGAGGACCGTCCCCGGCGCGAGGTCCTCCGCGACCTCGGCGAGCAGGTCGGCGATCATGTACGGCTTCACCCCGATGACGACGAGTCCCGCACCGCGGACGGCAGCACGGTTGGCGTCCGGCTCGGTGTCGCTCGCGTGTGCGTCGAGACCCCGCGAGCGGTGCGCCGCCGCGGACTCCTCCGACTTCGTCGTGAGGACGACGGTCGACGGGTCGAGACCGGCGGCGAGGAGCCCGTCGAGGACCGCGCCGGACATGGAGCCGACGCCGAGGAGAGCGGTGCGGGGCAGTTCGATGGTCATGACCCCCGACCCTACCGACGGCCTAGGATCGTCAGTCAGGCCAGGACTGAAGGGGTACCCGTGAGCGCTTCCGGAGGCACGAAGGCGATCCTCGCCGCACTCGGTGCGAACGTCGGCATCGCGATCGTGAAGTTCGTCGCGGCGGCGATCAGCGGCTCGGCGTCGATGCTGGCGGAGGGCGTGCACTCCCTCGCCGACTCCGCGAACCAACTCCTGCTGCTGCTCGGCGGCCGCCGTGCCCGACGGGCCGCGGACGAGGAGCACCCGTTCGGCTACGGCCGCGAGCGCTACGTGTACGCGTTCGTCGTGTCGATCGTCCTGTTCTCGGTCGGCGGCGTGTTCTCGCTCTACGAGGGCATCGAGAAGCTGCGGAACCCGCACCCGCTCGAGAGCTGGTGGCTCCCCCTGCTCGTGCTCGTCATCGCGATCGGCCTGGAGGGCTTCTCGCTCCGGACCGCACTCCGCGAGGCACGGCCGAACAAGGGCTCGCTGTCGTGGGTGCAGTACGTGCGACGGGCGAAGGCGCCGGAGCTCCCGGTCGTCATGCTCGAGGACACCGCGGCGCTGACCGGCCTCGTCTTCGCGCTGTTCGGCGTCGGCCTGACCGCGATCACCGGCAACGGGGTGTTCGACGCGATCGGCACGATCCTCATCGCGGTGCTGCTGATCGCCGTCGCGCTGGTGCTCGGCGTCGAGACGAAGAGCCTGCTCGTGGGCGAGGGCGCGACCGCAGCCGACGTCGCACGGATCAAGGAGGCCGTGCTCGACGGCCCCGAGGTCGAGGCGATCATCCACATCAAGACGCTGTACCTCGGCCCGGACGAGCTCATGGTCGGCGTGAAGGTCGCGGTCGACGGCGACCGACGGCTCGGTGACGTCGCGGCGGGCATCGACACCGTCGAGCACCGGGTCCGGCAGGCCGTCCCGATCGCCCGGGTGATCTACGTCGAGCCGGACGTGCTCCGGACCGGGCCGCGCCCACCGACCGAGGCGATCGTCCTCCGCGCCGCCGACTGAGCGGGCTCGTCGACTGAGGGTGCCCTTGCTGGCGGCCCGAATGTCGGATGTTGCACGATGGCTGCATGACCGCGCTGCGTGACGTCCTGCTCATCCTCCACTTCATCGGCCTCGCGGCGGTGATCGGTTCGTTCCTGTTCCAGGTGCGGCGCAAGGGCGGCTTCGAGACGAACTGGATCGTGATCGGCCTCGTCGTGCAGCTCGTCACCGGCCTCGGCCTCATGGGGCTCATCGACGCGACGACGGACGGCGGCGCGAACCACGCCAAGCTCGGGGTCAAGCTCGTCATCGCCCTCGTCGCGCTCGTGCTCGCGTTCGTCGCGCGTGCCCGTCAGAAGCGGGCCGATGCGGGGCAGGCGAAGGACAAGGCCGCCCTGCCGTTCTTCCACTCCGCGGGTGCGCTCGCGATCGTGAACGTCCTCATCGCCGTCATCTGGTGACGACCTGACGACCTGACGGCCCGACGGCCCGACGGCCCGCTGGCCCGGCGGGCCGGTGTCAGCGACGCGCGCCGAAGAAGTCGTCCAGCAGGGCCGCGCACGGTGCCTCGAGCACCCCGCCGACGACCTCGGACCGGTGCGGCAACCGACGGTCACGCGCGACGTCGTAGACGCTCCCCGTCGCGCCGGCCTTCGGGTCCCACGCGCCGAACACCACGCGGGGCACCCGAGCGGCGAGGACCGCCCCGGCGCACATGACGCACGGCTCGAGCGTGACCACGAGCGTGCAGTCCTCGAGGTGCCAGTCCCCCGTCACCGCGGCCGCTGCCCGGAGCGCGAGCACCTCGGCGTGCGCGGTCGGGTCCTGCCGGGCCTCGCGCTCGTTGCGCCCGGTCGCGACGACCGCCCCGGCGGCGTCCACCACGACCGCGCCGACGGGGACGTCCCCGGTCGCCAGGCACGCGCGGGCCTCGGCGAGGGCGGCCTCCATCGCGGCGGCCCACGGGCGGGCGGCGGGTGCTTCCACGGGACCTCCAGGCAGTCGGCAGCACGGTAGGCTCGACCCTATGCGAGTCCACGTCGCCGACCACCCGCTCATCACGCACAAGCTCTCGGTGCTCCGCGACCGGACGACCCCTTCGCCGACGTTCCGCGCCCTGACCGAGGAGCTCGTCACGCTCCTCGCCTACGAGGCCACCCGGAACGTCCGGGTCACCGCCACGCCGATCGACACCCCGGTCGCGCACACCATGGGCGTCGCCATCGCGAAGCCCCGCCCGCTCGTCGTCCCGATCCTCCGCGCCGGGCTCGGCATGCTCGAGGGCATGGTCAAGCTCGTCCCCACGGCCGAGGTCGGCTTCCTCGGCATGGCCCGCAACGAGGAGACCCTCGAGCCGCAGACCTACGCCGAGCGGCTGCCGGACGACCTCTCCGGCCGGCAGTGCTTCGTGCTCGACCCGATGCTCGCGACCGGTGGCACCCTCGCCGCCGCGATCGACTTCCTCTTCGACCGCGGAGCGGAAGAGGTCACGTGCGTGTGCATCCTCGGCGCTCCGGAGGGCCTCGCCGCCGTCGAGCAGGCCGTCGGCGACCGCAACGTCTCGATCGTGCTCGGCGCGCTCGACGAGAAGCTCGACGAGAACGGCTACATCGTGCCGGGCCTCGGCGACGCGGGCGACCGCCTCTACGGTCTGGCCGAGTAGACGACCCCGGTCGCATCCGCGACCGATGGACGGACTGGAGGCACGGTGCCAGCTGGCACCGTGCCTTCAGTCCGTTCCCGGTTCACGGACGCGGAACGCACCGTCCGGTCGGACGGTTGACACCGCGTTGGTATCCCACCCATACTCGATCCATGACTGCAACCGTGTCCGCCCGCGTCCTCATCGAGGCGCGCTCCACCTCTGGAGCAGTGGGGACCGTCGGCATGATGATGCCGATGATGTCGGTCATGCGTTGTCGAATGTGTGCCTGATCGGCACCCGTTCCAGCCGGATCCCCCGCGACCCCACCCCCGTCGCGCAGGCGTGATCCCCGGGTGACGACCACGTCGACGACGCCAGGCGTCCGACGCGATCGATCCCCGCACTCCCGGGCTCCCCGGTCCGCAGCAGGACCGCGGGGGATCCTCGGCACACCGCCGTACCCGGGCCGACGCATTCGACACCGGTCGCACCACCGCAGCACCGCAGCACCGCAGCACCGCGACCTTCCTCCCGGAGAACCAGCCATGTCGCTCACCATCGCCCAGCCCCGCACCCCGCTCCGCACCTCGGCACCCGCACCGACCGACCTCGGCACGGTGACGCCGCTGCGTCCCCGTCGCCACCCGGTGACACCGCAGGCGAGCCCGGTGCCCACGAGCCCGGTCGTCGCCCCGCAGCGCAACCGCGCACTGCCCGAGGGCACCGAGGCCCGCGGCTTCGCCCTCTACGTCGGGATCGACGAGGCGAAGGCGGCAGCGGCCGGCACGACGCTCGCGGCCGTGGTCGAGCAGCTCAAGGCCCTGACGGCGCAGCTCGTGCCGACGTCGGAGACCTACGCCGCGGTCGCCGTAGCCGCCGAGGGCTCCGGTGGGCGTGACGTCGACGTCGTCCGGCTCGCCCTGCAGGACCGCTCCGCCGTCGCCGCGCGGAAGCAGGCCGAGAAGCCCGAGCCCGAGGAGACCGGCGTCGTGATCGACATCTCCCGGAAGCGCGTCACGCTCGACGGCGAGCCGGCACCGCTGACCTACAAGGAGTTCGAGCTGCTGCAGTTCCTCGTGCTCCGCGAGGGCCGGACCGTCGACCGCTCGGCGATCATCGACGGGCTGTGGTCCGACGGCGAGGACGAGACGCCGAACGAGCGCACCATCGACGTGCACGTCCGCCGGCTGCGGTCGAAGCTCGGCGTGTTCGAGGAGATCGTGCGGACCGTCCGGGGCGTCGGCTACCGCTTCGACCGCCACGCCGACGTCGCGGTCCGCTACGCGTCGACGCCGTCGCCCGACCTGTTCTGAGGCCTCTCGGCGAGGACATCGACCGCTCTTGGTGAACTCGCAGCGAACGGGGCACGTGTGGTCTAGCGTGCCGTTACCGCTTCGTTATACAGTCGTTCCTGCAGGCAGTGTTTGCTGTGGCACCGCCTGTGGAATGTGATTGCAGGACACTCTTGGTGCAAGGGAGAGGGCCGGTCGTCTTCGGATGGCCGGCCCTCGTGCTTTCCGGAGCTGCACCCATCGTGCAAGGGAGAGGGCCGGCCGCCTTCGGACGGCCGGCCCTCGTGCTTCCCGGAGCTGCACCCATCGTGCAAGGGAGAGGGCCGGCCGCCGACAAGGTGGCCGGCCCTCGTGCCTTCCCCAGTGCTCCGGCCGGCGGCACCGGCGTCCGTCTGTCGGGCGTCGTCGGTAGGGTTGGGCGACGGACCGGAGGGAGCAGCAAGGTGAGCGACAAGGCCACTGCGGTCACGGCGTGGGAGGCCCTCTTCCGCGCCCAGGTACAGGTGATGCGGAACCTCAACGCGGAGTTCCCCGGCGGCGAGATCTCGTTCAACGAGTACGACGTCTGCTTCAACCTCTCCACCCAGCCGGGTCGACGGTCGCGGATGCGTGACCTGACCGGCCACCTCCTCCTCACCCAGCCGAGCGTGAGCCGCCTCGTCGACCGCCTCGCCTCGCGCGGCATCGTGGAGAAGCAGCCCGACCCCACCGATGCACGCGGCGTCTACGTCGCCCTCACCCCGCACGGGTTCGACGTCTACCGCGCGGTCGCGGTCCAGCACGCCGCGAGCATCGCCGCGCAGCTCGGCGCCGGACTCACCGACGTCGAGCTCCGCACCCTCACCGAGCTCTGCACGAAGGTGCGCCGCGCGGCAGGGACCGGCATCCCCGCACGACGCTCCGCTCCCGACACGGCCTCCGTGTGACCGGCGCGATCGTCTGGCTCCGCGACGACCTCCGGCTCGCGGACAACCCGGCGCTCCGGGCCGGCATCGACCACGGCGGGACGCTGACGGTCGTGTACGTCCTCGACGACGAGTCCCCCGGCGTCCGGTCGATCGGCGCTGCGGCGCGGTGGTGGCTCCACCACTCACTGACCGCCCTCGACGACGCACTGCGTGAGCGCGGTTCCCGACTGGTGCTCCGGCGCGGAGCCGCAGCCGCGGTCATCGACACCCTCGTCGCGGACACCGGGGCGGACGCGGTGTTCTGGAACCGCCGCTACGGTCACGCCGAACGCGAGATCGACGCCGGCATCAAGTCGACCCTCCACGACCACGGCGTCGAGGCGCACAGCTTCGCCGCGAACCTGCTCTGGGAGCCGTGGACGGTCACGACCGGCCAGGGCGAGCCGTACAAGGTCTTCACGCCGTTCTGGCGCGCGGCCCAGGCGATGCCCGAGCCCCGCCACCCGCTCCCGAAGCCGCGCGACCTCCCGGCTGCGGCGGACGTCACGGGCGACGACCTCGACGACTGGGCGCTCCTGCCGACGAAGCCGGACTGGGCCGCCGGACTCCGCGACGCCTGGACCCCGGGCGAGCTCGGTGCGCACCGTCGCCTCGAGCACTTCGTGGAGCACGCCCTCGAGGACTACGACCAGCGTGACGAGCCGTCGATGGACGCCACGAGCGGCCTCTCCCCGCACCTGCGCTGGGGCGAGATCAGCCCGTACCAGGTGTGGCACCGCCTGCACGGACAGATGGAGCCGTCGCAGCGGCAGCAGGCGCCGGCGTTCCTCCGGCAGCTCGCGTGGCGTGAGTTCAACTGGAACGAGTACTTCCACTGCGAGGACATCGCGACGGTCAACGTCCGCCGCGAGTTCGACGGCTTCCCGTGGCGCGACGCCTCGGACGCCGAGCTCGACGCGTGGCGGACCGGGACGACCGGCTTCGACCTCGTCGACGCGGGCATGCGGGAGCTCTGGCACACCGGCGCGATGCACAACCGCGTCCGGCTGGCCGCGGGCAGCTTCCTCGTGAAGAACCTCCTGGTCGACTGGCGCGTCGGCGAGCAGTGGTTCTGGGACACCCTCGTCGACGCGGACGCCGCGAACAACCCGGGCAACTGGCAGTGGGTGGCGGGGTCGGGCTTCGACGCGGCACCGTACTTCCGCGTGTTCAACCCGGAGCGCCAGCTCGAGCGCTTCGACCCGCACCGCGAGTACGTCCGGCGGTGGGTGCCCGCGGACGAGGACCGACCCGAGCCGATGGTCGACCTCAAGGAGACCCGGCAGCGCGCGCTCGGCGCCTACGACCGGATGCGTCGATCGTGACCACGGCGGAGGTCATCGCCCGGGTCGACGCCGTCTTCGGAGACCGCGTCGCACGGGGCCTGGCCCCGAGCTCGGTCTGGGGCGTCTTCGACCCGAGCGGACTCGTGGCGTCGGGCGGCCACGGCGACCGCGGTGACGGCACCGCGCCCGATGCCTCGACGGTCTACCGGATCGCCTCGTGCACGAAGAGCGTGACGGCGGCGACCCTGCTCACCCTCGTCGCCGACGGCCGGCTCGACCTCGACGCCCCGGTCACCGACTTCGTCCCGGCGTTCCGCGCGGTCGAGCTCCCGACGACGGACTCCCCCGTGCCCACCGTCCGGATGCTGCTGACGATGTCCGCCGGGTTCCCGACGGATGACCCCTGGGCAGACCGTCAGGAGTCCATCAGCGACGACGAGCTGGACGCAGTGCTGACCGACGGGCTGCTGTTCGACAGCGTCCCCGGCACCGGGTTCGCCTACTCGAACCTCGGGTACGCCCTGCTCGGTCGGGTCGTCGCGGTCGTGTCCGACGAGCCCTACACCGCGACGGCGACGGACCGGGTGCTCCGCCCGCTCGGCCTGCACGACACGGTGTTCTCCGCCGAGGACTCGAACGGCTTCGTCGTGACCGGGGTCCGGCCGTACGCCGGTACCTGGGAGCCGCTGCCGCTGACCGGCCCCGGCGCCTTCTCCTCCATCGGCGGCCTCTACTCGACGGTCTCGGACCTGGCTCGGTGGGGCGGTCACCTGGCCTCGGCGTTCGCGGACCGGCCCGAACCCGGGCCCGTGGCACCGGCCGATCGACGGCTCATGCAGCAGGCGATGCGGGTCGTCCCGCCCGTCGTCGTCCCGGGCTCGACCCGTGCGACGGCGTACGGGTTCGGGCTGTTCGTCGAGCAGGACGACCGTCACGGTCCGATCGCCTCGCACTCCGGCGGGTACCCGGGCTTCTCCGCCCACATGCGTTGGTCCACCCGGCACGGCATCGGCGTCGTCGCCTTCGAGAACGCGACGCAGGCCAAGGTATCCCAGGCCGCCACCGAGGCCCTCGACCTCTTGCTCGACGCACGCGAGCGCGAGCGCGAGACCGGGCGGTCTGCACGAGGTCCGGTCGCGGCCGAGGTCGCGGTGCTCCCGCAGACCCGGGAGGCGCAGCGCCGCGTCTCCACCCTGCTCGCCGACTGGGACGACGCCCTCGCCGATCGGATCCTCTCGCCGAACGTCGCGCTCGACGAGCCCTACGAGCGCCGGCGTCGACACCTGGCCGAGGCCGCCGCTGCCGTCGGCGCCGACCTCACGGCGGCACCGGCCGAGGAGCGCTCGGTCGCGCCGACGCACCTGCGGTGGTGGCTCCCCGGCGCGGGTGGTCGACTCCGGGTCGAGATCCGACTCGCGCCGCTCGCCGCCGGCCTCGTGCAGACCATGACGGTGACGGCCGAGCCCAACGAGGCCTGAGCAGCGACCGGAGGTCAGACCGGCGGACGACCGCCGACGAAGCCGAGCGCCCGTGCAGCGACCCGTCCGCCCTCGCGCGCGGCCGACCCGATCCGGACCGGGTCGGTCGCCCAGGCGCGGAGGAACCCGGCGGCGAAGGCGTCCCCCGCCCCGAGCGTGTCGACGACCGTCGCCGGCGTGGCCGCCACCCGCTGCGGACTCCGCCCCGGCCGCCCCACGACGGCGCCGTCCGCTCCGACGGTCACGACCACCAGCGGGACGTGTTCGGTGAGCCGCCGGACACCCTCACGGAGATCGGCGGCTCCCGTGAGCGCCAGGGTCTCCTCGCGTCCGGGGAACAGCACGTCGACCCCGGCGAGGGCTTCGAGGAACGCCGGGGCACCGAGCGCCCGGACGACCGACGGCGACGACGGGTCGAGCGACACCCGGGCCGGTCCCGAGCGGGCGCACGCCACGAGTTCCGCGAGCCGGTCCACCCCGCCGCCGGACAGCATGCCCGCGCCGGTCAGGTGCACGATGTCCGCGCGGGCGACCAGGTCGGGCGGCACGTCGGCCGCTGACAGGAGGCCCGTGGCCGCCGGGTCGGACATCGCCGTGCGCCCGTTCCGGTTCCGCACGGAGACCTCGGTCCCGGTGCTCGCACGAGCGTCGTAGCGGATGTGCGGACGGACTCCGGCGTCCTCGAGTCCTCGTTCGTGTCGGTGCACGTCGTCGACGCCCACCCGGGCCACCAGGTCGACCTCGGCACCGAGCCACCCCAACCACGTCGCGGTGTTCCCCCCGGCGCCGACCGCGCGGTGGCGGATGGTGGCGGCCGGGTCGTGCAGGCCCATGGCGTCAGCGGTGGTGTGCACGAGGATGCCGTCGAGGACGTCGCCGACGACCAGGAAGCGCTTCCCGGCGCCCCGACGCCGTCCTCGGTCAGCAGGCTGCGCCCGCCCTGGTACGGGCGTTCGTGGCGGCACAGCGTGCTCGTGGGACGTGGACATCCGCCCTAGTGTACGTGGACACGAGCTTTGCTCCTCTTTTCTCGCGGATCACTCAGGCTCCGCCATCTCGAATGCATCGCACGTACGGTAATATTTCTGGTGGTCGCACACGGCGGCCGTGCCAGCAGCCCCGGAGGACCCGTGCCCAGGAAGCCCGATCCCACGCTCAAGCCCGCGATCATCGAGAAGGTCACCGAGCACCTGCACGACACCAAGCTCGAGGCGGTCTCTGTCCGGAGCCTCGGCCGGGTCCTCGGGACGAGCGCGTACCCGATCGTGTACCACTTCGGTTCGCGGGAGGCGCTGATCGACGCCGTCGTCGAGCACCTCGACCGAGACCTCGCCGACCTCCGCCTCGTGCCCGACGCGGGCCCCGCCGCGCTGCGCCACTGGCTGATCGCGGTGTTCGGCGGGCTCGAGCACCGCGATCGGTTCCTCGCCGCACGGCTCACGTTCGAGCTCGGCGCGGTCGAGACCCTCGACGGGCGGGAGCGCGAGCGTCTCGTGCACCACGGTCACCTCGCCGCCGTCGCCGAGTGGTGCAGGGCACACGGCTACGCGACTCCCGATGCCGAACAGGCAGCGAGTGAGGCGGTCTGCGCCGCACGGGGAGCGCAGTGGGCAGCGCTCGTCGACCCGGACGGCACCGACGTCGACGGCGCGCTCCGCGCGATCGCCGACCGGCTCGCTTCCGGAGCGCAGGTGCCCGTCGCCTAGCGGGGAGCAACGACTCCGCACAACGTGCAACGGACGGGAGGGACGGTGCCGTCCGGCACCGTCCCTCCCGTCCGTCTCCGGGTCGCGTCACGCGACCCGCTGCACACGACTCAGAGCGTGACGAAGCTCTGCGACTTCGCGTTCGCGAAGCGCGCGGCCACGTTCTCCCAGTCGACGATGTTCCACACGGCCTTGACGTAGTCCGCCTTGACGTTGAGGTAGTCGAGGTAGAAGGCGTGCTCCCACATGTCGAGCATGAAGATCGGCACGACGCCCAGCGGCACGTTGGCCTGCTGGTCGAAGAGCTGGAACGTGGTGAGCTTCTGCCCGACCTGGTCCCACGCGAGCACCGACCAGCCGGAACCCTGGATGCCGGTCGCGACGGCGGTGAACTGCGCCTGGAACTTCTCGAACGAGCCGAAGAACTCGTCGATCGCCGCGGCGAGCTCGCCCTCCGGGACCTTCGTGTCGGGGCCGAGGTTGGTCCAGAAGATCGAGTGGTTGACGTGGCCACCGAGGTTGAACGCGAGGTCCTTCTCGAGCTTGTTCACGTTCGCCAGGTTGCCCGACTCGCGTGCCTCGGCGAGCTGCTCGAGCGCGGTGTTGGCGCCCGTCACGTAGGTCTGGTGGTGCTTGTCGTGGTGCAGCTGCATGATCTTGCCGCTGATGTGCGGCTCGAGCGCCGCGTAGTCGTACGGCAGCTCCGGCAGGGTGTACTCAGCCATGTGGGGTCCTTTCGATCGGTGGTTGGCGGAACGGTGTCCCGCGGCTCACGAGAGCCGGGAACGGTCGGTGAGGGAGTGGAATTCCCGGTTGTGGTAGACGAGCGGCTCGCCGTGCTCGAGGCCGAGGACGATGTCGAGGACCTCGGCCACGACGACGGTCGACGAGCCGATCGGTGTCGTCGAGAGCGGCCGGCACCGGAGCGCGGTCGCGGCACCCGGCAGGTAGCGGTCCCCCGAGGGCAGCGTGCCCCAGATCGGGTCGTCCGCGGCCGGGCTCCCGGTGCTCGCGAACCGCTTCGCCAGCGCGACGCCGAGCGAGTCGACGAGGTGCACGACGAAGATCGGGGCGCCGAGGACGACGCCGGCGGACCCGGAGTTCGTCGACAGCGAGAAGA
Organism: Curtobacterium sp. 458; assembly: GCF_030406605.1. NCBI lineage: Bacteria > Bacillati > Actinomycetota > Actinomycetes > Micrococcales > Microbacteriaceae > Curtobacterium > Curtobacterium sp. 458. The sequence goes on along the minus strand of NZ_CP129104.1, from coordinate 2,096,080 downwards.
CGAGGACCGGCGGGTCGATCGCCACGCTCGCGACGCTCGACGCCGTGAGCCCGGTCGGGCCGTCGGGGCCCTCAGCGGTGATGACGGCGACGCCGGCGGGATGGCCCCGGAAGGCGGACTTGTAGGCCTCGGCGAGGTTCGCGGGCGCGTCGGACATCGTGGTCGTGGTCGTTCCTGTCATCGGGGGGTCGACCGCGTGCATCGCGGCCAGGTCCCAACGTAGGACCTGAACCGGGGTTGAGGTCAACGATTCACAGGTTCCGGCGATCCCGGGCGCGCCGTGTGTCCCGCTACCGACGGCGCAGCATCACCACGGCACCCGACGCGGCGACGACCATGAGCACCGCGGCCACCGAACCGGTGATCGTCACGCCGGAGTCGAACGCCGCCCGGGCCGAGGCGAGCAACGCCTCGCCGGCCGAGCCGCCGAGGTCAGCAGCCGCCGAGACCGCTCCGCCGAGGGTCTCCTGCGCTGCGGTGTGCGCGGTGGAGGACAGCCCGTCGGGCACCGCCACGTGGGCACGGTAGGCGGTCGCCAGGATCGTGCCGAGCACGGCCGTCCCGAGCACGGCCCCGATCTCGTACGCCGTCTCCGAGAGCGCGGACGCCGCACCGGCCTTGTCGGCGGGAGCGGTGGAGATGATGAGGTCGTTCGTCACCGTCTCCGACGCGCCGATCCCGATGCCGAGCAGCACGAAGGCGAACCCGAGGGCGACCACCGTGGCGTGGTGCCCCAGGACCGCGACCATCGCGTACGCGGCCGCGGAGAACAGCAGCGCCACGGCGACGACCCAGCGCGGCGCGACACGGGCGACGATCGGCACGACGACGAGGCCGGCGACGATCGTCAGCACGGAGCCGGGGATGAGCACGACGCCCGAGGTGAACGGGTCGAGCCCGGCCACGAGCTGCAGGTGCTGCGCGATGAAGAACAGGAACCCGGTGAGCGAGAACATCGCCGCGAGGTTCATGAGCACGCTGCCGGTGAACGCCGTGCTGCGGAACAGCGTCAGGTCGAGCATGGGCGTGCGGGAGCGCAGCTGCCGGCGGACGAAGGCGATGCCGCACACGACGCCGACCGCGAGCATCGCGATCGCGAGCCCCCGCTCCTCCGGGTGCACGACCGACTTGATCGCCCAGGCGACGGGGCCGAGCGCGCCGAGGGACAGCAGCATGCTCGGCACGTCGACCGGCCCGGGCGCGGGGTCGCGTGACTCCGGGACGAAGAACGGCACGCCGACGAGCATGAGCACGAGGATCGGCACGGCGACGAGGAACACGCTGCCCCAGGGGAAGTGCGCGAGGAGCACCCCGCCGACGAGCGGTCCGAGCGCGTTGCCGGCAGCGAACATCGTCGACCAGACGGCGAGCGCCATCCGCCGCTCCCCCGCGTCCGTGAAGACGTTGCGGATGATCGAGAGCGTCGCCGGCATGAGCATCGCACCGAAGACGCCCATCGCGATCCGGGCGGCGACGAGCATCCAGGCGTCGGTGGCGAAGGCGGCCGCGACGGACAGCAGCGCGAAGCCGGTGGCACCGACGACCAGGATGCGGCGTCGTCCGATCCGGTCGCCGATGCTCCCCATCACGACGAGGAGGCCGGCGAGGACGAGCGGGTAGGCGTCGACGATCCACAGCTGGGTCGTGGCGTCGGGGTCGAGGGCGCGGCTGATCGACGGGAGGGCGAAGCTCAGCACGGTGTTGTCGACCGAGATGAGCAGCACGGGGAGCATCAGCACGGCGAGCGCGGCGAACCGTCGGGCGCGGCTGCCGGTGGCGACGGTGGGGACCGAGCTGGTGAGCAGAGCGGACACGCAGGACTCCTGGAGGACTTCGAGCCGGACCAGGTCGACGGCACTTCGGTGGGGGTGGTCCGGGACGGGGCGCGGAGATCGACACGCGCCCGTCAGGACTCCGTAAGTGTACCGTCTGGACGGTGTTGGTTGCAAATGCAACCAACGAGCGGCCGGGAGGCACGGTGCGGGCCCGCCACGGGCCTCCAGGCCGGTGCGTGGTGGGCGTGCGCTCGCGCGATCGGCTACGCGCTCTCGCGCACCAGCAGCCGGTGCCGCACCGTGCGCTGCACGGCAGCGCCGCTGCGCGGCAGCTCCCCCGCGAGCATCCCGAGCGCGAGGTCGAGGGCCTCCCGCGCCACGGCATCGAGGTCGACCGCGAGGGTCGTGAGCGTCGGTGAGACGAGCGCACCGAGCGGCAGTCCGTCCACCCCGACGACCCGTACGTCGCCGGGCACGTCGCGGCCCGCGCGTCGGCACGCCTGGAGCACCCCGAGCGCCATGACGTCGTTGAAGGCGAGGACGGCGTCGAGCCGGCGTCGGCGCGCGAGCACCTTCGTGGTCTCCTCCGCGCCGCACTCCGCGGTGCCGTGCGGACCGTGCACGAGCTCGGGCAGGTACCCGCGCCGGTGCAGGGCGTCGAGCATCAGGGCGCCACGCGCGCTCGGCCGTCCGGGCTCGGAGTTGTCGAGCACCACGGGGTGTCGGACGCCGGTCGCGACGAGGTGGTCGGCGAGCTGCTCGATCGACTCCGCCGGGTCGATCCACACGGCGGCCGTCGGCGGGTCGGCGGACGGGTCGAGCTCGACCATGGGGACGGAGCCGAGGAGCGCGGTCCACCGCTCGCGCCGGTTTCCGAGGTACCCGATGACGACGTCCGTCTGGCTGCCGAGGGCGGCGACGATGCGGTCGGCGTCCCCGGCGAGCGTCGTGTCGGCGAGCATGACGTTCCACCCCTGCTCGGCCGCGAGGCGGTAGACGGCGGACGCGAGCTGTGGCGAGTAGGGGTTCCGGAGGTCGTTGACGACCAGGCCGAGCTGGTGGTCGCCGCCCGTGACGAGGCCGCGGCCGAAGCGGGACGGACGGTACGCGAGCTGCTCGGCGACGGCGAGCACCCGTTCCTTCGTGGCGGCACTGATCCCGGACATCCCGTTCATCGCGCGGGTGACGGTCTGCCGGGAGACGCCGGCGGCGGCGGCGACGTCGATGATCGTGGCCCGTGACGGTGTCCCGGGAGCCGCGGGCGACGACTGCGTCGCAGGTGCCGCGGGCGCGTCGGACGGGTCCGGCGCACCCACGGCGTGCTGCGGATCGGTCAGTCGCGGAGGTCCAGCCATGCCACCTGTTCGGGAGTGAGGTCGACGGAGAGGCCCTGCATCGAGGAGCGGGCTTCCGCGATCGTACGCGGTCCGAAGAGCGGGAACGTCGGGAACGGCTGGTTCAGGACGTACGCGAGGGCGATGGCCGTCGCGGGCACCCCGAACTGCGCACCGAGCTCCCGGGCGCGACGGAGCCGCTCGAAGTTCTCGTCCGAGTAGTAGCAGCGGACGAGCTCGGCGTCGCTCGTGTCCTCCGGCGCCGCACGGCCGGTGAAGAACCCACGGGCCTGCGACGACCACGGCAGCAGCGGGACCTGACGCTCCTCGAGCCACCGCTTCGACTCCGGGTCGGTCGCGTGGCGGCAGCCCGCCCACGGCACGTCGTACGCCTCGGCCAGGCCGAAGTGGTTGCTCAGCACCTCGAAGCCGTGCTTGCCGTTCGCCGCCGCGTAGGCGTTCGCCTCGTCGAAGCGCGCGAGGCTCCAGTTCGAACCGCCGAACACCCGGATGCGGCCGGCGCGGCGGTGCTCGTCGAGGACGTCGACGAACTCCCCCACGGGGACGTCCTCGTTGTCGCGGTGCATCATGTAGATGTCCGCGTAGTCGGTGCCCTGGCGATCGAGGCTCTCGAGCAGCTGCCGCGTCAGTGACTCCGGGTCGCAGTACGGGGTGTGGGCGCCCTTCGTGATGACGACCACGTCCTCCCGGACGCCGCGGTTCTGGATCCACTTCCCGAGGCGGCCCTCCATCGTGCCGCCGCCGTAGATGTAGCCGGTGTCGAAGACGTTGCCGCCGCGGCTGACGAAGTGGTCGAAGATCGCGCTCGCGTGGGCGAGGTCCAGCTGGTTGTCGACACCCATCACGAGTCGGGACAGCCGCTTGCCGACCCCGGCGATCTCCCCGTACCGCATCGGGTTGTCGGCCCGGTCCGGCTCGAGGGCCGCGACGGTCAGCGGCTCGCCGCTCACCGTCGGGATGTCGGCATCCTCGGCCTCGAACGGGTAGCGGAGGCCGATCGCCTCGCGCCAGCGGTCGAGGGTCCTGGCGGTCGCGAGCGACTCGTCGGTGGTCATCTCCGGGGCGTCGGTGCGTCCGTCGCGCAGGGCGGCGGTCGTGGCGTCGGCCTCGAGCGCGTACGGCGCCGCACCGGCGAACGAGAGCGTGCGGGGTTCCTCGTCGACGGTGCGGACCTCGATCGTCGGGTCGTCCCCGAGGGTCCACGGGTCCGTCAGCACGATCCGGCCGCGGGTGCCGTACACCGTCACGGCGTTCTCGTCCTGCACCCGCACACCGGTCCGGACCACCGCGGTGATGCCGGACGGGTACGTGAGGTGCGCCGTGGTCCACTCGTCGACGCCCGTCGGCCCGAGGGTCCCCGTCGCGGTCAGCTCGGTCGGTTCCGCGACCGCGACGCCCGTCGCCGCCTGCACGACGGCCGCGGTCATCGTGACCGGGTACCCGCCGACGTCGAGGATGCCGCCACCGGCGGTCTCGACGTCGAACAGGCGACCCGTACGGGAGCCGGCGCGGAAGGCGAAGGACGCGTCGACGTGGGTGACGTCGCCGATCGCGCCGTCACGCACGAGCTCGCGGAGCGCCGCGGTCTGCGGGTGGAAGCGGTACATGTAGGCCTCGACCAGGGGCAGCCCCGCCTGGCGTGCGGCGTCGACGAGCGCCATCGCGGTGCCGTGGTTCGGGGAGAGGGGCTTCTCGCAGAGGACCGCCTTGCCGGCAGCCAGGGCGCGGAGCACGAGACGTGCGTGCCCGGTGTGCACCGTCGAGACGTACACCGCGTCGACCCGCGGATCGGCGAGCACCTCGTCGTAGCCGGCCGCGGTCACGTCGGCGAAGCCGTGCTCGGCAGCCTCGTCCGCGAACGCCTGCGCACGGCTGGGGTCGCTGCTCCCGGCGGCCACGAGCAGGCCGCCGACCGACGGGTCGACGTCACCCGTGACGCCGTTCCCGCTCGCCGGCAGTTGGGAGAGGAACCGGCGCGCGATGCCACCGGGTCCGAGGACGGCCCACCCTTCCTGCGTGCGGGTGGAGGTGGGGGTCGCGGTCTGCGCTGACATGCGGATCCTGTTCGTCGTGAACCTTCACGGTCGCAGCGACGCTAGCCCGATCTCCGCCACGGCACAATGCCGAGGATGCTTGACACGGCGTGTCGCGGAGAGCATGCTCTGAGCACTTCGTGAGCGTTCACGGTCGAACGCTCGGCACGGGTCTCGACGATGAGTGCCCGTGCGCCGGCCGCTGCCCGACGAGCGCGCCGCCGAGGTGTCCGGCAATCTCAACGACGAGAGCAGGTCGTCCGTGACAGCAGCACCATCCGTCCGTCTCAGCAGGCGGGGGTTCCTCGCCGGCGCAGGAGCCCTCGGGGCACTCGCCACCACCGCACTCCTCACGGGGTGCTCGACCGGGACCGCGATCTCGAAGGACCCCGACGAACTCGTCCTCTGGTACTGGAACCGTTCACTCGACCCGAAGTTCCTCCGCCAGGCGGCCGGCGGCATCCCCGGGCAGGGAGCGAAGCGTCTGCGACCGGACCTCATCGGCGGCGCCTCGTACGACACGAAGTTCCGCACGGCGCTGGCCGGGAACGCGTTCATCCCGGACGTGCTCATGATCAACTCGAACTGCTGGCTGTACTTCCCCGACGAAGAGCTCTTCACCGACTTCCGGCCGACGGCTGCGGAGCGGGAGGACTACTACGACTGGAAGCTCTCGCTCGGGCGCACCCCGTCCGGACGCCAGTGCTTCTGGCCCGTCGACACCGGACCCACCGGGTTCTTCTACAACCAGGAGGTGCTGCAGAAGGCGGACCTGCCGACCGAACCCGACGAGGTCGGCGCCGCGATCAGCACCTGGGCCGACTTCCGTGCGGTCGGCAAGCAGATCAAGCAGAAGACGGGCGCGGCCACGATCATCACCGCCACACAGCTCTTCAACCAGTTCATCGCCGCGAGCCCGACCCGGTACTTCGACCGCGACGACGAGCCGCTCTACCAGCGCGACGACGGCTCGGTGCGGAAGGCCTGGGACAACGCGGTCGAGTCGATCCACGCCGGCATCACGGGCAACCTGCAGTCCGGCACGGACCAGAACGCCGGGTGGGTGGCGGGCCGCGTCGCCGGGCAGATCGAGGGCGCCTGGTGGACGCAGATCATCCACGACACCGCACCCGACCTGTCCGGCAAGTGGCGCATCGCGAAGCAGCCGGAGCGGCCGGGCAACAGCGGCGGCTCCTTCCTCGCGGTCCCGAAGTCCTCGAAGGACCCGGAGGCCGCCGTGGCGTTCGCGAAGTGGATCACGCAGCCCGAGATCCAGTCGCACACCTACAACGACATCCAGCTCTTCCCCTCCACCCCGGCGTCGTTCACCAACGGCCTGATGCGGAACCCGGGCGACTACTTCGGTGACCAGGACCCGCTCGACTTCTTCAGCGATGCCGCACCGGAGGTGCCCGTGACCTACATCTCGAACCGCGAGCGCTTCATCGGGGCCTTCGCCACGGAGATCACGAACGTCGAGTCGACGGGCAAGGACCCCGAGCGGGCGTGGAAGGACGCGGTCGACCAGACCGACCGGGTCCTCGCGAAGCGGGGTGTTGCGGCATGACCTCGACCCGTGAAGCACCCGCGACCACGGCGAACCCGACCGTCGGCGGCACACCCACCTCGTCGATCTCGACCGCTGCGGCCGGCCGCCGGTCGGGCCTCCGCCGGTTCTGGCCGCAGTACGTCGCGATCGCACCGTTCTACGTGCTGTTCCTCGTGTTCGGCCTGTTCCCGATCGTGTTCTCGATCGTCCTGTCCTTCACCGACTGGGACGGCGTCGGCTCCCCCGCGTGGGTCGGGTTCGCGCAGTACCAGTACCTCCTCGGCGACCCGAGGTTCTGGAACGCGGTGTCGAACACCTTCATCATCTGGATCATCTCGACCGTCCCGATGCTCTTCCTCGCGCTCGTGCTCGCGTTCCTGCTGCACGGCAACATCCGGGCGAAGGGCTTCTACCGCGTCGCGTTCTTCATCCCCAACGTCACGAGCATGGTCGCGATGGCGATCGTCTTCGGGTCGGTGTTCTCGGACGGGTTCGGGCTCGTCAACGCCGCCCTGCGTGCCGTCGGCGCGGACCCGGTCGGATGGCTCTCGACGTACTGGGGCGTCAAGGTCACGATCGCCGTCATGGTGATCTGGAGGTGGACCGGGTACAACGCGATCATCTACCTCGCCGGACTGCAGTCGATCCCGACGGAGTTGTACGACGCCGCGAAGGTCGACGGCGCGAACACCTGGCAGATCTTCACCCGGATCACCATCCCGATGCTCCGGCCGGTGATCCTCTTCACCGTGATCACGTCGACGATCGGCGGCCTCGGACTCTTCACGGAGCCGCAGATCCTGTTCCAGGGCCAGGCCGTCGGCGGACCAGACGAAGCCGGCATGACGATCGTGCTCTACCAGTACGACCAGGCCTTCAACCAGTTCGACTTCGGCTACGGCTCGGCGATCGCCTGGGTGCTCTTCTTCTTCTCCGTGGTCTTCGCGATCATCAACTGGCGCCTGCTCAGTGAACGCGACGGGTTGAAGACACCGCGACGGCTGCGCACCGCGCGCACCCTCGCTCCGGCGACGTCCGGCCGCGCCGGTGCCACCACCGCCTCGAAGGGGGACCGCGCATGAGCGCCGACACCGCACCGAGCACGACGAACACCGCCGCGGCCCTCGGCCGACCGAACGCCGCCGCGGACCGCCCCGACGACCACCGTCGCGGGTTCAGGCACGGCTGGGTCGGACGGCTCGTCACGCACCTCTGCCTGATCGTCGGGGTCGTGCTGTCGATCTTCCCCTTCTACTGGCTGCTCGTGATGTCGACGTCGTCGAACGCGCAGATCTTCGGCTACCCGCCCTCGCTCTGGTTCAGCGACCACACGATGCAGAACCTGGCGACGGTGTTCAGCAGCGTCGACATGCTCCGCGCGCTCGGCAACACCGTGCTCGTGTCCGGGGCCACGGCCGTGCTCGTCATGCTGTTCGACTCGCTCGCGGCGTTCGCGTTCGCCAAGTACGAGTTCCCGTTCAAGCGGTCGCTCTTCACCGTCATGCTCGCGACCTTCCTCGTGCCCGGGAGCCTCTCGCTGGTGCCGAGCTTCGTCCTCATGGCGCACCTCGGCTGGATCGGTGGGCTCCAGGCACTCATCGTCCCCGGGGCGGCGAACGCGTTCGGCATCTTCCTGCTCCGGCAGTTCGCGACCGGGTCGATCCCGAACGAGATCATCGACTCCGCGCGGGTGGACGGTGCCGGGTTCTTCCGGACGTGGTGGTCGATCGCGGTGCCGATGCTCCGCGGAGGCCTCGCCTTCCTCGGCATCTTCACGTTCATCAGCTCGTGGAACGACTACGTCTGGCCCCTCATCGTGCTCATCGATCCGAAGGGACAGACGCTCCAGGTGGCGCTGGCCTCCCTCAGCTCGGTGAACGCGACGGACCTCGGCTCGGTGATGGCGGGCGCGGTGATCAGCGTCTTCCCGCTCATCGGGGTGTTCATCATCGGCTCGCGGCACTTCATCGCGAACATCGCCGCCGGAGCACTCAAGGGCTGACCCGACCCGCAGGCGCCGTGGAGGATGGCCCACGGCGCCTGCGCGCTGCCCGGCGACGGTGCGGCCCCCGGTCGCGGCGCGACCGGTGCGCGCCGCCCGGTCCCGCGCATGGCAGACTTCCGGCATGGCAAGCGCCCGCGATCGTGTCCTGGACAGCTTCGTCGCCATCGTGTGCGAGGAAGGCGAGCGTCCGGCGACCCTCGACGCCGTCGCCGCCCGCGCCGGCGTCTCGAAGGGCGGACTGCTCTACCACTTCGGCTCGAAGGCCGCCCTCGTCGAGGGGCTGTGCGAGCGGCTCTCCGACCTGTCGCACATCGACGTCGAGCGGATGCGCGAGGCCGAGGACGGTGTGGCCCGCTACTTCGTCCGCAACTGCCAGTGGGTCGGCAGCGAGCTCGACCTCGCCCTGCTCGCAGCGAGCCGGTTGCAGCAGGCCGGGTACGAGGAGGCCGGACGGACCCTCGACGACACCGAGAACGCCTGGCTCGAGACCCTCGTCGAGGAGCTCGGCGACGAGCCGACCGCGCAGGCCGTCAAGCTGCTCGGCGACGGGCTGTACCACCAGGCCTCGCTCGGCGCGACGACGGACGTCCGACCGACCCGCGGCGTCGTCGACATGGAGGCCCTGCTCGCCGTCGTCGACCGTCTGATCGCGACGAAGCCCGCGGCGTGAACCAGCACCCGCGCTCCTGGGGATAGACTGGCGACTGCATCACCCGCTGATTCCGGAGGTACCACCGTGGGCCGCGTCATCGCCGCTGTTTTCTCGATCCTGCTGCTGCTGGTGTCGATGTACCTGTTCGGTTTCGCGTTCCAGGTCGCGTCGGGTCAGGCGTTCGTCTTCATGGGTGGCCTGATCCTCATGTGCATCTCGTTCTTCCTGCCGATCCACGTGTTCGGCAAGCGGTAGTCACCACCGCACGGCACGGACGGCCCCGCACCCATCGGTGCGGGGCCGTCGTCGTTCCGCTGCGCGCACGGCCTGGAGGCGCGGCTCGGGCCCGCCACGCAGCACTCGTCACGCAGGCCGGCCTGCCGACTGCGCGCCCGCCCGGCCGGCGCGCCAGCTGACCCGGCCCGCTCCACGCGTCTCGACGGCTCGCGCACGACCGAAGACACCCCGAACCGCGTCGGAACGTGGTGCGGGGTGTCTTCGGTCGTGCAGCGTTGCGGGGCGCGCGGACGCGGTGGTCAGGCGGGGACGCGCAGCGACCGGAGCGTGACCGCGGTCGCGATGGCGGCGTGCGCGGCCTCGGCTCCCTTGTCCTCCTTCGACTCGGGCAGCCCCGCGCGGTCGATGCCCTGCTGCTCGTCGTCGAGGGTGAGGACCCCGAAGCCGATCGGCTTCCCGGTCTCGATCGCGACGCGGGTGAGGCCGCTCGTCGCCGCGTCCGACACGTACTCGAAGTGCGGGGTGCCGCCGCGGATGATGACCCCGAGCGCCACCGCCGCGTCGAACCCGGACTCGAGCGCCGACTTCGCGACGACCGGCAGTTCGAAGCTCCCGGGCACGGGGATCACGGTCGCCGTCGCACCGAGCCGTTCGACCTCGCGCTGCGCCCCCGCGAGGAGTCCCGCGGCGATGACGTCGTGCCACTGCCCGGCGACGATCGCGACCCGCACCCCGGTGCCGTCGACGTGGCCGCGCTCCGCAGCTCCCGCTCCGCTCATCGTGTCGTTCCTTCCGTGGGCGACTTCCCCGCCCGGTCGGCCGCGTCCAGCCACTCGACGAGCGCGGCGATGGTGATGACGGGCACGCCCTCGCGCGCCCCGAGTTCGACGAGCCGCGGCAGCCGCATCATGCTGCCGTCCTCGTCGACGATCTCGCAGATGGCCGCCGCCGGGCGCAGGCCCGCAGCGGTCACGAGTTCGATGGCCGCCTCGGTGTGGCCGGCGCGTTCGCGGACGCCACCCGGGCGGGCGCGGAGCGGCACGACGTGGCCCGGGCGGTGCAGGTCGGACCGGACGGACGCCGGGTCGGCGAGCACTCGCAGGGTCCGGGCGCGGTCGTGTGCGCTGATGCCCGTCGTGATGCCGGACGCCGCGTCGACGGTGACCGTGTAGGCCGTCCCCCTCGGGTCCTCGTTGTGGGCCACCATCGGCGGCAGGTCGAGCGCGTCGGCGATCTCCGCGGACACCGGTGCGCAGACGAACCCGGACGAGTGCGCCACGGTCCACGCGATCCACTCCGGGCTCGCGAGCTCGGCGGCGAGGATGACGTCGCCCTCGTTCTCGCGGTGCTCGTCGTCCGCGACGATGACCGGGCGGCCGGACGCGATGGCGGCCACGGCGTCGTCGATGCTCGACAGTCCGGGGACGCGGTGTTCGCCGGGGCCGGACGCGGCGACGGGTGTGGCGTGCGTGACCATCACCGCGCCTCCAGGACGGGTTCCGCCGCACCGGCAGCACCGGCCGACACAGCAGCGCCGGCGGCCGTCGCCGCGGCGTCGAGCCGCAGCATCCGCCGGACGTGCCTGGCGAGGACGTCGGTCTCCACGTTCACCCGGTCCCCCGGCACCCGGAGCCCGAGTGTGGTGGCCTCGAGCGTCTCCGGGATGAGGCTGACCTCGAACCACGCGGCGTCGGGTGCGGTGTCCTCGGACGAGACCGCGCTCACGGTGAGGGAGACGCCGTCGAGCGCGATCGATCCCTTGTCGACGACGAGCGGGCTCAGCTCGGGCGCGAGGGAGAACCGCACGCGCCGCCAGCCGTCGCCGTCGGACGTCTCGAGCACGGTCGCCGTGCCGTCCACGTGCCCCTGCACGATGTGGCCCCCGAGGCGGTCCCCCACCGACGCGGCGCGCTCGAGGTTGAGGCGGTCGCCGACGACGAGTGCGCCGTGGGCACTCATGTCGAGCGTCTGCTTCATGACGAAGGCCGTGAAGGTGTCGGGGGTCTGCTCGACGACGGTCAGGCAGACGCCGGACGTGGCGATGGAGTCGCCGTGCGATGCGTCCGCGACGACGAGCGGACCGCGGACGGTGAGCGCGACGGAGTCGCCGTGCTGCTCGACGGCGGTGACGGTGCCGAGTTCCTCGATGATGCCGGTGAACACTGGTGTCCTCTCAACGGGACTCCGGGGGTGCTCGACGGTCGTCGACACGGGCGGACGGGTCGACACGGTCGACCTGCCCGCCAGCGCTTCCTCCCATCCGGACTTTCACCGTCGGTCCTGGAATCCCACCAGGTCAACCTCTGCCGGGTTCGCACCCGTCATCAGTTCGTGGACTGTCACCACCGGTTCGGACTTGCACCGACCCCGGAGCGCTTGCGTACCGGGAACGATACCCCACCCGCATGACGGTCCGGTTGCGCCGGTTTCCTCGCGTGACACGCAGCAGCCTGGAGGCTCGTGGCGGCGCCGCCACGAGCCTCCCGGCCGTCAGGTGGTGCGTCGGTCAGCCGCGCCCCCGCGCGAAGGCGACCGCCTGCCGGAACGACAGGTCGGGCAGGTACGCCCGCACCACCGCGATGCCGATGGCCGGCAGCGCGACGGGGTCGGGGTAGGCGAGGACGAGCGGGTGCAGTTCGGGGCCGAACTTCTGCTTGAAGCGCAGGAGCGAGCGGAACCCGTACACGGGCTCGAGCACCCCGCCGACGAGCTCGAGGAGGTTCTGCACGCCGTCCGTCGGCGCCTCCGGGTCCGAGACCTGCGCGAGCGGCGCGGCGGACAGGCTGAGCCGTTCGACCCCGTCGTCGCGCATCTGCTCCGCGGCGCTCGCGACGAGGAACTCCATGACGCCGTTCGGCGCGTGGTCGGTCCGCCGCATCACGTCGAGCGTCCACCCGACGACGCGCCCGTCCCGGTGGCTGGGGAGCCAGCTCGTCACGGCGAGCACGGTGCCCTCGGCGTCCTGCGCGACGAGGGTACGGACGGCGGGGTCGCGCATCTCGTCGACGCCGCCGAGGGTGAACCCCATCTCGGGGAGTTCCCGCTCGGCGACCCACTCCTCCGAGATCGCCTCGATCTGCCGGACGGTCGGCGTCGGGAGGTCCTGCCAGGACGACCAGGTCGCGGTGATGCCCTCGCGGCGGGCTTTGTTCACCGCGGTCCGGACGTCCTGCTTCTTCTTCCCGCTCGTGGTCCACGTGCGGGGGTCGAAGTCGGCGTCCTCGGCGACCGGCAGCGTGCCCCAGCCCTGCGGCGTGAGGTGCTCCGCGACCTCGGCCTCGATCCCGTAGAACGCAGCGGTCCAGCCGTTGTCGTCGCAGTACCGGGCGAAGTCCGTCAGCGCGCGCTCGCGTGCGTCGGGCCACCCGAACGGACCGCCGACCGTCACCGCGACCGCGCCGTTCCGCCGGAACGCCACGCCCGCCCGCCCGTCGGCCGCGAACCAGTACTGGTTGCCGAGCCACGTCGTCATCCAACCGAACGTGTCGCCCCCGCCGGCGAGCAGGAGTGCGCGTGCCCGCTCGCGGTCAGCCCGCGAGCCGTCCGCGTCGGTGTCGGGTTCGACCGCGCCGGTCGGCCGGACCGCGGCGAGCGCGACGACGACCCAGAGCACCGGTCCGCTCAGGCCGACGACGAGCCGGAGTGCCGGGTCGAGCGACGGCAGCCGGTCCCAGAACGACACCGGCGCGAGCGGGCCGAGCGCGGCGAGCGCGAGCCGGACGGGGTCCTCCACGTGGGCCGGCGAGGACGCGGCCACGACCAGCACGATGGTCACGAGCACGAGTGCCGACGCACCGACGGTCACCGCGAAGCCGACGACCCGTCGGCGGGACGGCAGCACGGTGAAGGAGCGGCGGAGCAGGACGAGCACGACCGCGGTCGCGAGCGGCACCACGATCGACGCGGCGATCGACACGTCGACGACGAACTGGTCCTCGAAGCCGTGCAGGGCCGTGACGCGCCCCGGCACGAGTCCGTAGGTGACGGCGGCGGCCACCCCGGTGACGACGTCGACGACGACGACGAGCCACACCGCGAAGCGGCTGCCGCGGAAGAGCCCGAGGCCGCCGACGAGCAGGACGAGGAGCGGCGCCACGGCGAGGACGAGCGTCCACGGGTCGGTCGCGCGGAACGAGAGCAGTCCGCGGAGGCACTCCCCCGCGACACCGTCCGCGCGGCACCCGCGCACCGGACTCACCGGACCGGCACCGACGACCGCGGCGAGCGGGGCGAGCAGTCCGACGCGGGCCCTCGAGACGAGCGCGATGACGGGTCCGACCGCCGAGACGAGGACGGCGGTCCCGAGCAGCACCCGGATCTCCCGGTGGGAGCTGCGGAGCCACCCGGTGCGCTTCGGCGTCCGTCGGAGCAGTTCGCCGAGCACCCAGCCGGCGGCCGCGGCGAGCACGGCGTACAGGTCCGACACGTGGCCGGCGTAGAGGAGCAGCGCCGCCACGACGGCGAGGGCGTTCACCCGGATGCGACGCCGCCAGAGCGTGCCGGCGAACGCGCTCGCGGTGACGATTGTGCCGACGATCGCGGTCCACGGGTCGAACGCCGTGGCGCGGCCGAGCAGGAGGTGCCCGACGTCACGGCCGTCGGTGTCGACGAAGGCGGTGAGCGCGCCGACCCCGGTCCCGACCACGGTGGTGACGACGAACGCGACGATCGTCCGCCACGGCCCCATCAGCCGTTCCGATGCACCGATCAGCACGACCACGCCGGCGATCGTCACGAGGATCGCGACCAGGCCGGTCGACGCGGCGAACACCCGGAACGGGCCGAACGACGCGGGCTGGGTGCCGTGCTGCACGCGGAGCACCACCGCGGCGACGGAGGTGACGAGGACGAGCAGGGCGAGCACCGTGGTGACCGGGTACCGCCGAAGGGTCTGTTGCGCGCGCCGCGGCCACGCTCGGGTCTGCGGGCTCACAGGGCACCGCTCGCGGGGAGGCCGAGGTGGGCGATCACCGTCGGGAGTCCGTGCGCGAGGACGTACCGCACGGTGTTCCAGTCGTGCGCGGAGCCGGGCGAGACGATGACCTCGGTCGTGATGCCCACCTTGCGCGCGGCGGCGTCGAGCATCGCGGTCGACCGCCGGTACGGCGCGTCGTCCTGCCCGACGCCGAACACCGTGAGGTGGTCGACGTAGTGCCCGTGCGCCGCCATGAGCGCTGCGGGCGCCGCTGCCCGGTACTTCGCCGCGGAACCGTCGAACGCCACCTTGATGCTGTTCGCGGCGCTCCCGGTCAGCGGTGCGGGCTCGCTCGATATGGCGAGCGCCGAGCCGAACACGTCGGGGAACTCGGAGGAGAACTGCATCGCGCAGGTCGCCCCCTCGGAGAACCCGGCGACGGCCCACCCCGACGGGGCCGCGGCCACCGGGAGGTGCTTCCGGATCCAGTCGACGGTGTCGGTCATCACGTAGGTCTCGCTCCGGCCGAGGCGGCGGGAGTCGACGCACATCGGGTTGCGGTTCGGCGCGCCGAGCTGGTCGGGCGACACCACGATCGGGGCCAGCCCGTCGTGGGCAGCAGCGTAGCGGTCGAGGAAGCGCCCCATGTCGCCCGTCTGGAACAGGTCGGACGGCTCGCCCGGCTGCCCGGAGAGCGCGACGATCACGGGGAGCGTCGGCGGGTGCGCTGTCCGTGCTGCCGGGGGCAACCAGACGACGGCCTTCCGCGCGTGGAAGTGCGACACCGTCGCGGGGATCCGGACGCTGATCGCCTCGCCCTTCGCCGGCATGCCCGCGGGGGCGTGCCACCCAGACGGGTCGAGGGCGGGCCGGGTCGTCGGTCCCGTCGCGAGCACCGGCAGGTCCTTGTAGGGGTAGGGATTCGTGACGAGCGCCTGCTGGATGTCCTTGTAGAACCCGAAGTCCACGTTGACGCCGAGCCCGGCCGCGAGGACGACCGCTCCCGCCGCCGTGAGCGCGATCACCCGACGCCCCCATCCGCCCTGCACCGCGACCGTGACGAGGAGCGCGACGGCGGCGACCGCGAAGGCCACCCACATCCGGGTGATCGGCGTGAAGGCGACGCCGAACGCGTCCTGCACGTCGCCGAACCACCACACGAGGCCGAGCCCCACGACGGCTCCGACGCCCATGGCGGCGATCCGGACGAGGAACCGCGAGAGCGACCACGGTCGAACGACGAGCGCCCAGAGCACGAGGAGGCCGGCGATGACGTCCACCGGGACGAGGACGTCACTGTCCGTGATCTTGAGGCGCAGGAGTTCGTGGAGCACGTGCCAATCGTGGCCCCGGCCGGCTGCCGACCAGCCGCCGAGCCGCTTCCACTGCTCACAGGATCAGCATCACCACCTTCCAGAGTCCGTCCGGTTCGCTCACAGGTGGACGTCCGGCGGGCAGCGCGGTGCGCCGGGACCACCTCGGAGGTGGTCCCGGCGCGACCGCGGGGTCGCTGGCCCGTCCGGTCAGTGCCGACGACGCAGCGTGAGCACGCCGGCTCCGGCGAGGAGCAGCAGCAGCGCGGCGGTCAGCGGCAGCGTCGGCGACGCCGCGCCCGTGTAGGCCAGGCCCGTCGCGGTGCTCCCGGACGCGGTGGCCGCGGCGGCGGTCACCGCTGCGACCGTCGCCGGCCGGGAGGCGCTGGTCGCCGCCGTCACGGCGGCTGCGGTCACCGGGACGGTCGCCGTCACGGGCGCCGAACCGGTGGTCGTCCCGGTGCCGGATCCGGGCGTCGTGCCGGTTCCGGTCCCGGTCCCGGTCCCGGGGGTCGTGCCGGTCCCGGGGTCGGTGCCGTCACCCGGGTCCGTACCCGTCCCGGGGTCGGTGCCCGTCCCGGGGTCGGTGCCGTCACCAGGGTCCGTGCCGGTCCCGGGGTCGGTGCCCGTCCCGGGGTCGGTACCGTCACCCGGGGTCGTGATCGTGCTGGTGCCGTCACCGATGATGCCGATCCCGTTCCCGCCGACGCTGATCGGCAGGCTGATCACCGGGGAGACCTGCGTCCCCGAACCGATGCCGTCCGAACCATCCGTCGTCCCACCGGCCGACGGGACCGAACCCGACGAACCCGAACCAGCCGTCGAACCCGAGCTCGCGCCGTCACCGATGATGCCGATCCCGTTGCCGCCGATGGTGACCGGCAGGCTGATCACCGGGGAGACCTGCGTCCCCGAACCGATGCCGTCCGAACCGTCCGTCGTCCCACCGGCCGACGGGACCGAACCGGTCGAACCCGTGCCGGACGTCGAACCCGAGCTCGCGCCGTCACCGATGATGCCGATCCCGTTGTCACCGATGGTGACCGGCAGGCTGATCACCGGGGAGACCTGCGTCCCCGAACCGATGCCGTCCGAACCATCCGTCGTCCCACCGGCCGACGGGACCGAACCCGACGAACCCGTGCCGGACGTCGAACCCGAGCTCGTGCCGTCCCCGACGACCCCGATCCCGTTCCCGCCGACGCTGATCGGCAGGCTGATCACCGGGGAGACCTGCGTCCCCGAACCGATGCCGTCCGAACCATCCGTCGTCCCACCGGCCGACGGGACCGAACCCGACGAACCCGAACCAGCCGTCGAACCCGAGCTCGTGCCGTCACCGACGACCCCGATCCCGTTCCCGGAGATCGTCACGGGCACCGACACGAGGCCACCGACCTGCGTGCCGGAGAGCAGCCCGTCGGAACCGTCCGTGGTCGGCGTCGGGGCTCCCGTGCCCGTCCCCGTCCCGACCGGCGTCGTGGTCGTCGAGCCGGAGGCCGCACCGTCACCGAGGACGCCGATCCCGTTGCCCGAAACCGTCACCGGCACGGACACGACCGGTGCGACCTGCGTGCCCGAGGCGGTGCCGTCCGCGCCGGACGTCGTCGGGGCCGAAGCGGACGAGTCCGCAGCCGGAGCCGCCGGAGCGGTCGCCGAGGACGCATCGCCCGCGACCCCGACGGCGTTGCCGGACACGGTCACCGGGACGTCCACGTCCGGGGCGATCTGCGTGCCCGAGGCCGTGCCGTCCGCGCCCGACGTGGTCGGCGCAGGCGCAGGCGCAGGAGCCGAGGGTGCCGGAGCCGGAGCGGTCGCCGAGGACGCATCGCCTGCGACCCCGACGGCGTTGCCGGACACGGTCACCGGGAGGCTCACCGCCGGAGCGACCTGCGTCCCCGAGGCGGCGCCGTCCGCCCCCGAGGTGACCGGAGCCGGAGCTGCCGGAGCCGAGGATGCCGGAGCCGCGGGTGCCGGGGTCGACGCAGCGCCGGACCCGGTCGCCGTCGAAATCGCGTCGCCGAGGACGCCGAGCGCGTTGCCGGTGACGGACACCGGTGCGTCGACGGACGGGGCGACCTGTGTGCCCGAGACGGCTCCGTCCGCTCCGGAGGTCGTCGCGGCGTTCGCTGCCGCCGCTCCCCCGAGGGTCAGGCCGCCGACGAAGAGGGCGAACCAGAGCCCTCTCGAGACGTACTTGTTCATGGTCGTTCACTCCCTGATCGAGATCGGTTCCCGACCGTGGTGACGGTCGGGGGTGTGTGCGTGCCTGCCGTGGCGGACAGGCGCACCGATCTCAGTCAGGGGCGACGTCGTGGTCGCCGACGAGGGACGCGGGGACCACGTCGTCGGCGAGGGAACCGCGTGACCCCGCGGCGAGGGAGAACTGGGCGTCCGAACCGGCGGTCGTGCCGACCGGCGCGGTGATCGACGAGCCACCCGTGGCACCACCGGGGGTGCCGGTCGCGGCGGGGCCGTCGGCCGGCAGGTGCACGGGGGCACCACCCTCCGGGACGAGGAGCGCGCGCCCGTCCACGACCACGGAGGTCGTCGGCGCGGCACCGAGGGACGCGTCACCGGCCGCGGGGACCCGAACCGCCGCGACCGGTGACGTGGTCGTTGCCGCAGCGTCGGCCGACCCGGCCTGGGGCACGGAGGACGGCGCTGGCGTGGTCGCGACCGCGGGGGCTCCGGAGCCGCTGCCCACCGGGGGCAGGCCGGTCCCGGTGACGGGGGTCGTGCCTCCAGGGAGGGTCGCGACCGGCGGCTGCGCGCCGTCGAGCGGCGGGAGCGCGCCTCCGGGCGTGAGTGGGACCGTGCCGTCGACCACGCCGGGGAGGTCGCCGACCGTGCCGCCGACGCCACCGAGCGTGTCGTCGACGAGCCCGGTGACGGGTGCCGTGACGGTCCCGAGGGCACCGTCGCCGGCGACCGGTCCGACGACCGGGAGTCCGGCGACGACGCGGTCGAGAGCGTCCACGAGCCCGGTCACGGGGCGTGCGTCGGTGAGGTCCTGCACGGCTCCCGTGACGGGGCGCAGTGCCGTCGCGAGCGGGCCGGTCAGCGGCCGGGAGGCACTGGTCGCCTCGGCCGCGGAGCCCGCCGTGGACGTCGGTGCGGGAGCCGGTGCTGCGGGCTCGGCGGGTGCGTGCGCGGCGGGCGCCGGTGCCGGCTTGTGGACGGGCGCGGCCGGTGCCGGAGCGGGCTTCGCGGGTGCCGGAGCGGGCTCCGCGGTTGCCGGTCGGGCAGCGGCCTGCGCCGGCTGGGCAGTGGGAACCGGCTGCGCCGCGGGCGCCGGAGCCGGAGCCGCGGGACCGGGAGCCGGGTGCTGCGCCGGGGGCTTCGGGGCGACGGCGGTGCGGACGGGGTCGACCACCTCGCCGACGACCGAACCGACGCCGCGGGTGACGCCCTGCACGGTCGATCCGAGGCCTTCCGTGACCCCGCCGAGCAGACCCGGCCGGTCGCTGGTGGACGCGGCGGACGTCGGGGCGGCGGTCGACGCCGAAGCGGACCGGACGCCGAAGACGAGGGTGAGCAGCACGAGGGCAGCAGCGAGCCCGACGCCCAGCAGGACGTACCGGACCAGCGTGCTCAGGGGTGCACGCATCGCCTGATCCATGCGCTCACCTCCTGATCCTGGCTGCGCACGTAGAGTGGTTGCTCGGTACGGTACGCCCGTCCGCCCGAGTTCGCATCCCTTTTCGTGGGGAAACGTCAGGAAAGGCCGGCAGTGGTCCCGATCTTCAGCGCTCCGACCCGCAACCTCGACCCCGTGACGCTGCACGAGATCCTCCGTCTGCGGCAGGACGTCTTCGTGGTCGAGCAGGGCGCCGCGTACGACGACATCGACGGGCGCGACCTCGAGCCGGGCACGGTGCAGTTCTGGGCGGGACGCGGATCGGTCGACGCGACGGTGCGGCTGCTCCGCGAACCGGACGGCAGCGAGCGGATCGGCCGCGTGGCCACCGCTCGGCACGCCCGCGGACACGGGCTCGCCGGGCGGCTCATCGAGGCAGCGATCGCCGAGGCCCGTGCCCCGCGGATCCTCCTCGGAGCGCAGGAGCACCTCGAGGACTTCTACGGCCGGTTCGGCTTCGTCCGCTCCGGAGCGCCGTACTCCGAGGACCGGATCCCGCACATCCCGATGACCCTCACCCGCTAGACCGCTCCGCACGCCAACGACGGAGCTCGTCGAACGACCGCCCCTGGTGCGTCCGGTCCGCCACGAGCCGCTCGAACACGATGTTCGTCTGGGTGGTCGCCACGGACGGGTCCCCGCTCAGCTCGTCGGCCACGAAGTCCCGGAGCTGCTCGGTGGACGTGCACGCGATGTGCACGAGGAAGTCCTTGTCACCCGCGAGGAACGACACGTCCTGCACGACGGGTACCCGCAGCAACCGCTTCGCGAACTCCCGGAGCTCGTGCCGTGCGGCGGCGTGGACGCGGACCGAGACCATCGCCTCGATCGAGAACCCGAGCCGCGCGACGTCGACGTCGGCCCGGTAGCCGCGGACCACCCCGGCGTCCTCGAGGGCACGGACACGAGCGAGGCACGTCGACGGGGCGATGCCGACGGCCGCGGCGAGCCGGTTGTTCGGGATGCGGGCGTCCTCGGCGAGGGTCCAGAGGATGCGCTCGTCGACCTCGTCGAACCGCGGGCTGGGGTCGGGACGGCGAGCGGCACGTTCGGACATGCCACGACGGTACCGCGCGCTGGGAGCCGCGCGTAGCGTGGCCGGACACTGACCGTGACGCGCGCCCGACGCGCCGACGACGAGGAGCCCCCGTGAGCACCGACGACCACGACGGCGGCAAGCCGTCCACCCGCGACTCGCTCACCGCCGGCCTCGTGCAGCGAGCCTCGAGCCGCTCCTGCGCGCCGTCCGCGAGGAGGTCGCCGCCGCCCGCCGAGAGGTCGGCGCCCGCGCGAAGAGCGCGAGGACCGGCCTGGTGCTCACCGGCGCGGCGGTCGCGTTCGCGCTGACCACGCTCGTCCTGCTGGCGGGGTTCCTGGTGGCCCTCCTCGCGCTCGCGCTCCCGGTCTGGGCGGCGACCGGGATCACGCTCGTCGTGTTCGCGATCGTGACGGGGGTCCTCGCGGCCGTCGGGGTCCGGGGCATCCGCCGTGGCGTGCCACCCGTGCCGAAGGACACCATCCGCGCCGCGAAGGACCGTGTCACGAAGGACCGCGTCACGGATGACCGCGTCGCGCGGACGACCGACGAGTCGACGCGCGACTGACCGCTACATCGCGAGGGTCATGCCGACCACGGCGACGGTCATCGCGAAGACCTCGCCGCTCCGGACCGCCCGGCGGTCCTCCTGCGCCCACTCGTACCGGAGGAGCCACCCACTGAACGCGCAGTAGCCGATCACGCCGGCGCCGAGCACCGCCGTGAGCGCGATGCCGTGACCAGCGTGTCCGTCGACGGCACCGGTCGCGTGGCCCATCAGGAGCATCCCGGCCATCACGACAGCCGAGAGCGCGCGGTGCACGTCCATCGGTTCTGCGCGGCGCCCGTCCTGCCGACGGCGTCGCACCACCGGGAGCGGCGCGAGCAGCAGGAGGACGGTCGCGGCGAGGAGCGTCCACACCGCGCCCGCGTGCACGACCGGGAGCAGCATCGCCCCGAGCATCACGGTCGCCGGGACGATCACACCGATGCGCGGCCGGTAGCGGTCACCGACGATGCAGCACACCGACGCGAACTGCGGCACGACGAGCATCGCGTCGGCGACGGTCTCGTGCACGGCGGTCATGGGCGGTCGGAGGTGTTCAGTCCTCGGAACGGGCGGCCTTCGCGGCGCGCTCCTGCTTCACCCGGGCGTTCTCGGTGTGCACCGCGGCTTGGGTCGCCCGCTCGCGCACCAGCCACTCGGGCTTCTCCTGGAGGAGCGTCTTGATCTCCGCGGTCGTCAGCGGCTCGTCGATGCCCGCACGGCTCAGCCCCGAGATCGACACGCCGAGCTTCTGCGCCACGACGGGTCGCGGGTGCGGACCGTCGCGACGGAGGTCCTCGAGCCACGCCGGCGGCTCGGTCCGGAGTTCGTCGAACGCGGTCCTGCTGACCGGCGCACCGCGGAAGGACTCCGGGGCGGCCGACAGCAGGATGCCGAGCTTCTTCGCGGCCGTCTCGGGCTTCATGGTCTGTTCCTGCGCCATGCACACCAGGGTACGGCCCCTATGCTCGGTTGCATGACCGAGGCCCTCACCATCGCCTTCGTGCCCGGGGTCTCCCCGGCGAAGTGGGCCCGCGTCTGGCGCGAGCGGTTCCCCACGATCGAGCTGCGTCTCCGCCCGATCGGCGCGGACGAGGTCGACGACGCCCTCGCCGGGGAGGCCGACATGGTCTTCGCCCGCGAGCCCGTCCCCGACCACCACAACGCGATCCCGCTCTGGACCGAGACCGCGGTGGTCGCGATGCCGAAGGACTCCCCGCTCGCCGACGCGACCGAGGTCGACCTCACCACGACGGACGTCCACGTCGTCGACGCCGGCCCCGTCCCCGCGGACGTCGACGCGACGCTCGACCTGGTCGAGGCCAACGTCGGCGTCGCGGTCCTCCCGCAGTCGCTGTTCCGCGCGGCGAGCCGGAAGGACCTCGTCGCCCGGCCGCTCACCGGCTCCCCCGGCACCCGCATCCTGCTCGCCTGGCGTTCGGAGGACGCCTCCGAGACCACGGAGGAGTTCATCGGCGTGGTGCGCGGGCGGACCGCCAACAGTTCCCGGGGTGGTCAGGACCAGACGGGAGGCACGGATCGCGCCGACGAGAGCAGCTCGCGCTCGTCCGCGGCCGGTTCCGGCTCCGGCTCCGGCTCCGGCTCCGGCTCTCGCGGCGGCAAGGCGACCGCCGCGAACAGCCGCACCACCGCCAAGCGAGGTGCCACGAAGGGCACCAGCGGGAAGACCGGCGGCGGCAAGGCCGGGCGCGGCAAGGTCCAGCGCGGGATGAAGGGCAAGCCGAAGCGCGGCTCGAAGGGCAACCGGTAGGCGGCAGCCCCGACGTCAGCGGATGACCGCTGCGGCCGCGCGCGCCACCCGCTCACCCCGTGCGTCCTCGGCCGCAGCGCGTGCCTCGGTGACGACCCTGGCGTCCGCCCACTCGGCCGACCCGGCGTCGAACGGCGGCTGCGGGTCGTACTCGATCTGCAACTGGATGCGCTCGGCTGCCGGCTGTCCGGCGAGTTCACCGGCCAACCAGAGTGCCATGTCGATGCCCGCGCTGACCCCGGCCGCGGTGACGACCGCGCCGTCGTCGACGATGCGCTGCTCCACCGGGTCCGCGCCGAACGCCGCGAGCATCGGCTTCGAGGCCCAGTGCGTCGTCGCGCGCTTGCCCGCGAGGAGGCCCGCCGCGCCGAGCACGAACGCGCCGGTGCACACCGACGTCACCCAGGTGGCGTGCTCCGCCGTGCGCCGGACGAACGCGATGACGTCCGGGTCGAGCATCGCGTCGAAGGCTCCGTCGCCGCCGGGGACCACGAGGACGTCCGCCGCCCGCGCGGTCGGGAACGTCGCGGTCGGCACGAGCGCGAGGCCGCAGTCGCTCGGCACCGGGTCGAGACTCGCCGCGACGTACTCCACCGAGGCGCCGGGCACCCGTGCGAGGACCTGCGCGGGTCCGGTCAGGTCGAGCTGGGTCAGCCCGGGGAAGAGGAGGAAGGCGATCCGGACCTCTGCCGGGTCGTGCTGCGGGCGCACGTCACCGGGAGCTTCCGGCGCGGGCGTCGGCGTGTCGACCGGCACTTCGACGTGCTCGGCGCCGATCGGCTGCACCGGCACCGTCCGCGATCGGTTCGGGGCGGGGTCCGGTTCCGAGGTCATGCCCCGACCGTAGCCCTGCCCGCGCACCGGTGGCCGCTCAGCTCCAGACGCCGGAGCTCCCCCGCCGATGGCTGCCGAGCAGGTGCGTGTCGACGATGCCGATCGCCTCCATCAGCGCGTACATCGTGGTCGGGCCGACGAACGCGAACCCGCGCTTCCGGAGCGCCTTCGACAGCGCCACCGACTCGTCGGACGTCGTCGGGACGTCGGCGAACGTGACCGGCTCGGGCGTGCGCTCGGGCCGGAACGACCACACGAGGTCGGCGAGCCCACCGTCCTCGCGCAGTGCCACCGTCGCGTTCGCGTTCGTGATCGTCGCGAGGATCTTCGCCCGGTTCCGCACGATGCCCGCGTCGGCCATCAGCCGCGCGACGTCGTCCTCGCCGAACCCGGCGACCACGTCCGGGTCGAAGTCCGCGAAGGCGCTCCGGAACGCCGGACGCTTCGCGAGGATCGTCCGCCACGACAGCCCGGACTGGAACGCCTCGAGCGACAGCCGCTCGAACACGCCCCGTTCGTCGCGGACGGGCATGCCCCACTCGGTGTCGTAGTAGGTGCGGAGCATCTCGTCGGTCGACGCCCAGACCGGGCGGGCGAGACCATCCGCACCGACGACGAGGGACTGCGGGACGACGGGTTCTCCGGTGCTCACGTCCCCATCCTGTCGTCCACCGCCGACACGTCGCTACTCGCTCGGCGGACCGTCCTGCATCGCGGCCTGGTCCATCCACACGTGCTCCCAGCGGTGGCCGTCCGGGTCGGTGAAGCTCCGCTGGTACATGAAGCCGAGGTCCATCTCGGGCCGGTCCTCGCTCCCACCGGACATGACGGCAGCGTCGACGATCCGGTGCACGTCGTCCTTCGAGTCAGCGCTGAGGGAGTTGATCACCTCGATCGTGTCCGGCCCGGCGATCGTCTTGTCGGTGAACTCGGCGAACTTCGCGTGGGTGAGCAGCATCACGTACACGGTGTCGCTCACCACGACGCACGCCGCGGTCTCGTCGGTGAAGTCGGGGTTGATCGTGTAGCCGAGGGACTCGTAGAAGGACTTCGACCGGTCGAGGTCGGCGACCGGCAGGTTGATGAACACCATCGTGGGCATGGGGGCTCCTTCGCTTCCCCAGAACCTCTCGCAGACCCCTGCCCCTCCGCAAGCACGGTTCCGATCCGGAACGATCGTGATACGCAATGTGCTGGATCGATGCGGACTGCCCACGTCGACGAATCCGAGCCGGGCGGCGGGCTGGATCACACCGTGTACGTGATGGCCGCGGTCCTCATCGATGCGGCAGACGCGAGCGAGGCGCGCGGAGCCGTGCGGAGCGCGACTCCGAAGCGCATGCGGAAACTGCACTGGTACGAAGCACTCGGCGGTCAGCGGTTGACCTGGCTCGGTCTCCTCACCCGGGCGGTGAGCATCGTGGTGGTGCGTTACGACGGCCAACCCGCCCGCACGGAACGACGGCGGCGGCGGTGCATCGAGCGCCTGGTGTGGGAACTCGAACAGCGAGACGTCCGTGCACTCGTGCTCGAGTCGCGAAGCCGAGTCCGCGATGCCAGCGACGTTTCGATGCTCGAGTCGCTCCGGGACCGCGGCATCGGCAACGGTATCCGCCACGAGCACGTCCGCGGTTCGGACGAACCCCTGCTCGCTCTGGCAGACATCGCCTGTGGAGCGCACTCCCGCGGATTGCTGGAGTCGCGACCCCAGGACGCGCTCGTCCTGGTGCAGTAGCCCGGACAGCGCAAAACCCCGGTCCCGCGCTGGTTGCAGGAAACTCAGGGGCTCACTGTCGGCCGAGCAGCACCCGACCGACATGTCAATACTCGAGCCCTTGCGGCGGACGGTCAAGGAGGACTGAGTGAGGCCAGCGCCACGGACGCGCACCGTGCCTCCAGGCCGACGCCGCCAGGAACGACCGTCGGCCGCCCGCCGGAGCGGACGGCCGTCGGACCGATGCGGGTGCGTCAGGCGAGTTCGCGGCCCTCGCCGGCCGCCTTCTGGTGCTCCTCGGCCTCGGCCTGGCCGATGATGTCCGCCGCGGGCACCGGGTTCAGCCGGTCCCACAGGAAGAAGAGCAGGCCGCCGACGAGCAGCGAGAGCCCGACCCACAGGTTGATGTGGATGCCGCCGGTCTTCTCCGGGTCGGTGCCGTAGTTGACGATCCCGACGATCGTCGTGATCACGCCGTAGACCACGAAGAGGCCTCCGAGGATGCGGCGCAGGTCGAGTCGGCGGGTGGAACGGACGAGGGCCTGCTGCTCCTCGGTCATCGTGGTGGTGTCGTCACGCATGAGCGATCTCCTTCGAGCGGATCAGAGGAACGGGAGGTAGAGGGCGACGCACAGCACGAGCGCGACGGTCCCGAGGAGGGCCGGCGAGCGGTACCAGGCGGTGTCGGTGGCGACGGCCCCGGCGGTCATGTCGATCTTGCCGACGCCGTAGACCAGCCCGCCGAGCTCCGAGACGTCCTTCGGCTTCGTGGCGAGGGACACGACCACGGCGACGACGAGCACGGTGACGAAGGAGATGATCGCGCCGTAGAGCGTCTCGGCGGTCGCGGTGGCGAAGAGGTCCGGGTTCACGAGGTACGCGATCCAGGTGATCGTCGGGGCGATGATGCCGAGGATGTACCCCCAGAGCGCTCCGGCGGTGGTCATCCGCTTCCAGAGCAGTCCGAGGATGAAGACGCCGAACAGCGGTGCGTTGAAGAACGAGAACAGCGTCTGCATGTACGTCATGATGTTGCCGGCCTGCGCGGCGAGGAACGCGGTGCCGATGCCGACGAGGACGCCGACGACGGTCACCCAGCGGCCGGTCTGCAGGTAGTGCAGGTCGGGCATGTTCGGCTTGATGTAGCGCTGCCAGATGTCGTACGTGAAGACGGTGTTGAACGACGAGACGTTCGCCGCCATGCCGGCCATGAACGAGGCGAGGAGACCCGTGACGGCGATGCCGAGCACACCGGTCGGGAGGTACATCTGGATGAGCTTCGGGATCGCGTCGTTGTAGGTGAGCGCACCCGAGGCGAACTGGTTGCCGACGACGGCCGCGGCGATGAGACCTGGGACGACGACGATGAACGGGATGAAGAGCTTCGGGATCGCCGCGATGAGCGGGGTGCGGCGGGCGGCCGACATGTTCTTCGCGGAGAACGCGCGCTGGACCTCGGTGAAGTTGGTGGTCCAGTAGCCGAACGAGAGCACGAAGCCGAGGCCGAGCACGATCGCGAGCCAGTTCGCCCCGATCGGGTTCGTGACGTCGCCGATGCCGGTGCCGGCCCACGCCTGCAGGTGCTGCACGCCCTGGGTCTGCTTGATCGCCTCGGTCAGGCCGCCCCAGCCGCCGACGCGGTGCAGGCCGACGATCGTCAGCGGCACGAGGCCGGCGATGATCACGAAGAACTGCATGACCTCGTTGTAGATCGCGCTGCTCAGGCCGCCGAGGGTGATGTACGCGAGCACGAACGCGGCCGACACGAGGATCGCGAGCCACTCCGGCCAGCCGAGCATCGCCTCGATGACGATGGCCATGGCGTAGAGGTTGATGCCGGCGATGAGGACGTTCGACACCGCGAAGGCGATGGAGTTCACCAGGTGCGGCGCCTTGCCGAACCGGCGGAGCATGAACTCCGGCACGCTGCGCACCTTCGACCCGTAGTAGAAGGGCATCATCACGAGCCCGAGGAACACCATCGCGGGCACGGCACCCACGAGGTAGTAGTGCAGGGTCGCCATGCCGATCTGCGCACCGTTCGCCGCCATGCCGAGGATCTCGGTCGCGCCGAGGTTCGCGGACACGAACGCCAGGCCCGTGATCCACGCCGGCATCGACCGTCCGGACAGGAAGAAGTCCATGCTCGTGCGGACCTGCCGCCGGGCGGTGAACCCGATGCCGATCACCACCGCGAAGTACACGATGATCATCAAGTAGTCGACCCAGCCCAAGTCGAGCCGGATCCCGCTGTTCGCTGCCGCGAGAACCATTCACACTCCACGTCGATGTGTTGCAGCCGACAACTCCGCCGGCCCGGACGGAGACGCTACACCGGTTTGTGACCGTTCACATAGCTGAGGCATGTTTCACCCCGGCACACGTGCACGAGTCCGTGACCTCGGCTCCTCGGTAGGCTCGGCGCATGACCGCACCGCGCATCCTCGTGCTCAACGGGCCGAACCTCGACATCCTCGGCCGTCGCGACCCGGCGCAGTACGGCACGACGACGCTCGCCGAGATCGAGGCCATCGTGCACACCGAGGCGGCGGTCCACGAGCTCGAGGCCGACTTCCGGCAGACGAACCGCGAGGGCGAGCTCGTCGAGTGGCTGCACGAGGCGCTCGACGACTTCGTCGCCGTGGTGATCAACCCCGCGGCCTACGCGCACACCTCGGTCGCGCTGCACGACGCGGTCGAGGCGCTCACCGTCCCGGTCGTCGAGGTGCACCTGTCGAACACGTGGAAGCGCGAGCCCTTCCGGCACGTCGACCACGTCGCGACGGCGGCGACGGCCGTCATCGCCGGCGCGGGCGCCGACGGGTACCGACTGGCCGTCGCGCACGTCGCGTCCCTGGTGGCGGACCCGACCGACTGACGGCCTGGAGGCACGGTGCGGGCCCGCCCCGCGCCTCCCGTCCGGCGCGCCCGTCGTCGCGTCGCGAGGTTCCAGAGTTCTGGACCCTCGCCGCCACCACGGCCGATGCCCGGCACCTCGGCGAACGCGAGCGGGGTGTCGTGGAACCTCGACCGCTGGTCGCGCTGGGCCGTGAGCCGCTAGAACTCGGCGGGGCGGCGCACGTCAGCGGCGCCGGCGGTGGCGAATCCCCCGCGGATGATCGGCAGCGCCCGTCGTACGGCCTGGACGATGCGGAGCTCGAGGTCGACGCTCGCGATGTCGTAGCCGCCCTCGCGTTTGGTGAAGTCGCGCTCGTTGCCGAACACCCCGAGCGGCAGCGTCGTCGACTGGAAGAACCCGAACAGCGGCCGCATCTGGTGCTCGACGAGCAGCGCGTGCCGGTCACTGCCGCCGGTGGCCGTGAGCAGCACCGGGGTGTCGACGAGGTCGTACTGCCCGACCCAGTCGAAGAAGAGCTTGAACGCGCCGGAGTACGCGGCACGGAACGCGGGGCTGCCGACCACGAGGACGTCCGCCGTCTCGACGAGCTCGAGGGCGCGGGCCGTGGCCGGGGCCATCGCCTCCCGCGAGCTGGCCGCGCCGAGGTCGGCGAGCAGCGGACCGATCTCCACCGTCTCGGTCCGTGCGTCCTCGAACTCCTGCCCGAGACGTGCGACCGTGGCCGCGACCAGGGTCGAGGTCCGCGACGGATCCGACGGGCTGCCGCTGACGCCGACGACGAGTGCTGCGCTCATGTCGTCGATGCTCACACGCAGCGCTCCCCCGGGGTGCGCGTGTGACGGCATGTGTCGGGGAGCCCTGCCAGCGCGCCGCGGGTAGCGTCCGGTCGATGCAGACGTTCCTGCCGTACGCCGACTTCCGCGCCTCGGCCGAGGCGCTCGACGACCGTCGGCTCGGCAAGCAGCGCGTCGAGACGCTGCAGGTCATGCGCGCCCTGACGCTGCCCGGCTACGGCTGGCAGAACCACCCGGTGACGGCGATGTGGCGCGGCTACCGGCCGGCGCTCATGGCCTACCAGGACGCGACGTGCGCGGTGTGGGTCGAGCGCGGGCACCCGGACACCTGCCGTGACAAGACCGTGGCGGACCTGGCGCTCGTCCCCGAGGACCTCGAGGCCTACGCCTCGGGCGACTTCGCGGTACCGCCGTGGAACGACGACGAGGCGCTGCACCGGTCGCACCGCTCGAAGCTGCTGCAGAAGGCGCCGGAGTTCTACCGACCGCTGTTCCCGGACGATCCCGACGACCTGGCCTACGTCTGGCCCGGGACGGTCCCGGCTCCGGTCCGCGACTGACCGTCGCTCGCGGGCGACACCGGCCCGCCGGGGGCGGCACCGGCCCGCCGTGGGCGTCAGGGGGGGGACGGCGTCGCAGGGTCGACGCCACGCCCACGGCGGGTCGCGGTGTGCGGCGGGGCACGACGACAGGGGGATGTCGTGCCCCGCGCCGGACGCGGATCAGGGGGTCGCGTCCGGCTGGGTGCACCGCGGACCCACAGGGGGACGGGTCCGGCGGTGCTGGTCCGGTAGGGCCGTACTTCAGAGGGGGTGTTCGGTGTCCTCTCGGTACCGGTCCGATTCGGTCGGTGCGGGCATCGACCGGTGCACAGGGGTGGCCACGGCGGCTCGGTCGACGGCCGGCCGGATCATCGGGAGCAGGGCGCTCCCGACGGTCGCGAGCGCTCCGACGACGGCCACGACCGCGAGGGGTCCGGCGCCGAGGTCGTGCTGGGCGGCCACGACGAGCGCGAGCACCGTCGCGGGTGCGGGGAGGAGCTGGACTGCCCGGAAGCGGTCCTCCCGCCGGACCCGAGTCGTGATCGCGTTTGCCATGTGGACAGCCTGACGCACTTCCCCGGTCCGCAAAAGGGGGGACACGACCCCACTCATGGAGTAGAACGTCTAGTACACCCGGTCCGGGCTGCCGCGACGGCTGCCCTAGGCCAGTGCGCGCACCGCGGCGACGGCGTCCCGCACGGCACCGACGACCGCGGGCACGTCCGTCGGCGCGAGGGACTCGTCGAACGTCAGCCGCACCGCCGACCGCGCCGTGTCCTCGTCGAGCCCGAGTGCCGTGAGCACGTGCGAGGCCTCCGTGCTCCCCGCCGCACACGCGCTGCCCGACGAGGACACGACGTCCCGCTGCTCGAGCTCGAGCAGCACCGTCTCGCCGTGCACCCCCGGGAAGCAGAACGACGCGTGTCCCGGTAGCCGCGACGTCCGCGAACCGGTCACGAACGCCCCGGGCACGGCCGCGAGCACCCCGTCCAGCACGGCGTCCCGAACTGCGCTCGCCCGGGCCGCGGCGTCCGTCCGCTCCCCCGCGTGCAGCGTCAGCGCGGTGGCGACGGCGATCGCGCCGGCGACGTCCTCGGTCCCGGACCGCCGTCCGCGTTCCTGTCCTCCGCCGTGCAGGAGCGGCTCGAGCGGCGTCCCGGCACGCACGACGAGGACGCCGGTCCCCTTCGGCGCGCCGAGCTTGTGACCGGACAGCGACACCGCGTCCGCGTCGGTGGCCTCGGGCCCGACCGGCAGCCACGGTGCGGACTGCACGGCGTCGGTGTGGAACCGCGCCCCCACGCCGTGCGCCACCGCGGCGAGCGCGCGGACGTCCTGCACCGTGCCGACCTCGTTCGACGCGTGCGCGATCGTCACGAGCGTCGTGTCGGGACGGAGCGCGTCGGCGAGGACGTCCGGGTGCACGACGCCCTCGCGGTCGACCGGCAGCACGGTCACCTCGAAGCCGTGGTGCCGCTCCAGGTAGCGGCAGCTCTCGAGCACCGCCTCGTGCTCGATCGCGCTCGTGACGACGTGTCGCCCCCGCGGCGCCGCGAGGGCGATGCCCTTGACGGCCGTGTTCGCCCCCTCGGTGCCCCCGGTGGTGAAGACGACCTCGGCCGGCCGGCAGCCGAGCACCCGGGCCGCAGCCGCCCGGGCGTCGGCGAGACCCCGCGCGGCGGCGTCCCCCACACCGTGCGTCGACGACGGGTTGCCGAACGTGCCGGTGAGGTACGGCCACATCGCCTCGAGCACCTCGCGGCGGACGGGCGTCGTGGCGGCGCGGTCGAGGTAGAACACGTCAGGCCGAGACGGCGATGTCGAGCCCGAGGTCGAGGGCCCGGGCCGAGTGCGTGAGGGCTCCGACGGAGATGACGTCAACCCCCGTCGCGGCGATCGCACCGACGGTGTCGAGGGACACCCCGCCCGACGCCTCGACCAGGGCGCGCCCGGCCACGATCGCGACGCCCTCGACGAGCTCGTCCGGTCCGAAGTTGTCGAGCATGATCGTGTCGACGCCCGCCGCGACGACGGGTTCGACCTGGTCGACGCGGTCCACCTCGACCTCGAGGTGCACGGTGTGGCCGAGCCGCTGCCGGGCAGCCCGCACCGCGTCACCGATGTCGATGCCGCTCGCGAGGAGCACCGCGAGGTGGTTGTCCTTCGCCATCACGGCGTCCGACAGCGACGTGCGGTGGTTCCGGCCGCCGCCGCACCGCACCGCGTACCGCTCGAGCGCGCGGAGCCCCGGGGTCGTCTTCCGGGTGTCGACGATGCGCGCCGAGGTGCCCGCGACGGCCGCGACGTAGGCCGCGGTGAGCGTGGCGACGCCGGACATCCGCTGCACGAGGTTGAGCGCGACCCGTTCCGCGCGGAGGACCGACCGTGCCGGCCCCGACACCGTCACGAGGGTGTCCCCCGCGACGAACCCGGCGCCGTCGGCCCGGTGCACCTCGGCCCGGATCGTCGGGTCCACCGCGTGCATGACCGACACGAAGACGCCGCCGCCGCTCAGCACGCCGGGCTCCCGTGCGGCGAGGACCGCGGTCGCCGTGGCGCCCGCGGGGATGAGGGTCTCGCTGGTGACGTCGCCCCATGGGGCGTCCTCCTCGAGCGCGGTGTCGACCACGCGCCGGAGGACGTGCGGCGGGATCGAGCCGGGGTCGGTGACGACGAGGGCGTCGGTGGTCGGTGCGGCGGTGTCGGTCATGCGGGTACCTCCTGCGGGACGGCCGCGGGTCGGAGGACCCAGCCGTTCGGTCGTGCGGCTCGGGGATCGGTGTCGGGGTGGTCGGTCCGGGCGTGCGCGCCGCGGGACTCGGTGCGGGCCTCGGCGGCGCGGGCGGTCAGCCGGGCGAGGTCGAGCAGCGCGCGGTCCTCGTGCTCCCGGACGCCGGTGGGCGCCGGCACGCCGAGGCGGTCGACGTCGCGGCGGGCGCTCGCGAGTCCGCTCGCGTCGCGCAGGAGCCCGACCCGGTCCGTCATGACGGACTGCACCGCCTGACGGACGTCCGCGGCGTCGGTGCGGTGATCCGGGCCTCCCGTCCGGTCCTGCCGGGAGGCACGGGTCGCGTCCGCAGCGTCGGGGACGGTCACGACGTCCAAGGTCGTGTCGCCGCGCAGGCGGATCCGGCCGGGTCGCGGTGCACTGAGGGCGTCCGCGGCGCGGACCGCGAAGACGAGGCCCTCCAGCAGCGAGTTCGAGGCGAGCCGGTTCGCCCCGTGGACCCCGGTGCAGGCGACCTCGCCGACCGCGAGGAGTCCGGGGAGGCTGGTGCGTCCCTCGGCGTCGGTCGCGACGCCGCCCATGGCGTAGTGGGCCGCGGGGGCGACGGGGACGCCCTCGCGGGTCCAGTCGTAGCCGGCGGCGCGCGTGGCGCGGGTGAGGCCGGGGAACCGACGGACGAGGAAGTCCGGGTCGAGGCCGGTGGCGTCGAGGAGCACCGGAGCGCCACCCTGGTCGCGGACGGCGGCGGCGATGCCCCGGGCGACGACGTCACGCGGGGCGAGCTCGGCGTCCGGGTGGAGACGGGTCATGAAGCGGTCACCGCGGGCGTCGCGGAGCACGGCGCCCTCGCCGCGGACGGCCTCGGACACGAGCCCGCCGTCCGGCACGGCCAGTCGGGTCGGGTGGAACTGGACGAACTCGACGTCGGCGAGCACGGCGCCCGCGCGCCAGGCCGCCGCCTGGCCGTCCCCGGTCGCGACGAGCGGGTTCGTGGTCTCGCGGTACAGGTGTCCCGCGCCGCCCGAGGCGAGGACGACCGCGTCGGCGTCGAGCCGCCGCGGTTCGCCGAGGAGGTCGAGGACGTCGACGCCGACGACCGCGCCGCCGTGGACCACGAGGTCGACGAGGCAGGTGCGCTCGAGGATCGTGACGTGGCGCCGGTGCAGGGCGTCGACGAGGGTCCGCTCGATCGCCGCGCCGGTCGCGTCGCCGTCGGCGTGGACGACCCGCCAGCGACCGTGTGCGGCCTCACGACCCCGGGCGAGGTCGTCGCCGTGCCGGTCGAGGCTCGCCGCGTCGGTCGTGCGGTCGAACGGCACGCCGAGCGCGAGCAGGTCGCGGACGCGGGCGGGCCCGTCGGTGCAGAGCACCTCGACCGCGCGGGCGTCGGCGCTGCCGGCGGCGGCGACGTGCGTGTCCGCCTGGTGCAGGGCGGCGGAGTCGTCGGCGCCGAGCGCCACGGCGACCCCGCCCTGGGCGTACCGGGTGGCGCCGTCGGTCAGTGTGCCCTTCGTCACGAGGGTGACGTCGTGGCGGCTGCTCGCGCGGATCGCGGCGGTGAGCCCGGCGATGCCGGACCCCACGATGACGACGTGCACGGTGTGCTCCTTCCGTCCCGGCGGTCCCGCGTCAGCCGCGGGGCTTGGCGGCGAGCATGCGCTCGAGGGCGACCCTGGCGTCGGCCTGGACGTCGGTGGGCACGACGATCTCGTTGAGGACCTCACCGCGGACGAGCGCCTCGAGCACCCACGCGAGGTAGCCGGGGTGGATCCGGTACATGGTCGAGCACGGGCAGACGACCGGGTCCAGGCAGAAGATCGTGTGCTGCGGGTACTCCGCCGCGAGCCGGTTCACCATGTTGATCTCGGTGCCGATCGCGAACGTCGTCGGCTCGGTCGCGGCCGCCACGGTCTTCCGGATGAGGTCGGTGCTGCCCGCGTGGTCCGCGGCGTCCACGACCGCCATCGGGCACTCCGGGTGGACGATGACCTGCACGCCGGGGTGGTCGCGTCGGGCCTGGTCGATCTGGTCGACGGTGAAGCGGCGGTGCACCGAGCAGAAGCCGTGCCAGAGGATCACCCGGGCGTCCTGCAGGGCCGCGACGTCGTTGCCGCCGAGCGCCTTCCGCGGGTTCCACATCGGCATGCGGTCGGTGCTGATCCCCATGGCCTTCGCGGTGTTGCGGCCGAGGTGCTGGTCGGGGAAGAACAGGACGCGCTGCCCGCGCTCGAACGCCCACTCGAGGACGGTCGCGGCGTTCGAGCTCGTGCAGACGATGCCGCCGTTCCGGCCGCAGAACGCCTTGAGGTCCGCCGCGGAGTTCATGTAGGTGACCGGGATGACCGGGACGCGTCCGTCGGCGTCCGGCTCGGTGCCGTAGACCGCCGTGAGCTCGGCCCAGGCCTGCTCGACGCTGTCGATGTCCGCCATGTCGGCCATCGAGCAGCCCGCGGCGAGGTTCGGCAGGATGACCCGCTGGTCGTCCCGCGCGAGGATGTCCGCCGTCTCCGCCATGAAGTGGACGCCGCAGAACACGATGGCCTCGGCGTCGGGCTTCGTCAGCGCGGCGTTGGCGAGCTGGAACGAGTCACCGAGGAAGTCCGCGTGCCGCACGACCTCGTCCCGCTGGTAGAAGTGCCCGAGGACGACGACGCGGTCGCCGAGGGTGGCCTTCGCCCGCTCGATGCGCTCGTGCAGTTCCTCGTCGCTCGCGGTCTTGTACTCGTCGGGGATGCCGCCCTGCCGGGGAGCCCCGGTCGGGATGACGTCGGACATCGACGACCCCGGACCGTAGCCGGGCCGGGAGTCGAAGTCCCACGTGGGCACCGCGAGGTCCGGTGTGCACGTGCTGCCGGCGGCGCCGCCGTTGGAGATGAGCTCGATCGTGGTCGCGATGGACACGGTGGTTCCTATCGGTTCGTTGGCTGCTCGGTCCGCTGCAGCGGACCGTTGTCCGCGTACGCGAGGTCGGGGTTGGAACGGTAGAGCCGGGCCGGACGGTGCCGTCCCCCGCTCGTGGTCTCGTCGGTGGGCAGGACCGCGTCGGTCTTCTCCACCTGTCGTCGGAAGTTCGCGGGGTCGAGCGCCCGCCCGAGCACGGCCTCGTACACTCCGCGGAGCTCGGCGAGGGTGAACCGGTCGCCGAGGAACGCCTGCGCGATCCGGGAGTACGACATCTTGTTCCGCAGCCGCCACAGGGCGTACTCGACGATGCGGTCGTGGTCGAACGCGAGCGGCGGGTGCTCGTCGGCGAGGAACCAGCGGACGTTCCAGTCGTCGGGCACGACGTTCGCCTCGTCCGGGTGCACCAGGGCCCAGTACACGATCGACACGACCCTGCTCGGGGAGCGGTCGACGTCCCCGAACGCGTAGAGCTGCTCGAGGTACCGCGGCTGCACGTTCGTGGTCTCCCGGAGGCGCGCCGCGGCGGAGTCCTCGAGCCCCTCGTCCGGTCGGACCCAGCCGCCGGGCAGCGCCCACGAGCCCTCGTACGGTTCCGCGACCCGACGCACGAGCGGCATCCACAGCGCCGGTGCACCCGTGTCCGGGTGCGGACGCAGCGCGACGATCACGGTGGACACCGCGACGCGGATGGAGGGCTCAGAAGATAGTGTCATGTTGACTCGAAGTGTTCGGGTTGCGATGACTCTATCACCGGGTTTCACGAGTCGGTAACACCGCCGAAAACTCGTCCGGGGAGCGCACGCCTACGGTGAGGGCATGACGACGGTGACGAGGATGCACGCGGTGGTGTCGGGCACGGTGCAGGGGGTCGGTTTCCGGTACTGGACGGCGCGGAAGGCCGACGGGCTCGACCTCGTCGGGTACGCGCGGAACCTGTTCGACGGGACGGTCGAGGTGGAGGCCGAGGGGCCGTCCGCAGCGGTCAACCGGCTCATGGACCTGCTGCACAGCGGGCCGCCCTCGGCCGAGGTGGCCGAGGTGACGCTCCGTCCGGTCATCCCGCACGGGGACACCGAGGGGTTCTCGATCCTGCACTGAGCGGGGCGTGCCGCTCGGCGCGCCGATACGGCGTGCGGCTCGGCTCGCCGGTGTCGGACGGAAGCGGAATAATCGAATCCGTTCAGGCGGTTGCCCTGTCTGCGCTCCGGCGCCCCCTCGTCCCGTACGTCGCGATCCACCAGGAGCCCCGCATGACCCAGGCCGTCGATTCCGCACCCCGCACCGGGAGCGTGACGCAGCCGTCCGCCGGCGAGACCCGGCTCGTGATCGGACTCCTGCTCGTCTCCGCGTTCGTGGTGATCCTCAACGAGACGATCATGGGCGTCGCGCTCCCCCGGCTCATGGACGACCTCGGCATCAGCGCGGCCACGGGCCAGTGGCTGACGACCGGGTTCCTCCTCACGATGGCCGTCGTCATCCCGATCACCGGGTTCCTGCTGCAGCGGTTCAACACGCGGCCGGTGTTCGTCTGGGCGATGAGCCTGTTCTCCGCCGGCACGCTCGTCGCGCTGCTCGCGCCGGGCTTCACGATGCTGCTCGTCGGGCGCATCGTGCAGGCGAGCGGGACGGCGATCATGATGCCGCTCCTCATGACGACGGTGCTCACGCTCGTCGAGCCGGCGCACCGCGGGCGCGTGATGGGCAACATCTCGATCGTCATCTCCGTCGCCCCGGCCGTCGGTCCGACGATCTCCGGGCTGATCCTCAACGCGTTCTCGTGGCGCTGGCTCTTCGGCTTCGTGCTCCCGATCGCGATCGCCGCGCTGATCCTCGGCATGGTCAAGGTGCGCAACGTGTCCACGCCGCGGAAGGCCCCGATCGACGTGCTCTCCGTCGCGCTGTCCGCCTTCGCGTTCGGCGGGCTCGTCTACGGACTGTCGAGCATCGGCGAGGCCGGGTCGACCGGGCCGCTCGTGCCGATCGTGTCGCTCGTGGTCGGCGTGGTCGCCCTCGCGGTGTTCGTGCTCCGACAGACCCGCCTGCAGCGCAGCGACTCGGCCCTGCTCGACCTGCGCACGTTCCGCACCGCCGGCTTCACCATCCCGATCGTCGCGATGGTCGTCAGCTTCATGGCGATGTTCGGCACGCTCATCCTGCTGCCGATCTACCTCGAGCGCGTCCTCGGGCTCGAGGTCCTGCAGGTCGGGCTCCTCCTGCTGCCCGGCGGGCTGATCATGGGGCTGCTGTCGCCAGTGGTCGGCCGCGTCTACGACCGTCGCGGCCCGCGGGTGCTGCTCGTCCCCGGCTCGATCATCGTCAGCGCCGTGCTCTGGGCGCTCTCGACCGTCGGCACCGGTACGAGCGTGTGGTTCGTCCTCGGTGCGCACGTCGTCCTGAGCATCGGGCTGGCGCTGACCTTCACGCCGCTCTTCACCTCGGCGCTCGGCGGGCTGCCGCCGAAGCTGTACTCGCACGGCAGCGCGGTGCTCGGTACCGCACAGCAGCTCGCCGGGGCCGCCGGCACGGCGCTCTTTGTGACCCTGCTCACCATCGGTGCGGCGGGCGCGGCGAGCTCGGGAGCAGCGGACGTCGCGGCGGCCACGGCGACGGGCGTACGGACGGCCTTCCTCGTCGGGGCGATCATCTCGCTCGCCGGCATCGTGACCGCGTCGATGGTCCGTCGACCCGCGACGCCGGAGGGTGCACCGGCTCCGTCGATGCACTGACGCTCGCCCGAGCACCAGACCGGTCCTGCGGCCGCGACGCCGCGTTCCCCTTCGCGCCCCCTCCCGGACATCGCGCCCCGTCACCACGGGGCGCGATGTCCGTGAGGGGGCGCGATTGCACCAGGGGCGCGGATGACCGGCCACGTGCCGCAGCGCCCGTCGGCCGCGCGTGGCATCGTGGGCGGCATGCGGTCGACGACGAGCGAGCTGAACTGGTCCGGCACGGTCACCTACACGGCGGAGCGCGTCGTCCGGCCCGGCTCCGTGGCCGAGGCCGCCGAGGTCGTCGCCCGCTCCCCGCGGGTGCACGGCCTCGGCACCCGGCACTCGTTCAACGACGTCGCGGACACCCCCGGCGTGCTGCTCGACCTCACGGGCGTCCCGACCGACCTCGTCGTCGACACCGACGCACGGACCGCGACGATGGGCGCCGGGACCCGGTACGGACTCGTCGCACCGGAGATCGACCGCGCCGGGTTCGCCCTGCACAACATGGGCTCGCTGCCGCACATCTCGATCGGCGGCGCGGTCGCGACCGGCACGCACGGCTCCGGCACGACGCTCGGTTCGCTGAGCACCGCCGTCCGCTCCCTCGAGCTGATCGGCCCGGACGGCGAGCTCCACACCGTGCGCCGCGACGACCCCGGGTTCGCGGGCACGGTCCTCCACCTCGGGCTGTTCGGCATCGTGACCCGGGTGACCCTCGACCTCCAGTCGACGTACGGCATGCGGCAGGACTCCTACGGCCCGGTCCCGTGGGACGTCTTCACCGCGCACGTCGCCGAGGTCCACGCCGCCGGCTACTCGGTGTGCTCGTACACGGTGTTCGGCGACGAGATCAGCGACGTGCTCGTGAAGTCCCGCGTCCCCGACGGCGCCGTCGACGTGACTGTGCCGGAACACCTCCTCGGTGCGCCGAAGCGGCCGGGGACACCGGGTGACGGGCACCACACCGCCCGCGACGGGTCGGTCGGTCCGTGGTGGGACCGCCTGCCGCACTTCCCCATCGAGTCGGTCCCGAGCGTCGGGTCCGAGGTCCAGAGCGAGCACTTCGTCCCGCTCCGGCACGCGGCGGCGGCCCTCGACGCCGTCCGGACGATGGCGGCGCGCATCCAGCCGCACCTGCACGTCTGCGAACTCCGGACGATGGCGGCCGATCCGTTCTGGCTGAGTCCGACCCAGGGTGAGGACGTGCTCTGCATCGCCTTCACCTGGAAGAAGCACCCGGCCGAGGTCGCGGCGCTCCTGCCCGACCTCGAGGGTCTGCTCGCCCCCTTCGACGGGCGGCCGCACTGGGGGAAGATGAGCTCCCTGGACGGCGAGGCGATCGCCGGGCTGTACCCGCGCCTCCCGGCCGTCCGCGACCTGGTCCGCGCCGCGGACCCGGACCGCGTCTTCGGCTCCGCCTTCGCCGAGCGCGTCCTCGGGGTCTGACGACGGCACGCCGACGGCGGCGGGACGCGGACGGGACGACGCAGCCGGGAGGCCCGTCCCGGCGCCGACCCGCTCCTCACGCCAGCGGCGTGACCGCCCCCGCCTCGCCGTCCCAGAACCGCACGCCGCCCACCTCGAGCACCTCGGGCAGCGGTGCCCGCCGGAGTGCCGCCAGCGCCCGCGGGAGATCGACGTCCCGGACCCGCCGTGCGAACGACACGTGCGGCGACCACGCACCCGGCAGCGAGGTGTCGACGCCGCCGGGCGCAGCGCGGTGGACGGCCTCGTGGAAGGCGGCGAGCGCCGGGTCGACGACGACGGCCCGGACGAGCACGGACCGCTCCGGACCGGCGGGGAAGAGCAGGACACCGCCGAGCCGGAGCGTCGCGGGCACGGGCGCGTCGAACCCGGTCGGAAGGGGCAGGTCCGGACCGGCAGCGAGGGTGACGTGCGGCGCGTTCGACGCCGACACGTGCCGACCGAGGCTCGGCAGGTCGTCAGCGATCAGCTCGTCCCACACTGCTCGGACGGCCGCGTCCGACGCCGGGGACAGGACGAGTTCGATGCTCCGCACCCGTCCGAGTGAACCCGACCGCGCTGTCACACGGCTGTAACACAGCGGAACGCAACTCGCGGCACCCGTGGGTCACCGGTCACACTCGTCGCACGCCACGGACCAGTGCTGCTCCGCGGGCGAGTCGAAGACCACGCACCGCTCACCCCACGAGGAGCACCATGTCCGCACCTGCACTGCCCCAGAAGCCGAAGGGCAAGCGTCCGATCGGCTGGATCGTCGCTGCGGCCGTCGTCGTCGTCGCGATCGTCGTCGCCGTGATCGTCGGTGCCGTCCGTGCCGGTGGTGACGGCGGAGCGGGTGCGACTGCCGACGGCGGTGCCGCCAAGACGGTGAAGATCGGTGTCGCGGACAAGGCGCTGCCGTACTGGAAGACCTACACGAAGCTCGCGAAGGAGAAACTGAACGTCACCGTGCAGCTCGTGAACTTCTCGGACTACTCGCTGCCGAACCCGGCGCTGAAGGACGGCCAGGTCGACATCAACCAGTTCCAGCACATCCAGTACCTCGCGGACTACAACGTCACCTCGGACGACGACCTGCAGCCGATCGGCTCGACGGCCGTCTACCCGCTGCCGCTCTACGCGACGAAGTACGACAGCGCCTCGGCCCTGCCGGCGGACGCGAAGGTCGCGATCCCGAACGACGCGATCAACCAGGCGCGTGCCCTCCTCGTGCTGCAGGACGCGAAGCTCCTCACGCTGAAGAACGGCGGGACGGCGTTCTCGACGACCGCTGACATCGAGACGCACAAGGTCGACGTGCAGACCCTCGACGCCTCGCAGACCGCGAACGCGCTGCAGCAGGGCTCCGTCGCCGCAGCCGTGGTGAACAACAACTTCGCGACCGCTGCCGGCCTGCCGGTCAAGGACGTCATCTCGAAGGACGACCCGTCGAGTGCCAGCGCAGCCCCGTACGTCAACGTGTTCGCCGTCCGGAAGGCCGACGAGGACGACACGACC
Organism: Curtobacterium sp. 458; assembly: GCF_030406605.1. NCBI lineage: Bacteria > Bacillati > Actinomycetota > Actinomycetes > Micrococcales > Microbacteriaceae > Curtobacterium > Curtobacterium sp. 458. The sequence continues at coordinate 2,055,180 of NZ_CP129104.1, read as the reverse complement.
TACCTGGCCCTCGCGAAGCTGTTCCAGGACAGCGCGGTGCAGAAGGCGTTCAAGGAGGACTACCCGCAGGCCGTCGCGCGCAACGTGAGCGCCTCCCAGCTGCAGAGCGAGCTCGCCACCGTCGAGCAGGACGCGAAGGCGGCCAAGCAGTAGTGTCTGCCCTCGTCGAACTCCGCGGCGTCTCGAAGCACTACCGCCGCGCCGACACCGGCGAGACCGTCACCGCGGTCGAGGACGTCTCCCTGGACGTGCACCAGGGAGAGGTCCTCGGGGTGATCGGCTACTCGGGTGCCGGCAAGTCGACGCTCGTCCGGCTCGTCAACGCCCTCGAGCTCCCGAGCTCCGGGTCGGTGACGGTCGCCGGCCAGGACCTGACGGCGATCCCCGAGCGGGATCGCCGTCAGGCGCGTCGGCGCATCGGGATGATCTTCCAGCAGTTCAACCTGTTCCGGTCCCGGACGATCGCGGGCAACGTCGCGTACCCGCTGAAGGTCGCCGGTGTCGGCAAGCAGGAGCGCGACCGTCGGGTGGCGGAGCTGCTCGACTTCGTCGGACTGCTCGACCGCGCCTACGCCTACCCCGAGCAGCTCTCCGGCGGGCAGAAGCAGCGCGTCGGCATCGCCCGTGCGCTCGCGTCGAACCCCGAGCTCCTGCTCGCCGACGAGGCCACGAGCGCCCTCGACCCGGACACCACGTCGGAGGTCCTCGGGCTGCTCCGCCGGGTGAACCGGGAGCTCGGCGTCACGATCATCGTCATCACGCACGAGATGGACGCCGTGCGGCAGATCGCGGACCGCGTCGCCGTCATGGAGCACGGCCGGGTGGTCGAGGTCGGCGACGTGTACGACGTGTTCTCGAAGCCGCAGACCCCGGCCGCGCAGCGGTTCGTCCGGACGGCCCTGCACGACCGACCGTCCGCGGAGCAGCTCGTGCGACTCCGTGAGCACCACACCGGTCGACTCGTCACCGTGCAGATCTCCGACGAGGTCGGCCTGCAGAACCGCATCGACGCCGCGTGGCGCGCGCACGGCGTGACGGCCGAACTCGTGTTCGGCGGTGTGGGCGAGATCCGGGAGCGCCGGATCGGCTCGCTCACCTACGAGCTGACGAGCGACGACCCGCACGCCGTCGACGAGGCCGTCCGCGACCTGCGTGCGAGCGGCACCACCGTGGACGAGGAGGCGGCGGCGTGAACAACACCTTCCAGAGCGTGATCGACACGTTCGACGTCTTCGTCGCCTCGGTGCGCGACACCCTCGTGATGACGATCATCTCGCTCGTCGTCGCCGGCGTGATCGGCCTCGCCCTCGGGCTCACGCTGTACGCCACCCGCCCGGGCAACCTGCTCGGCAACCGGACCGTCCACACCGTCGTCAACGTCGTCGTGAACATCGTCCGGCCGATCCCGTTCGTGATCCTCCTGGCCGCGATCGGTCCCCTGCAGCGGGAGGTCGTGGGCACCACCATCGGCGTCCCCGCGGTGACGTTCGCGATCTCCTTCGCGGCGTCGTTCGCCGTCGCCCGGATCGTGGAGCAGAACCTGCTCGCGGTGGACCCCGGCGTGGTCGAGGCCGCTCGGGCGTCGGGAGCGCACCCGGTGTCGATCTTGCTGACGGTGCTCATCCCGGAGGGCCTCGGGCCGCTCATCCTCGGGTACACGTTCATCTACGTCGGCATCGTCGACATGACGGCGCAGGGCGCGATCGTCGGTGGCGGCGGCCTCGGCGAGTACGCGATCAACTACGGCTCGCAGCGCTACGACTGGTGGATCGTCTACGTCTCGGTGGCGGCGATCGTGGTCATCGTCCAGCTCGGGCAGTTCCTCGGGAACCGTCTGGCGCGCGCGACGTTGCGTCGCTGACGCGACCGTGGACGGAGGGGGAGGCACGGAGCCAGCTGGCACCGCGCCTCCCGTCCGTCCGTCCGTGGTCACGACACCCCGCGCGCCACTCCCGAGCGGTCACGAAGTGTCGCTCCGACCGCACGACGGCGACGAATCGTGACCGCCTGCTGCCCGACGGACGGGGAGTCGTGACCCACGACGCACGATGCCGCAAGCCCCTCCACGTCGCTCCGAGCGCGACGCCGCGCCGTAGGTGTCAGGCCGCGGGGGCGTCGATCGTCGGGTAGCCGGCGGTGTCGCCGGGGTGCTCGTAGTGCGCCCGGACCAGGATCGGCCGGTGGTCGGACACCCCCGCGGGGAGCGTCTCGACGCCGGCGATGTGCAGGCCGACGCTGGTCGCGAAGTCGAAGTGCCCGGTGAACTTCCGGTAGCGCAGGTAGGTCGGCTGGTCCGAGAGCGACAGCGCGAAACCGTGCTGCTCGATCTTCCGGCGGAGGTTCGTCTGGAACCACGGGTAGTTGAAGTCGCCGACCATGATCGCCGGGGCCTCGCTCGAGAGGTCGCGGACGAACTGGTGCGCCGCCTCGATCTGCTTGCGGCGGAGGGAGTTCGTCGCGGTCAGGGGCGAGGCGTGGAACGAGGCGACGATGACCTCGGTGTCGGCCTCGCGGTCGCGGAGGTGCATGGCGATGAGCCGCTCGTGGGCGGGCGCGAGCACCCGGTCGTGCAGCGACTTCTGCAGCGAGTGGATGCTGAAGTCCTGGAGCTCGAAGCGGTCGTCGCGCTTGTAGATCGCGAGGCCCAGCCGGTTCGCCTTCGTCGACGCCGCGAGGGAGAGCCCACCGACGGACGGAGCGAGGTCGTTCGAGTCGCACTCCTGCACGCACAGGACGTCGGCCTGCGAGGCCTCGGCCAGGGACGCGAGTTCGCCGTTCGCGGTGTGCTCACGGAGGTTGTAGCTGACGACGCGGAGTGCGGTCGGCTGCACGTCGGCGTCGGGGTCGAGCGTCCCGTGCTGCTGTGGAGCGGCCATGCTGCCTTCCTGTTCCGGGTGGCGTCCTGTCCGGGGTACCGGGTCACCCTGCCGGAGCGAAACTACTCGGCCTCCGCAGCAGGTTCCTGAGACTGTAGCGCGGGACGGGTTTCCGGCGTGTGACCGGGTCGCGAACGGACAGCGGCGGCGGTGCGCCCGGTACACGTCAGGCGCGGACCCGCCCCCGCCGGGCGGGTCGCACGGTGTCCCCCGCCGTCCGGCTCATGAGCAAACCCTCGACGCACGCGACGACGAGGAGCGCCGCGATGACCCAGAACGCGGCCACGTACGGCCCCGACCCGCCGAGCCCCGACGCCGCGCGGATGACCACGGCGGCGACCGCGACGCCGAACCCCGCCGCCGTCTGCTGCAGCGTCGAGGAGAGCGTGTTCGCCGGGGTCATGTCCGCCTGCTCGACGTCGGCGAACGCGATCGTGTTGTACGCGGTGAACCCGACCGACCGAGCAGCACCGCTCACGACGAGCAGCACCGCGAGCAGCCAGAACGGGGTGTCCGGCGTCATGAACGCCATCGCCACGACGCTGAGCGCGGCGACGGCGGACGACACGACGATGACGGGCCGGTACCCGAACCAGCGGAGGAACGGAGTCGTCATGGGCTTGATGCCGAGGTTGCCGACGAAGACCCAGAGCACGGCGGACCCGGCGAGCACCGCGCTCCACCCCCACGCGTCCTGGAAGAGCAGCGGGAGCACGAACGGCACGGCCGAGACGGCCAGGCGGAAGAGGCTCCCGCCCGCATGCGACACCCGGAAGGTCTCGAGTCGGAAGGACTCGAGCCCCATGATCGGGTGCGGGGCCCGGCGGAAGTGCCGGATCGCGAGCCAGCAGCACACCGCGCCGACGACCCCGGAGACGACGACCGCGAGGACCGGCACCACGTCGAGCGCCAGCAGCGATGCCATCACGACGAGCGCGCCGAGGCCGAAGCACGCGAGCAGCGACCCGAGCCAGTCGAACGGCACGCGCTCCGGTGCCCGCTCCTGGGGCACGAGCACGAGCGCGGCGACGAACGCGACGACACCGAGGGGGATGTTGATGAGGAAGATCCAGTGCCACGTCAGGGTGTCGACGAGCACCCCGCCGACGAACGGCGCGATGATCGGCGCCGCCAACGCCGGCCAGGTCAGGATCGCGATCGCCGTGACGAGCTGGTCGCGTCCGGCGCTCCGGAGCACGACGAGCCGGCCGACGGGCACCATCATCGCGCCGCCGAGGCCCTGCAGGATGCGCCAGAGCGTCAGCTCCACGAGCCCCGTCGACGCGGCGCACAGTGCGGACGCGATCGTGAAGAGCGCGATCGCCGCGGCGAAGACGGTCCGCGAGCCGACGCGGTCGGTCACCCAGCCGCTCACCGGGATGAACACGGCCAAAGTCACGAGGTAGGCGGTGATCGCGACGCCGACCGCAGCCGAGTCGACCCCGAGGTCGCGGCCCATCGCGGGCGCGGCGGTCGCGAGGATCGTGCCGTCGAGCAGCTCCATGAAGAAGGTGCCGGCCACGAGGACGGCCACCGCCGTGCTGTGGGTCCGCCGTGGTGCGGGCGTCGATGTCGTCGTCGTCATGTCGAACGAAATGCTATGCCTGCTCGGGATCCGCGACGGCCCGTGCGACGAACGTTCTGCGTTGCACAATGGAGCGGCCACCAGCGTTGTCCGCACCGCGGCGGACGGACGAACGTGGCAGCACCGCACTCGACGAGGAGGCCCGATGACCACGCACGTGCTCGACGACGTCCTGCTGCCGGCGATGACGCTCCGCGAGTCCGCCCTCGCGTCCAACGCCGCCGTGATGCAGGCGTACGTCGACCGCCACGGCCTGCTGTTCGCGCCGCACATGAAGACCCACATGGCACCCGCCCTGGCCCGCCGGCAACTCGACCTCGGCGCGTGGGGCGTCACGGTCGCCTCCGTCCAGCAGGCCGTCGTGGCGTGGCGGCACGGCATCCACCGGATCCTCATCGCGAACGAGGTGCTCGACCCGGCCGGACTGGCCTGGATCGCGAGCCGTCGCACCGAGGACCCCGGTGCCGACGTCCTCTTCCAGGTCGACTCCCCCGCCGGCGTGACCGCGGCAGCGGACCACGGAGCACTCCCGGTGCTCGTCGAGGTCGGGTTCCCCGGCGGTCGCACGGGCGTCCGGTCCCCCGAGGACGGGATCGCCCTCGCACGCACCGCACACGACGCCGGCCTCGAGCTCCGCGGCGTCACCGGCTACGAGGGCGGGCTGCCCGGCCCCGACGAGGCCCGCGACTACGTGCGCGGCGTCCTCGCGGTCACCGCGGCGGTCCACCCGTTCGTCGGGGTGCCCCGGACGCTCCTGAGCATGGGCGGGAGCGCCTGGTTCGACGCGGTCGTCGAGGCCGTCGAGTCCCGGCCCGGTGACGTCGACGTCCTGCTGCGCTCCGGAGCGTCGCTGACGCACGACGACGGCTTCTACGCCGAGCGGACGCCCTTCGGCCGCCACCCCGAGGAGGGGCGGCTCGAGGCCGCCATCCGCGTCTGGGGTCGGGTCACCTCCGCCCCGGAGCCCGGCCTCGTGCTCGTGGCCGTCGGCAAGCGGGACATCAGCTTCGACGAGGGACTGCCGGTCGTGCGCGAGGTCCGGCCGGGAGGCACGGCTGACGCCCGCCCCGTGACTCCCGTCCCCGGGTCGGTCACCGTCACCCGCCTCGACGACCAGCACTGCTACCTGCGGACCACCGACGCGGCGCCCGACCTCGTCCCGGGGGACGTCGTGGTGTTCGGCATCTCCCACCCCTGCACGGTGTTCGACAAGTGGCGCCGGGTCCTCGTGCTCGCCGACGACGACACCGTGCTCGACACGATCGAGACGGAGTTCCGGTGAACACCTCACCCGACATCCCCGCCCGCAACGCCGCCCTGTCGCTCCGGCGCGGACTCCGGCTGCTCGACCACGTCGCCGAACGCACGCGGAACGGCGAGGTGTCGGTCAGCCTCGGCACCCTCGCCACGGAGCTCGGGACGTCGAAGTCGACCGTCCTCCGCCTGACGGCCCCGATGGTCGAGACCGACCTGCTCCGCCGGACCGCGGACGCCGGGTTCACGCTCGGGCTCGGGGCGCTGCTCCTCGGCCAGAGCTACCTCGAGGGCATCGACCTCCGGGCCGCCGCGGCCCCGTTCCTCCGCCGGACCGCCGAACGGACCGGGCTCACGTGCCACCTCGTCGTCCCGGACGGCACCGACATCGTCTACGTCGACAAGGTCGAGACGCGCGGGACCGTCCGCATGGGGTCCCGCATCGGCAACCGGCTGCCGATGCGCAACACCGCCTCGGGCAAGGCCATCGTGGCGTTCGGGGAGCCGGACCTGCTCGCCCGGGTGCTCGCGGAGCCCGTCCGGGCGATGACGGACCACACCATCACGGACGACGTGCGCTGGCGCCGCGAGGTCGACCGGACGCACCAGCGCGGCTACGGCATCGACGACCGCGAGAACGAACCGGACATCCGGTGCGTCGCCGCACCCGTGTTCGGCCACGCGAACCAGGTCGTCGGGGCGATGAGCATCTCCGGGCTCGCGTCGCGGTTCCCGGCGGCCGCGGTCCGCGAGCTCGGGTCGGGGGTCGTCCGGACGGCGCACGAGATCTCGGTCGCGCTCGGTTCGTCCTCCGCCCAGCTGGCACTGAACCGGACGGCGACGACCCGGAGCGCCCGGTGACCGGGCGGGTGGTCACCGTGGGCGAGACGATGCTCCTGCTCAGCGGACAGTCGGTCGGTGCCGTCCCCGACCTCGACGCGATGCGCGTCGACACCGGCGGCGCGGAGAGCAACGTCGCGATCGGCCTGGCCCGCGCCGGGGTGCCGACGACGTGGGTCGGCCGCGTCGGGACGGACCCGGCGGGCGACCGCGTCGTGGCGGACGTCCGCGGCGCGGGCGTCGACGTGGTCGCGGTCGCCGATGCGGACCGCTCGACCGGACTCATGATGAAGGAGCGGCTGGCCGACGGCCGGACCCGCGTGACGTACCACCGCCGAGGGTCTGCCGGGTCGGCGATCGGACCCGAGGACGTCCCCGCCGGACTCGTCGAGCAGGCCGCCCTCGTGCACCTCAGCGGGATCACCCTCGCGCTCTCGGACCGTTCCCGCGCCACCGTGGACGCCGTGCTCGACCGCGCCGAGGCCGCCGGTGTCCCCGTCTCCTTCGACGTCAACCACCGGCCGAAGCTCATCGACCCGGACACCGCACGCGTTCGCTACCGCGCGGTGGTCGAACGCTCGGCGACCGTGTTCGCGAGCGACGACGAGGCCCGGCTGGTGCTCGGCCGCGAGGAGCAGCCGGACGACGAGGACGACCTCGCGCGCGGTCTCGCGGCACTGGCCCACGGCACCGCGGTGGTGAAGCTCGGCTCCCGCGGAGCGGTGGCCTCGGTCGACGGCGTCCTGCACCGCCGAGCGGCGACGCCCGTCCGCGTGGTGGACCCCGTCGGTGCCGGGGACGCCTTCGTGGCCGGCTGGATCGCGGCCGTCCTCGGTGGCGCCGAGCCGGCGGTCGCGCTCGACCGCGCGGCGGACGCCGGGGCCCTCGCCTGCACCGTGGCGAGCGACTGGAGACTCCCGGACCCCGACGCGGTCGTCACCGTGGACGATGCCCCGGAGGTCGACCACGCCGTGCACGACCGCGTGGACCGCTGATGGTCACCCGACGACGAGCACGCGCGACGAGCACCCAGACGACAGGAGGACCCCGATGACCGACACCGCCGCCCCCACCACGACGGCCAGGCACCGCCACGACGCCGGACCCGCGGTCGCCGTCCTCCGCGGCGGCACGGGCGAGCACGTCGAGGACGTCATTCGGGTGCTCGTCGAGTCCGGGGTCCGAGCGATCGAGCTCACCACCAACACCCCGCGCTGGCAGGACGGCATCGCCTGGGCGGTCGACCGGTACGGCAGCGCCGCCGCGGTCGGCGTCGGGACCGTCATCGAACCCCGGCAGCTCGACGAGGCCGCCGCGCTCGGCGCGACCTTCGCGGTCAGCCCGCACACCGATCCCGCCATCGGCGAGCGCGCCCACGAGCGGGGCCTCGGCTGGTACCCGGGTGCGGCGACCCCGACGGAGATCGTCACGGCGTGGCGGCGCGGAGCCCGGGCGGTCAAGGTCTTCCCGGCCGCGCAGCTCGGCGGGCCGGCGTTCCTGAAGCAGGTGCTCGCACCGCTCGACTTCGTCGACGTGATCCCCACCGGCGGCATCGGCGTGGACGACGCGGCCGACTACCTCGCGGCGGGTGCGGTCGCGGTCGGCCTCGGCTCGCCGCTCGTCGGCGACGCCCTGCGGGACGGTGACCTCGACGGCCTCCGCACACGCGCGGAACGGCTCGTCGCGGCGCTGGCGCGATGACGGCGCCGGTGTTCCTCGCCGGCGGGTCGATCGTCGGCGACGACGGCCGGTTCCACCGCCGGGACGTCCTCGTCGCGGACGGCCGGGTCACCGAGGTCGGCGAACGGCTCCGTGTCCCCGCCGACGCAGCGGTGATCGACTGCTCCGACCGGGTCGTCATGCCGGGCTTCGTCGACGCGCACTCGCACGCGGGGTCCCTCGTGTTCGACGAGCGCGTGCAGCTCGCGCTCCTGCGCCAGGGCGTCACGACGATCGTCACCGGGCAGGACGGCGTCGGGCCGGCACCGGGCGACGGCTCGTACGCGGCCCGGTACTTCGCCTCGATCGACGGCCCGCACCCGACCTACCGCGGCGACGGGATCGCCGGGCTGCTCGCCACCTACGACGGTACGACGCCGCTCAACGTCGCGACGCTCGTGCCCGCCGGGACCGTCCGGTACGAGGTGATGGGCGACGACGACGGCCCCGCCGACGACGAGCAGCTCGACGCCATGCGCGCGCTCGTGCGACAGGGAACGGCGGACGGGGCGGTGGGCCTCGCGACCGGGCTCGACTACGTCCCCGGCCTGCACGCCTCGACCGAGGAGATCGCCGCCCTCGTAGCCGAGTCCGCCGCCGTCCGGGGCCGCTACGTGACGCACATGCGCGGTGGCTACGAGTCGAACGTCGCCGCGGGCATCGACGAGATCGTCCGCATCTGCCGCGCGGTCGGCGGCTCCGCACACGTGTCGCACCTGCACGCCCCCGTCCGGCTCGCCCTCGACGAACTCGACCGGGCCGCAGCGAACGGGGTGTCCCTGTCGTTCGACGCCTACCCCTACTCGCGCGGCTGCACGATCCTGTCGATGCTGCTCCTGCCCGCGGAGCTCGCCCGCCCGGGCACCGACGACCTCGCCCGGGCGCTGGCGGCCGACGGCGGTCGTGCGCGGGTCCGGGGCGCGGTGCTCGACCGGGTGCTCGGACGCGCGGACCTCGGCTCGGACTGGGCGGAGCAGATCACCCTGTCGCACGTGCCGGCCGCCGAGTTCCACGCGCTGCAGGGCCGGACCCTCGCGGACGCGGCGGAGGCCACCGGGACCGACCCGGTCGACCTCGCGCTCGACGTGCTCGTCGACTCGGAGCTGCAGGTGACCGTCGTGATGCGGGTACCCCGCCCGCGGACGTCGACCGAGCTGGCGGAGCTGTACCGGTACGGCGGCCACACCGGCGGCTCGGACGGCATCTTCGTCGGGACGCACCCGCACCCGCGGGCGTACGGCACGTTCGCCCGGTACCTCGGCGAGTACGCCCGGACCGGCCTGCTCTCGTGGTGGGAGGTCCAGGAGCACCTGTCGACGCTGCCCGCAGAGCTCTTCCAGTTGGACCGCCGCGGTGCCGTCGCGCCGGGCTGGACCGCTGACCTCGTGGTCGTGGACCCCGAGCGGGTCGCTGCGCGGTCGACGTACGCCGAGCCGATGCTGCTCGCCGAGGGCATCGACGACGTCCTCGTCGCGGGCGTCCCCGTGCTCCGGGACGGCGCGCTCACGGGGGCGACCCCGGGCGCGGGACTGCGACGGACGCCGTTCCGTCATCCCGCCCGGACGACCGCGTCCTGACAGCGGCGACCCGGCGCGTGGCGCGCGGTACGCCACGTGCCGGGTGAGGACCCGCTCAGGCGGAGGGCAGGACCGCCACGACGTCGATCTCGACGAGGATGCCCGCGAGGTGCGACTGGACCGTCGTGCGGACCGGGTACGGCTGCGTGAAGTGCTTCGCGTACTCCTCGTTGAACGCCGCGAAGTCGCGGTCGGAGTGCTCGAGGTGCACGGTCGACTTCACGACGTCGTCGAGGGTGGCCCCGTGCTCGGCGAGGACCGCCGCGACGTTCGCGAGCACCTGCGCGGTCTGTCCGGCGACGTCGTCGGCCATCGCACCGGTCGCGGGGTCCTGCGGGCCGAACCCGGCGGTGTAGAGGAAGCCGTTCGCGACGATGCCCTGGCTGTAGGGTCCGGCGGGCTTCGGCGCGTTGTCGGTGACGACGGCGGTCTTCGGCATGGTGCTCCTGTCGGTTGGATCGTTCCGTCCACCGTAGGCGGCGGCGCGCTCCGCGGCCCGGCCACCTGACGGCCGCTTTCCGTCCTGCACAACGCAGGGCGGGCCTCCCGGCTGGGTCTCCCAGGGAGCGGACGACTACCCTCGACCCGTGCCGCCCGAATCGACGCTCTCCGGATCGCTCGCGACCGGCCGACGGCGGTTCACCGACCTCGCGACCAGCCTGCCGGCCTGGTCCGCCGTGCTCCTGGTGTGGTTCGGCGGGCGCGTCGTGTCGACGTTCTGGCTGGCGCTGGCGTACCCGCTGATCGGTCGTGCGCTCCCCGCCAACGCGATCTGGGGCAACGACCACGGGTTCCTGACCTTCCTGACGGCGTGGGACGGGCAGTACTACCAGCAGATCTCGCTGCACGGCTACCCGACGACGCTGCCGACGGACGCGGCCGGCCACGTGACGCAGAACGCGTGGGCGTTCCTGCCGGCCTTCCCGTTCGCCATCCGCATGCTCACGGCGTCCACCGGCATCACGTTCGAGGTCGGTGCGCCCCTGATCGCCCTCGGCGCCGGACTCGTCGCCGCGTTCCTGCTGTACCGGCTCGTCAGCGACCACGCCGGGCACCGCGCGGGCATGTGGGCCGTGTTCTTCTTCACGTGCGGCCCGCTGTCGTTCCTGCTGCAGGTCGGGTACGCGGAGAGCACGTTCCTCGCACTGACCTTCGGTGCGCTCCTCGCACTCGAGCGCCGACGGTACGGCCTCCTCACCCTGCTCGGCGTCGTCGCGGCGTTCACCCGCCCCGGCGCCCTCGCGATCCCGCTCGTGCTCGGGGTCGTGGTGCTCGTCCGCTGGGTGCGTGCCCGTCGCGCCGACCGGGCCACGGGGACCGCCGACCGCACGCTCGACGGCTTCCCGCTGCGCGAGCGCCTCGCGGCCGTGGGGTCCGGGCTCGTGATGGCCGCCGCGGGGGTCGCCTGGCCACTCATCGCGTCGCACGTGACCGGCACGCCGAACGCCTACCTCGAGACCGAGATGTCCTGGTGGGTGAACTTCATCGGTCGGGTCGACTTCGCGCCGATGACGCCGTGGTTCCTCATCGCGTCGCGGTGGCTCGGCGTCGGGGGCGTGTTCATCGTCGTGTTCCTGCTCGTCGCGTACCCCGTGTGGCTGCTCCGGCGCTCGACCCGGCAGCTCGGGTCGACGACCGTGCTCTACTCGGCGGCGTACGCGCTGTACATCTTCGCGGTGTCGCTCCCGATGGCCTCGACGCCGCGGCTGCTCATGCCGCTGGCACCGCTGTTCGGGTCACCCGAACTCGTCGCGAAGCCCTGGATGCGGTGGACCTTCGTGTCCTGCGCGCTCCTCGGGCAGCCGGTGCTGGTGGCGGTGCTGTGGCTGCTCGGCCCGCCGTGACCCGCTGACGCGACGCCGCACCTTGCCCGCCCGGCGTCGCCGTGGAACGACGAAGCCGCTGTCGTGCGACAGCGGCTTCGTCGTTCCACAGCGGCAGGGCCCTAGAGCTCGACCGTCCCGTGGTCGCCCGTGTCGGGCTGGCTCTGCTTGCCGAGTGCGGCCTTGAGGGTCTGCACGAGACTCCCCACGGGGCCGGTGTCCTGGGTCCAGTACTCGACCGAGTCCCCCTCGACCGTGAGGAGCCGGATCGACGGGTCCTTGCGTCCCTCGGGGAACCAGGCCTCCGCGAACGGGGACCACAGCTCGTCGATGACGGTCTCGTCCTGCGTCACGGTGGCGGTGCCGGCGATCGACAGGTACCCGCCCTGCGACTCGATCGCGACGTTCACGTGCGGGTTGCGGGCGATGTCCTCGACCTTCTCGCTGCCGTCCTGCACCAGGAAGCGGAGCGTCCCGTTGAACGCCTTGTCCTGCACCGCCAGCGGCCTCGCGTGCAGCGCGCCGTCGGCGTTGACCGTGGTGAGGAGCGCCGTGCGGGCTCCGTGGACGATGTCCGAGATGGCTGCTCGCTGGTCGGCCTGGGTGTCGGTCATGGTTGGTCCTCCTCGTCGTGCGCCCCGTTGTGCCCGACGTGCGGCCGGGTCTCCCCGGGGCGCGTTCCGTTCGGACCAGTGTGCTCCGGGACGCTGGGACGCGTCTGCCTGGAGGCCCGGTGCGCGCCCGCGCCGTCGGTCGCGCCCGGTGGTCGCCCAGCCCGTCACGCGCGGTCGCGTCGTCAGACGGCGGGTTCGCGGATGGTGGTCTCGACGTCGACCACCTGCGGGATCCGCGGCATGGACGCGAACCCGAACGCCACCGGCGGGTCGAGCGGGGCGATCGACCCGAGCGGCGCTCCTGCCCACGTGCCCCGCACGCCCGTGACGTCGTGCGCCCCGGTCACGCCGTAGTACTCGCGACGACCGTTCCCCGCCGTGCCCGCCGTCCCGGCCCCGGGTGCGAGGAGTCGGGCGACCGGGTCGATCACGGTGAGCCACCGCCAGTCCCGGGCGACCGGCTTCGGGACGATGCGGAGCACCCGCCCGAGCGGTGAGATCCCGCCGACGTCGATCGAGGCCTGCAGGGGTCCGGCGTCGAGCTCGAGGCCGCGGGCGGTCCGGCGCGTCCGGACGTCGACGACCGAGACGGTGTCGAACCGGTAGGTGCCGGAGACGTACGCCGCGACGAGCTCGTCGGGCGCGAGCAGCACCGAGCTGCCGTCGGCCTGCTCGAGGAAGACGTCCGTGAACGGACCGAACGGCGACCGCTCCCACATCCCGACGACGATCCGGACGCCGGACGTGCTGCCGACGCCGAGGATCTTCCCGCGGAAGCGTCGTTCGGTGGGCTCGGGGTTCCGGGACATGCGCCGGACGCTACCCGCGCCCGCCGAGAGCGACGTGACGGGCGCGCACCGTGCCTCCACGCCGGACCGGGTGTGACGAGGGCACGCGACCCGCCCGCACCACCGTGCTCAGGGCACCGGCACCGGCTCCGCGAGCAGCTCGCGGACCCGGGGCGCGACCTGTGTGCCGTAGAGCTCGATCGACCGCATCATGTCGTCGTGCGGCAGGCGGCCCGTCGCGTAGCGCATGTCGAACCGCGAGACCCCGAGGATCCGCATGTTCCGTGCGATCTTCCGCGCGACCGTCTCGGGCGAACCGACGTACAGCGAGCCGCCCGCGGAGAGCCCGGCGCGGTACCCGGCGACGTCGAGGGGCGGCCAGCCGCGCTCCCGGCCGAGCTGGTCGGTGACGGCTTTGTGGTACGGCCAGTAGCGCTCGGCGGCCTCTTCGTCGGTGGCGGCCACGAACCCGGGCGAGTGCATCGCGATGGGCTGCTGCGGCAGCTCCAGCTGGGTCAGGGCCTGGCGGTAGAGCCGCGAGAACGGTGCGAACTGCGCGGGCTGCCCGCCGATGATCGCGAGGAACAGCGGCATGCCGTACGAGGCGGCGCGGATGACGGACTGCGGGGAGCCGCCGACGCCGATCCAGGTCGGGATGGGGCCGTGCTCGAGCTTCGGGAAGACGTCCTGGTCGACGAGCGGCGCCCGCTTCGTGCCGGACCAGGTCACCTTGTCGCCGCCGCGGAGGGCGGCCCAGAGCTGCAGCTTCTCCTCGAAGAGGACCTCGTAGTCGCTCAGCTCGTGGCCGAAGAGGGGGAACGACTCGGTGAAGGACCCGCGGCCGAGGATGACCTCGGCGCGCCCGTCGGAGATCGCGTCGACGGTGGCGAAGCGCTCGTAGACGCGGACCGGGTCGTCCGAGGAGAGCACGGTGACCGCGGAGCCGAGGCGGATGTCCTTCGTCGAGGCGGCGATCGCGGCGAGGACGACCTCGGGTGCACTGACGATGAAGTCGGCACGGTGGTGCTCGCCGACGCCGATGAAGTCGATGCCGAGCTGGTCGGCGAGCACGGCCTGCGCGACGACGTCGCGGATGCTCTGCGCGTCCGACTTCACCGAGCCGTCGGGGAGTTCGGTGACGTCGCCGAACGTGTCGAGGCCGAGCTGCACGGGGCCGACGCGGTCGGGTGCGGGCGGCGGCACGTCCGAGGGGCGGTCGGTGCCGAATGCGTTGCTCATGGATCCTCCTGCGGCGTGCCGTTCAATGCGTATGCATGAATCTACCACGGATCGGTGGCGCGCAGCAGCCCCGCACCCGCCCCGAGTACCGTCACGCCCATGCCGCAGATCCCCGACCAGACCGGCCGCCGCATCGTCGTCACCGGAGCGAACAGCGGGACCGGCAAGGAGACCGCCACCCGCCTCGCCGCCGCCGGCGCGTCCGTGGTGCTCGCCGTCCGGACCGTGTCCAAGGGCGAGGACGCCGCTCGTGACGTCCGCGCCGCCCATCCGGACGTCGACGTCGAGGTCCGCGAGCTCGACCTCGCCGACCTCGCGAGCGTCCGCCGGTTCGCCGACGGCATCGCAGCGGACGACCGACCCCTCGACGTCCTCGTGAACAACGCCGGCGTGATGGCGCCGCCGAAGCGCTTCGAGACGGTCGACGGCTTCGAGCTCCAGTTCGGCACGAACTTCCTCGGCCCGTTCGCCCTGACGAACCTGCTGCTCCCGGTCCTGCTGCGCGCCGAGGCTCCTCGCGTCGCGACCATGTCCAGCCTCGCCGCGCTCTTCGGCACCGTCCGGTTCCCCGACCTGCAGTGGGAGCGCGGCTACAACGGCTGGCGGGCGTACGGCCAGTCGAAGCTCGCCGACCTGCTCCTCGCGCTGCACCTGCACCGTCTCGCGGTGGAGCGGGACTGGGACCTCGTCAGCACGGCGGCGCACCCGGGCTACACGCGGACGAACCTGCAGTCCGCTGGGCGGTCGCTCGGCCGGTCGAAGCCGGTCCGGACGCACGACCGTGCGCTGCCGTTCACGCAGGACGTCGAGCAGGGGTCGGAACCGCTGCTGTACGCGGCCGTCGGACCGAACGCCGTCGGGGGCGCCTACTACGGGCCCGCGGGCTTCGGCGGCCTCACCGGCCCCACCACGGTGGCGTCGGTCCCCCGGTCGGCCCGGAGCGCCGACCTCGCCCGCTCGCTCTGGGCGGTCGCCGAAGACCTCACGGGGACGGCGCCGCCCGCCTGACCGGCCTGGAGGCGCGGTGCGCGCCCGCCCGCCGGCTCACCAGCGCAGGTGGTCGCGCTCCAGGGCTCCGCTCACCGCCGCGAGCAGCGCGCGCTGACCACGGGCGGTCGGGTGCACGTCGTCGGCCTGCATCCACGCCGGGTGCCCGCGGAGCGGCTGCCCCAGGTCGAGCCAGGACCCGCCGACGCCGGCCACCGCGGTGTGCATCGCCGCCGAGATCGTGGCGAGCTGGGCGGGCGGGGCGTCCTGGTCCCAGACCGCGCTGAGGCCGACGACCCGGGCCCGCGGCAGGAGTCGGTGCACGGCCGCGACGAGCTGCTGCGTCGCGCCGTCGAGCTCGTCGTCGTCTTGCCCGAGGTCGTTCGAGCTGGCCTGCAGCACCACCACCGCGGGGTGGAGCGCCGCGGCCTGCTCGGCGAGCTCCTCGTACGTCGCCGAGCACTGGTCGTCCCCCTCGGCGAGCACCCCGGCACCGTCGCAGCCGAGGTCGGTCAGCCGGAGGTGGTCGCGTGCGGCGAGGAGCTCGGGCCACGCCTGCGCCGGCCGGAGTCCGTGCCCGATCGTGATGGAGTCGCCGATGACGACCACGCGTGCCCCGGTCGGCAGCGACCCGATCGACAGGACCGCCGACTCGTCCGACGAGCAACCGGCGAGCACGCCGCAGAGCGCCACCGCGACGGCGACGACGAGGGCTGCTCGGGAGGGACGGCGCACGGCGCGTCCGTCAGAACTGCACGTCGTCGCGGGTGAACGCCGCCGTGACCGCGGCCGCGATCGCCTGCTGACCCCGCACCGTCGGGTGCACGTCGTCCGACTGCATCCAGTCCGCGTGACCCCGCAACGGCTCGCCGATGTCCACGTAGGTCCCACCCTCGCGCTGGAGTGCCACGCGCATCGCCTTCGAGATCTTCGCGAGCTGCGCGGGCGGTGCATCCTGGTTCCAGATCGCGCTGAGTCCGATCACCCGGGCGCGCGGCATCCGCCGGTGCACGTCGTCGACGACCTGGTCGGTGGCGCTCCGGATCTCGGCGGTGTCGAGCCCGAGGTCGTTCGAGCTCGCCTGCAGCAGGACCACCTGCGGACGGAGTCCGACCGCGCGCTTCACGAGCGTCGGGTAGGCGCTCGCACAGTCGTCGTCGTCCCCGAGCGCTGCCACCCCGGCACCGTCGCAGGACAGGTTCGTGAGGGACCAGCCGTTCGTGTCGGCCATCAGCGCGGGCCAGGCCTCCGCGGTCGTGAGGCCGTGCCCGCCGGTGATCGAGTCGCCGATCGCGACGACACCGACGTCCTCCGCCTCGTCCCACGGGGTGCCGGGCCCCGGCGTGGGCGTCGGACGCGCGCTGGCGCTCGGCGACGACTCCGCACCGACGGCGGCGGAGGGCTGCTCACTGCAGGCGCCGAGGGCGAGCACGGCGAGCGCCGCGACGCCGACGACGAGCACGCTCCGGGTCCTGGTGGTCACGGAGCGCGAAGCTACGCCCGCAGGCCACGGCCCGCCCGTGCGTGGCGCTGCGGGTGTGCTCAGGCGCGGCGCAGCTCGGGAGGGTCGGCGCGGTGCCGGGTCGGTCAGGCGCGGTGCAGTTCGACCGAGCCGTCGAGTCGTCCGGGCTCGGTGAGCCGCGCGTGCTGCAGGACGGTCCGCTCGGGTCCGACCGCCGCGGCGACGATCGACAGCGTCGTCATGTGCCCCTCGGCCTCGTGGGCGTCGCGGAGGATGGCGTCCGGGTGGTCCGTCGGCAGCTCGGCGGAGGCGGCGAGCACGCCGAACCAGCCGCTCCAGCCGTCGCCCGCGTCCTCACCGGCGTCGGCGGTGCGCAGTTCGTCGAAGGGCCCGAGCACCGGGGGCCCGACCGGGGCGTCGACCGCGCGGAAGGCCTCGAGCCACCGGCCGATGCGGGGTGCGGCGGGGTCGTCCGGCTCGCCGTGCGTCACCATGTGCACGCCCGGCTCGAGCTCGGTCGTGCGGACGGCCGCGCCGTCCCAGGTGACGACCTCGGCGCCGCCGGCCGTGGCGCGCACGAGGTTGAACGCGCGGGTGGTCGGCAGGGTGCCGTCGTGGCCGGGCAGGACGCCGGTGACCGCGTCGAGCGGCACGACGCCGCGGGTCGTCCACGTGCCGTCCTCGCTCGGCACCGGCTCGCCGCGGTTCAGCACGACCGCGAGTCCGGCGGCGTCGGACGCGGCGAGCCAGGCTCCGCCGGCCGAGCGGTCGCGCACACCCCGGACGCCGGGGTCGAGGTCCGGCCACCAGGCCGCGGGCGGGTCCCACGGACGCTCGGGCGACTCGTCGCGGAGGGCGAGCACCGTGACGGGCCACTCGGAGCCGGGCGCGACGCGGACGACGACGGTGCACATGGGTCCGATCCTCGCACGGGCACCGCCGGTAGCGTGACGGGTGTGAGCGCAGCAGCAGAGCACAGCCGCACGGTCGTCGTCGGCATCACCGGGGGCATCGCCGCGTACAAGGCCGTCGGGGTCGTCCGCGACCTCGTCAAGCGCGGCCACGAGGTCCACGTCGTCCCGACGGAGGGCGCCCTGCGGTTCGTCGGGCTCCCGACCCTCGAGGCACTCAGCCGCAACCCGGTCACGACGAGCGTCTGGGACGACGTCGCCGAGGTCCGGCACGTCGCGCTCGGCCGCCGCGCCGACCTCGTGGTCGTCGCCCCGGCGACCGCGGACGCCCTGGCCCGGATGGCGGCGGGTCTCGCGGGCGACCTGCTCGGCACGACGCTCCTCGCCACCGAGGCGCCCGTCGTGGTCGCACCCGCGATGCACCCGCAGATGTGGGAGCACCCGGCCACCCGGGCGAACGTCGAGACCCTCCGCGCCCGCGGCGTCCGCTTCGTCGGGCCGGTCGTCGGCGCGCTGACCGGGGACGACGCCGGCATCGGCCGGATGTCGGAGCCCGAGGACATCGTCGAGGCCGCGCTGGCGGTGCTGGACCAGGCCGACCACCCCGACGACGCCGGTCTGTCCACCGGGACCGCACCGTCCCTCCCGGCCGGTGACCTGCGCGGGGTGCGCGTGCTGGTGACCGCAGGGGGGACCCGCGAACCCGTGGACCCCGTCCGGTTCGTCGGCAACCGGTCGAGCGGTCGGCAGGGTGTGGCGTTCGCGGCGGACGCCGCCGGCCGCGGGGCCGTTGTCACCCTGGTCGTGGCGAACGTAGACGCCGGACTCACCGCCGACCTCGGCGTCGAGGTGGTGTCCGTCGGGTCCGCCCTCGAGCTCGCCGACGCCGTGCGCGCGGCGGCCGTCGACGCGGACGTGGTCGTGATGACGGCGGCGGTGGCGGACTACCGGCCGGCCGAGGTGCACGCCGAGAAGCTCAAGAAGGACGCGCAGGGCGACCGCCTCACGCTCGAGCTCGTCCGGAACCCCGACGTGCTCGCCGAGCTCGTGGCGAACCGGCGGACGGGGCAGATCATCGTCGGGTTCGCCGCCGAGACGGAGCCCGACCGCGCGGCCCGCATCGAGCTCGGGCGGGCCAAGATCGCGCGGAAGCCGGCGGACCTCCTGGTCGTCAACCACGTCGGGTGGTCGTCGGGCTTCGAGCGCGAGGAGAACGCGATCGAGGTCCTCACCCCGGGCGGCGAGGTCGTGCGGGAGACCTCCGGGTCGAAGGCCGACGTGGCGGCGGCCGTCCTCGACCTGGTCGCGACCGCGCTGGCCTGACGCGGCGCGACGGCAGCGCGCCCGCGCGCTGCACACCGCCGCGTTGCGCGCCGCAGCACTGCGCACTGCGCACTGCCTCGCTGCGCGTTCCGAGGGAGCGACGAGCACGATGGGGCCATGCGACGACGTGAACGCACCAGACGCGCCAACCGCACCGCTGCCGCCCTCGCGGTCGTGCTCGGCGGCGCCGGTGTCACCCACTTCCTCCGCCCGCGAACCTACGACCGGATCGTCCCCGAGGCGCTCCCGCCCCGCCTGACGACGCTGCTGTCCGGCGTCGCCGAGCTCGGCATCGCGGCGGGACTCGCGGTGCCCACGACCCGACGTGCCGCGGGGTGGGCCGCCGGAGCGCTGTTCCTCGCCGTCTTCCCCGCCAACGTCAAGATGGCGAAGGACCTCCTCGACTCCCCGCGGTCGTCCCGGGCGATGCGGCTCGTGTCCGTGCTCCGGCTGCCGCTGCAGGCGCCGCTGGTCTGGTGGGCGGCCCGCGTGGGTCGGCACGGCGGATGAGCGAGGCGCGCGCGGCGGTCCCGCTGCTGCACCGGCCCGTGACGGTGCACGCGTGGGAGGACATCGTCTTCGCGCACTGGCGGCACGACCCGGACGTCCTCGGCCGGATGCTCCCGCGCGGGACCCGTCCGGACGTCGTGGACGGCAGTGCCTGGGTCGGGCTCTCCGCCTACGTCTTCCGCGAGACGCGGGTGCCGCCCTTCCCGCCGTCCGGGCGGCTCCACTCGATGACCGAGGTCACTCTCGAGGTCCTGACGGTCGACGACCACGGACGGCACGGCGTCGCCTACCGGACGGTCGACACGGACAACGTGCCGGCGATCGTCGCGGCGCACGCGCTCCTCGGTGTCCCGTACACGTTCGCGCACGCCGGCTCGCGACGACGCGGGGACACCGTCGCGCACCGGTCCGTGCGGCACCCGAACCGCGCGCTCCACCCGTTCCGCGCCGCGCGGGCGCTGCGGCTGACACCGACGGGCAGGCCGGGAGGCTCGCCGCGCCCCCGCCACGCCGCCGCGGTCCGTGTCGTGGCCGGTCCGGTCACGACGGCGCCGCTCGCGGTCGAGCTCACGACGCGCGCGGGGATCCACGCGCGGCACCTCGCGCAGACGGTGTTCTGGCAGCGGCAGCACCCGCCGCTGACGATCCGGTCGGCGCGCGTCGAGCAGCTGTCGGGCGACCTCCCCGCGGCCGTCGGGCTGCCGGGGCTGTTCGACCGGGCACCCGACTCGGCGCTCGTCGTGGACGCGACGACCGTCCGCTACGCGTGGGGGGACGTGGTTCGGTGACCGACCCCGACCTCGTCCGGTTCGTCACCGCGCAGGAGGGCGTGTACGAGACCGCGCTCGCCGAACTCCGCGCCGGACGCAAGCGGACGCACTGGATGTGGTTCGTGTTCCCGCAACTCGCCGGACTCGGACGCAGTCCGACCGCGCAGCACTTCGCGATCACGGGGCTCGACCAGGCCGCGCGGTACCTGGCGGACCCGGTGCTCGGGCCGCGGCTGCTCGAGGCCGTGGCGGTCCTGACGGAGGCTCCGGCGCCGTCGGCCGAGGTGTTGCTCGGCGGCGTCGACGCCGTGAAGGCGCGGTCCTCGTCGACGCTCTTCGCCCGGGCCGCGCCGGACCCCGTCCCGTTCCGCGCCGCGCTCGACCGCTGGTACGGGGGCGAGGAGGACCCGGTGACCCTCCGACTGCTCGACGCGGGACCGGTACCCCGTTCGCCCGGCGACCGCTGACCGTATATCAGGTACGGTGATCCGTACGGCCGCACCCGGAGTGTCGGTCGCACGACGAGCAGACCTCGAGGAGGGTCCCCCGATGCCGGTCCCCACCAGCGCACCCACCGAGCACCAGCTGCTCCGCGACACCGTCCGCGCGAAGATCCACGACGCGATCATGGACGGCACGCTGGAACCGGGCGAGCGACTCAACGACGACGAGCTCATCGCCTGGCTCGGTGTCTCCCGGACCCCCATCCGCGAGGCCCTCAGCCAGCTCGCCCGCGCCGGGCTCATCGAGATGGCGCCGAACCGGTACACCCGGGTGACCACGCCCAAGCCGGACGAGGTCGTCGAGGCGTTGCAGACCCTCGGTGTGCTGTTCGGCGGCGTCGTGCGCCTCGCGGTCCCCCGGCTCGGGTCCGCGAGCCGGAAGGAGATCCTCGCCGCGCTCGACACGACGATCGCCGAGTTCGAGGCCCACGACGTCACCGCGGTGAACCACGACGCCCTCGACGTGTTCGGACTCTACGTCGCCGAGTGCGGCAACGCCGACCTGCAGCGCGTGTGCCGCGACACCACGGACGGGCTCGGGTTCCGACTCCGCCTGCCGAACCTCGACGAGCTCGTCGACTGGGACCGGATGACCGAGGACTTCAAGCGGCTCCGGGCGGCGACCGAGGCCGGCGACAACGTCGCCGCCGAGCTCGCGACCGAGGCGATCCACCAGCTTCCGGGCGAGAAGCACTGAGAACCCTGTACGTCCGGACAGGTACGGTTGTACCGGCCGCACTCAGCCTGCCCGGTAGCATCTGGACGACCCCCTGAGAGCCGAACCCGGAGGCCACCCATGAGCGCTCGCGAGACCGACCGGACCGCCATCGCGGCCCGACTCGCGGCAGCGGTCGGACGCATCAACCGACGTGCCCGCACCGACTCCGCCTCACTCGGGTACGGCATCGTGTCCGCCCTCGCGACGATCGAGCGCGAAGGGCCCCTGCGACCGGGCGACCTCTCCCGCCTCGAGGTGGTCACGAAGCCCACCATGACGCGGATCCTGACCGAACTCGAGCAGCGCGGTTTCATCGAGCGCGAGGCCGATCCGCGGGACGGACGGGCGTTCATGGTGAGCGCCACGCCGGCCGGTGTCGCAGCGGTCGAGGAAGCACGGTCGCAGCGCACGGGCATCGTCGCCGAACTCATCCACGACCTCCCCGACGCGGACGTCGACGCGATCGCGAACGCCCTCGGCGTCCTGGAGCGCATCGCGCAGGGCGAGCGCACCCAGGAACCTCCCACCTCCTGACCCCTGATCCGGTCGTTACCGAACCGTTACCAACGGGCGGACGGACCGTTCTGCCAGTGTTCCTGGACGCGCTGCCCAGCGTGACGCGTCATCGTGTCGGCTCCGCCACGGCGTGACCTCCCACGGTCACCGGAGGGCGGACGGACGGGCCCCACACCACCGTCCGGGCCTCACCCGACTCGCGGACCCCGACGGTCCCACCGTCCCCGACCTCCACGCCTCCCCCACCCCGGCGTGCCCGGGACGGTCCGCGCCCGAGTCGGCCGACCACCGGAACCGATGAAGCGACGCACCACCGAACTCCCCACGACCACCGCCTCCACCCGACGCGAGGCCCTCGACTCCCCCTCCCGACGCGTGCGGCGGGCCGTCCGCAACCGGACGACCCTCGTCGCCGCGGGCGCAGCCGTCCTGGCCGTCGCCGGCGGCGGTGTGCTGGTCGGGACGCAGCCCGCACTCGGCGAGGCGCTCGGCGTCCCGACGGCCAGCCCGACGTCCGCTCCCGCGCTCGACGGCACCGCGCTCGACCGCGCCCAGGCGCAGGCCACGATCTCGAGCGCGCAGGTCGTGCTCGCCGACGCGAACCACAAGACCGACACCGCGGAACTCGAGCAGCGCGTCGACGCACTCGACGACTACCGCACGCTCTCCGGCGCCGCGCTGACGAACCGGATCGCGTCCACCGTCGCCGCCACGCAGCAGGTCGCCGAGGCCAGCGCCGCGCAGGACAAGTCCGACGTCGATGCGAAGCGTGCCGCGGCCGAGCAGGCCGCCGCGGAGAAGGCAGCAGCCGAGAAGGCCGCCGCCGAAGCCGCCGAGCAGGCACGCAAGCTCGCCGCGGGCAACACGGTGGCGGGTGCGAAGGCGACCGCGAGCTCGCTCGCGTCCTCGCAGTACGGCTGGGGCTCCGACCAGTTCCAGTGCCTCGACAACCTCTGGACCAAGGAGTCCGGGTGGAACTACCGCGCCGTGAACAGCAACGGCGGGGCGACCGGCATCCCGCAGGCGCTCCCCGGCTCGAAGATGGCGACGATCGGCTCGGACTGGCAGACCAACGCCACCACCCAGATCAAGTGGGGTCTGCAGTACATCGCCGACGCGTACGGCACCCCGTGCGCCGCGTGGGGACACTCGCAGGCGTCCAACTTCTACTGATCCTTCCGGATCTCCCGGCCGTCTCGTGGTCGCGCCCGGAGTGCGGTAGGCATGCTCCGTGACCACGACCGGACTGCGCCGCATGGCGCCGCGCGACCCCGCCGAGGCGCACCGCGCCGCGAGCCCGCTCGAGCTGCTGTTCGACCTCGTCTTCGTCGTCGCGGTCGGGTTCGCCGCGACGAACCTGCACGAGATCGAGGCCGAGGGACACGTCAGCACCGCGGTCGTCGCCTACGCGTTCGTGTTCTTCGCGATCTGGTGGGCGTGGATCAACTTCACGTGGTTCGCCACCTCGTTCGACACCGACGACTGGCTGTACCGCGTCACCACGTTCGTCCAGATGGCCGGCGTGCTCGTCCTCGCCGCCGGGGTGCGCCCGTTCATGGCCGAGGGCGACCTCACGATCGCCGTCGTCGGGTACGTCGTCATGCGCCTCGCCCTCGTCGCACAGTGGCTCCGCGCCGCGGGGTCGTCGCCCGAGTACCGCCGGACCGCGCTCCGGTACGCGGTCGGCATCGTCGTCGTCCAGGTGCTCTGGGTGCTCGCCCTGGCCGTTCCAGAGGCCGCGCGCCCGTGGGTGGTCCCCGTGCTGATCCTGCTCGAGGTGCTCGTGCCGCCGTTCGCCGAGCAGGGGTCGCGGACCACCCCGTGGCACACGCGGCACATCGCCGAGCGGTACTCGCTGTTCACGCTCATCGTCCTCGGCGAGGGACTCGTCGCGTCCGCGAGCGCGGTCATCGACGGCATCGCCGACGCCGACCACCTCGGGCCCCTGCTCGTGCTCGCCGCCGCGGGCCTCGTGATCGTCGCCGGCATGTGGTGGATCTACTTCTCCCGCGAGCAGCACGCGCACATCCGGTCCCTCCGGACCGCACTCGTGTTCGGCTACGGCCACTACGTCGTGTTCGCCGCAGCAGGAGCGTTGCCCTCCGGCATCGAGGTGGCCGTGAGCGCCGACGCGGGCGAGGCGGACCTGTCGCACGGCACCGTCGCGGCGACGATCGCCGTCCCGGTCGCGATGTTCGTGCTGGCGATCTGGGCGCTCGCGCTGCGTCCGTCGCTGTCGGTCGGTCGGAACGCCCTCGTCGTCGTGCTGGCGCTCGGGATCGCGGCCTCGGTCCTCGTCCCGGAGGTGTCGGTCGTCGTGACCGCGGTCCTCGTCGCGGCGATCGTGGTCGTGCTGGAGGTGGCGGACCGACGGTGAGCACCGCCGGTCGACGCTCGGGAGCGGTCAGCCGATCCGGGCGACGCGGACGTCGACCCGGCTGAGGGCCAGGCCGTGCTCGGTGGCCGCGGCGAGTGCGGCGACGTGTGCCTCGTGGGCGGTCTCGGGCGCCGGCCGGGACAGGTCGGTGCCGATGACGATCCGGAGCACGTCACCGTCGAGGACGACGCGGCTCGGTGCCGTCCGGGCGGCCAGGCTCTTCACCGCGGACACGGTGCTGCCGAGGGTGGGCCGGGCGCGGTAGAGGTCGGCGACCCCGGGGACCTCGAGCACGGCGGCCTCGACGGCGCCGAGGATGTCGTCGGCGGGGCTCATGCGTCCTCCTCGGGGGCTGCGTCGGCGGCGGTGTGGCGGGCATCGGCGTCGGTGTCGTCCGTGCGGGGCAGCAGGTCACGGACGACGACGTCGACCGAGTCGACCACGAGGTCGGTCTGGTCGGCGAGGACCCGGGCGACGGTCTCGCGCACCTCGGCGGCGACCGTGCGGATCGTCGCCCCGGAGCGCACCGCGATCTCGACGACGACCCGGACCGGCGCCCCGAGCTCGGTCACGTCGCCCTCGAGCGTGCAGCGCGCGATGAGTGCGTCGCCGACGCCGTCGCCGGCGCTGCGGACGAGGGACCGGATGGCGCCCTCGGTCATCACCGGACGTTCAGTCGGCGCCGCCGGGCGGAGCGGGACGTCACGGCCGGCACGGGCCTCGAGCGAGATGTTCGCGAGGACACCGCTCACCCAGGACTCGTCGGCCGGGGCCTCCTCGGCGGCGGCGGCCTCGAGGGAGCCGAGGGACGTCTGCCGGAGCCGGACGAGGGCGGCGAGCGCGTTCTGGCACGCCGGGGAGTCGTCGATGGTCGGGTCCGCGGGCTGCATGCCCGCGTCGAGGTAGTCGGCCAGCTCGTCGATCGAGTGGCCGTCGAGGTCGTCGGGTTCGAGGGACTCGAGCCGGACGTGCTCGGGATCGGTCATCGCCATCCCTCCATGAGACGGATCATGTTCTTCCGGGCTCGGGACAGCAACCCGCGGACGGTCGAGACGGGGAGGTCGAGCTCCTCGGCGATCTGGTCGTACGAGTACTCGAGCACCTCCTTCATGAGCCAGCACCGGCGCTGCGCTTCGGGGAGCTCGGCGAGGGCGGTCTCCACCGCTTCCTCACGCGAGCGTGCCTCGGCGATGCGCTCCGGAGCGTCGTCCGACGGCGCCTCGACCTCGATCTCGGTGACGTCGTCGTGGAACCGACGGGCCCGGATGCGGTCGATGCACTTCCGGCTGAGGATGCGCATGAGCCAGGACTTGACCTTGGCGTGGTCCTCGAGGCGGTCGAGCCGGTCCCAGGCCGTGATGAACGTCTCCTGCACGACGTCGTCGAGCTCGTCGGTCGACCCGAGTGTGCGGCGTGCGTACGCCCGCAGCAGGGGCGTGTAGCGGCGGATGAGGACCTCGAACGCCCGGACGTCGCCGTCGGACGACCGGCCCGCGAGGACGGCGTCGTCGAGGTCGGTGAGGAGCTGGTGGGGCACGGGATCCTTCTACCGGGGTCGGATGGGGTCTTCCTGAGCACGGGCGGACGTCCCGCTCACCGGGCACCTGCGCGGAACCCGTGCGCCGAGGTCACCCGGAACGGTCCGACCGGCCGAGCGGCGAGGGCACGGACCCGCGCCTGCGCGAGCAGGTGCGTCCGCGCGGTGCGGTGACGGGGGTCGGTGCGCGGGTTCGGGGTGTCGGTCATGGTCGTTCCTCCTCGGGCCGTGGAGACGGCCTCCACCGACAGGACGGAGCAGGACGGCACTTCGTCACACGCGGCACCCGACTTCTGCCGCTGGCCTCCGTACGGCATGCTGGTGCCGTGCCCCTGGTGACCGCCGTCTGCCGCGTCGAGCGGCTCCTGCCCGACTCCGGGACGATCGGCGTCACGGCCATCGACAAGCGTCCGGTCGAGGGGCCGGTCCGGGTCCGCCCGCTCGGCCTGTACGCCGACGTGCAGGCCGACCGGAAGCACCACGGCGGCGAGGACCAGGCGGTCTACGCGTACGCGGACGAGGACGCCGCGTTCTTCGCCGACGCACTGGGCCGCGACGTCCCGCCGGGGCTGTTCGGTGAGAACCTGCGGACCTCGGGGCTCGACGTGACCGGCGCGGTCACCGGCGAGCGCTGGCACGTCGGCGACTCCCTCGTCCTCGAGGTCACGATCCCGCGGATCCCGTGCGGTACCTTCGCCCGCCGGATGCGCTTCGACAAGTGGGTCCGACGCTTCACGGAGGAGGGTCGTCCCGGCGCCTACTTCCGCGTGGTCCGGTCCGGGCCGGTGCAGGCCGGTGACGGCGTCGAGGTACGAGACCGGCCGGACCACGGCGTGACGATCGGCGAGCTCTTCGCCGGGGTCAGCGCCGAACGCGCGCGTGCCGTCCTCGACGCGGGTCGTCCGGTGGCGCCGAAGGTGCGGGTCCTGCTCGACAAGGCACTCGCACGCGGCTGACCCAGCGGGTCGTCGTCAGTCGGGCAGGGTGCGGCGGACGGGGTCGATCGGTCGCTTCGCGCGCGGCAGCCCGGCGACCACGAGGTCGTACGCGTTCGCGACGAGGTCCTCCACGAGGGTCTCGTCGATGCCGTCCCCGGGCGCGAGGGTGATCCAGTGCCGCTTGTTCATGTGCCAGCCCGGCGTCACCTCGGCCAGGTCGCGGACGAGCGCCGCTCCGTGCGGCGGGGCGCACTTCAGGTTGACGATCGGGACGCCCCGCAGCTCGGACGTCATGACGAACATCTTGCCGACCACCTTGTAGACGACGGCTCCCTCGCCGAACGGCTGCGTCTCCTCGACCGCTGGCAGACCCATCGCGGTCCGCGCAGCCACCTCGTGCAGGCTTGCTCCGTCCATGCCCCCAGCATGCCCGAGGTCGGGCCCCGATCGGGGGTATGAGTGATCCTCGCGGTGGCCCTAGTCTGAGCGGATGCAGATGACCCGATCACTCAGCATGGCGGCCGCGAGCGTCGTCCTCGCCGCCACCGCCGTCGTCGGCGGCGCCTCGGCCGCACAGGCCGCCCCCACCGTCTACAAGAACTGCGACGCCGTGCACCGCGTGTACTCCGGCGGGATCGCGAAGAAGTCCGTCACCAAGAACAAGGTGACCTCGGCCGGCAAGGTGACGTACCGCGCACTCAAGGGCACCGTCAAGAAGGACGACAAGCTTTACGCGGCCAACAAGAAGCTCGACCGCGACGCCGACGGCATCGCCTGCGAGAAGAGCTGACCCGACCACGCACCGGACGAGGCCCGGCGCGCACGGAGCGCGCCGTGCCTCCCGTCCGGGACCGCGACCGGAGGTCGCTGCGACCCGTGTCGCCGCGACCGGGCTGCGCGTCAGAGCGGGGGCACGCCCTCGTGACCGGAGCGCGGGCGGGCCGTCCCGGCCACACCGGTCACCACCGACCCCGCCGGCACGTCCTTCGTGACGACCGTGTTCGCGCCCACGACGGAGTCCGCGCCGACCGTGATCGCCCCGATGAGGGACGATCCGGCACCGAGCACCACCCGGTCCCCCACCCGCGGGTGCCGCCGCGCGCCCGGCCCGTGCTCGCCACCCCGGCCGCCGAGCGTCACGCCGTGGAAGAGCACCACGTCGTCGCCGACCACCGCGGTCTCGCCGATGACGACCCCCATGCCGTGGTCGATGAAGAACCGGCGGCCGATGCGCGCACCCGGGTGGATCTCGATGCCGGTGACCGACCGGGCGACCTGCGCGACGACCCGGGCGGCGAAGCGCGACCCCGGCAGTCCTCGCGCGAGCCAGAGCCGGTGCGTCAACCGGTAGGTCCAGATCGCGTGCAGGCCGGAGTAGACGACCGCGTTCTCGAGGTCCCCACGTGCTGCGGGGTCACCGCGGCGTGCTGCGGCCAGGTCCTCCCGGATGGTCCGCAGCACGCCGCGCCGACGGGCTGACGTCACGCAGTGAGCCCCTCGAAGAGCACCGTCGAGAGGTAACGCTCACCGGTGTCGCAGACGATCGCGACGATGCGCTTGCCGGCGTTCTCCGGGCGGGCACCGACCTCGATCGCGGCGTGGATGATCGCGCCGGAGGAGATGCCCGACAGGATGCCCTCCTGCGTCCCGAGGTCTCGGGCCACGCGCAGGGCGTCGTCGAGCTCGACGTCGAAGACCTCGTCGATGACGCTGCGGTCGAGGACCTCCGGCACGAAGTTCGCGCCGATGCCCTGGATCTTGTGCGGGCCGGCCTTGCCCTCGGTCAGCAGCGGCGAGTCCTTCGGCTCGACGGCGATGACCTGGACGCCCGGCACGCGTTCCTTGAGGACCTGACCGACACCCGTGATCGTGCCGCCCGTGCCGACGCCCGCGATGAACACGTCGACGTGTCCCTCGGTGTCGCGGAGGATCTCCTCGGCGGTGGTCCGGCGGTGGATGGCGGCGTTCGCGGGCGTCTCGAACTGGTGCGCCAGGATCGCTCCGGGGGTCTCCTCGACGATCTGCTCGGCGCGCGCCACGGCTCCCTTCATGCCCTCGGGGCCGGGCGTCAGGACGACCTCGGCACCGTAGGCGCGGATGAGGGCGCGACGCTCGACGCTCATCGTCTCGGGCATCGTGATGACGACTCGGTAGCCGCGGGCCGCACCGACGAGGGCGAGGGCGATGCCGGTGTTGCCCGACGACCCCTCGACGATCGTGCCGCCGGCCTGCAGCTCGCCGGACTCCTCGGCCGCGTCGATGATCGCGACACCCAGGCGGTCCTTGACGCTCGCGCCGGGGTTGTAGAACTCGAGCTTCGCGAGGATCTCGGCGCTGCCCTCGCGCGGCAGCCGGTTCAGCCGGACGAGCGGGGTGTTCCCGAACGCCTGCGAGATGTTGTCGTGGATGGTGCCGCTCATCTGGTCCGTTCCTCCGGGTCGGGCCGCGCCGCCGTCAGGGGCGGTCCGGCGTGCGGTGCGCTCCTGTGCGCCTGCGGTGCGAGCCTACCGAGCGGAGCCGGGTTCGCCCTGGTCCGTGACGCACCGGTACGAGGCACGATGCAGCGGAGCACCGCGTCCGCCGGGCGCCGGGCGCCGGCCGCCGGATCGAACCTCGGGAACGACGTCGAACCGGGTCACGAGGCCGGTTCGACGTCGTCCCCGTGGTGCGACACGCGCGACGTGCCGAACACGACGCAGGCCGAGTCGCGCCGCGTAGCGTCGCGTCGCGTCGCGTCGCCTCAGCCCACCCCCGTAGTCCGCGCGAACGCCTCGTCCGTCGCCTCGAGCACCCGCAGCACGTTCCCGCCGGCCAACGCCAGCAGGTCGTCGTCGTTCCATCCCCGCCGGACCAGCTCGTCCGCCAGGACCGGGTACCGCGACACGTCCCGCAGGTCCGGCGGCAGCACCGGCGTCCCGTCGTAGTCGCCACCGATCCCCACGTGCGCGATGCCGGCGACGTCGCGGGCGTGCTCGACGTGGTCCGCGACCTCCGCCACGGTGACGAGCGGCGCCTCCCCCACCGACCCGTCTGCTTCCCAGTCGGCGTAGGCCCGCGACACGAACGCCGGCACGAAGGTGATCATCACGACACCGCCGTTGTCCGGCAGCCGCTCGAGGACGTCGTCGGGCACGTTCCGCGGGTGGTCGCACACGGCCCGGGTGGACGAGTGGCTGAAGAGCACGGGCCGGGTCGCGACGTCGAGCGTGTCGTGCATCGTCGCGGGGGCGGTGTGCGACAGGTCGACGAGCACGCCCGTGCGCTCCATCTCCGCCACGACCTCTCGGCCGCGGTCGGTGAGGCCGCCGTGCGGGTGCGCGCCCGTCGCCGAGTCCGCCCAGGGGGTGTCGTCGTTGTGCGTCAGGGTCATGTAGCGGACCCCGAGGCGTGCGAACGACCGGAGGACGGCGAGGTCGTCGCCGATCGAGTGGCCGCCTTCGGCGCCGAGCAGCGACGCGATGCGTCCGTCGGCCACCGCTGCCCGCACCTCGGCCGCGGTCCGGGCGAGGGCGAAGGTCTCCGGGTACCGCTCGACGATCCGGAGCGCGAGGTCGATCTGCTGCAGCGTCGTCCGGACGGGGTCGGGTTCGGAGCAGGGCACGAACACCGACCAGAACTGCCCGACCACCCCGCCCGCCCGGAGCTTCGGCACGTCGGTGTGGAGCGAGCCCTCCTCGGTGTCGATGCCCTCGACCCCGGAGCCGTGGGTGTCGCGCCGCTCCCAGGGCAGGTCGTTGTGGCCGTCGATCACCGGGAACACAGTCATCCGCCGACGGTACCGCAGCCGCCCGCGGTCGCCCCGTCGCTAGGCTCGGCCCATGGACCCCGTGACGTTCAGGACGGACCGCCTGGTGCTCTCGCCGCCGGAGCAGTCCGACGCCGACGCCGTCATCGCGTACGCCACGGACCCGGACGTCATCGCGTACACCCCGGTCCCCGTGCCGTACGGTCACGCCGAGTTCGCGGAGTGGCTCGAGCGGTGCCGTACGGGCTGGGCCGAGGGCTCCCGGCTCGCGTGGGCGATGCGCCGCGCCGAGGACCCGCGGTTGCTCGGCACGGTCGAGCTGTTCGGCATCGCGGACGGGTCCGCGGAGGTCGGCTACGCCGTCCACCCCGACGGCCGCGGGCACGGGTTCACGACGGAGGCGGTCTCCCGCATCGTGGACTGGGCGTTCGCCGAGCCGCCGCACGGCCTCGGCCTCGTCCGCGTGCAGTGGCGTGCGATCGCGACGAACCGTCCCTCCGCCGCGATCGCCCGCCGCGTCGGCATGTCGTTCGAGGGCCTCCGACGCTCGGCCAGCGTGCACCGTGGTCGACGACACGACGAGGCGCTCGCCGCGGTCCTCCGCGACGACGACCGGTCGGCTCCGCAGGGCTGGCACGCCGCCCCGTAGGGCTGGCCCGCCGCGTGACGGTCCGGTTCCGGCTCGACACCCACCTCGACTGCCCGCCCGAGCAGGCGTTCGCGCTGTCCCTCGACATCGGCACGCACGAGCGCTCCCTCGCCGGGACGGGCGAGCACGCCGTCGGCGGCGTGATGAGCGGCAGGATCGGCCTCGGCGAGACGGTCACGTTCCGCGCCCGCCACCTCGGCGTCGTCTGGCGGCTCACGAGCCGCATCACCGCACTGGAGGCTCCACACCGGTTCGTCGACGAACAGGTGCGTGGGCCGTTCGCCCGGTTCCGGCACGAGCACCGCTTCGAACGCGCCGGCACCGGCACGCGGATGGTCGACGACGTCGTCGTCACGGCGCCCTTCGGACCCGTCGGACGGCTCGCCGAGCTCCTCGTCCTGGACGGCTACCTGCGCCGGCTGCTGTCGACGCGGAACGCCGCGCTGGCCGCCGAGGCGGCCGCAGCCGAGGCCTGACCGGACGTCAGACCGCGTGCGCCCCGAGCAGCGCACCGGCGGCGTAGGTCGCGGCGAGCGCCAGTGCGCCACCCACGACGACGCGGATCGTCGCACGGCCCCGGGCAGCCCCACCGAGCGCAGCACCGGTCGCCCCGGTGACGGCGAGCGCGACGAGGACGGCCACGACGGTCACCGCGACCCGCACGGCCTCGGGCGCGAGGAGCATCGCGAGGAACGGCAGCGCCGCCCCCGTGGTGAAGGTCGCCGCGGAGACCCAGGCGGCACGCCACGGGCTGACGACCTCGTCCTCGGCGTCGCGGAGGGCGGCCTCGGCCCGGAGCGCCCGGACCTCGGGTCGGACGAGCTCGGCCGCGACCGAAGAGGCCACCTCCGGCGCGACCCCGAGCCCCCGGTAGTGCGCCGCGATGGTGTCGGCGTCCTCGGACTCCGCCTCGAGCTGCGCCTGCTGCGCGGCCTGACCGGTGCGCTGGGCATCACGGGCACCGCTCACGGAGACGTACTCGCCGAGCGCCATCGAGACCGCCCCGCCCACGAGCGCTGCGGTGCCGGCGGCGATGACCGGGCCGGTCCCGGCGCCCGCCCCGGCGACGCCGACGAGCACGGCGGCGACGGACACGATGCCGTCGTTCGCGCCGAGCAGTCCGGCGCGGAGCCAGTTGAGCTTCGCGGCGCTGGTGGCGTCGTGATCGGTGGCGGGGAGCACGAGGTCCGATGCGGTCGACATGCGACGAGGATGCCACCGTCCAGGACGTTCCGCCAGCAAGGTGAGGCTGCCCTGACCTGGGGTTTCGTGGTGAGGGCAGCCTCACCTGCGCGACCGCCCGACACTGCGGGAAACCGCACCCTTCCCCGCATCGGAGGCACCCCCGGCGAGGAGTCGGACGGCCCGGATGACACACTCCAGCCATGGGCAGGGGAATCAGGATCGACCACGTGGGCGTCACGGTGCCGGACATCGACGCTGCCACGGCGTTCTTCGAGGCGGCACTCGACGCCGTGTTCCTCTACGACGTCCGGAGCCGGACCGAGGAGCCACGGAGCACCCCGGAGGTGCACGGCTACCTCGGGATCCCGTCGACCATGGCGCAGGGTGCCATCCGGATGCTCGCGCTCCCGGAGGGGCCCGGGCTCGAGCTGTTCGAGTACCTCGGGCCGGACCAGCACTCCCCCGCCGCACCGTCGGACCTCGGGTGGCAGCACGTCGCCCTGTACGTGGACGACATCGACGCCGCGCTCGAGAAGGTCGAACGAGCCGGCGGACTGCGGAACTCCGACCCGCGGGAGCTGCGCGGCGTCGAGGCCGGCGAGGGCAACCGCTTCGTGTACACCCGGACGCCGTGGGGCTCGACGCTCGAACTCGTGAGCTACCCGACCCCGCAGCCGTACCTGCTCACCGCGCCCCGGGCGAAGTGGGAGCCGTGGCCGTCCCCCGAGGACGCGCGGCGCGAGCCCGTCGGGGCACTGCGGACCGCCGTCGCGTCGTGGGCGGACGGCTCCCCGTTCCGCCGCGCGGGCGTCGACGCACTGCACCCCGAGCCGGTGCCCGCCTGGTCGGCACTCCTGGCGGCGACGTGGCGAGCGGTCGCCGCCGTCATCGTCCCCCGGCGACCCAGGCGCGCGTCGATCGACCGCTGAGCGGGTGTGCGAAGGGCTCGCCGGCCGGCCGGAACCCGGCACCGCGGTAGAGCCGGACGGCGGGCGCGTTGTCCTCGAGCGCGTGCAGGACCACCCGCGGGTGTCCCGCGCGGCCCGCCGCGGTGACGGCCGCCTCGAGCAGCTCCCGCCCGACGCCACGGCCCTGTGCCCGCGGCGCCACCGCCAGGAGCGACAGGTACGCCGCGTCGGCCGGGTCGCCGGCACCACCGGTGCCCGGTGCCGTCACGAGCACGAAGCCGGCGATGCCCGCGCCGTCCTCGGCCACCACGAGCGCGACCCGGTCCACGCCGAACTTCGTCACTGCGCGTCGGCGCACGGCGTCGGACTCGGGGAGACCGTCACGGACGGCGACGGCGGACACCCAGAGGTCCGTGCACGCCGTGTCCTCGTCCCCCGAAGCTGCACGGAGGACGAAGGACGGGAGGGTCATCCGGTCAGCCTACGACCGACCGCTCGCCGATCCGGTAGCCGGCACCCCGGTGCTCCTCGGGCAGCCGGTCACCGCGTCCGTGCAGCTTGTGCCGGAGCGACCCTTCCTCGTACCCCTCGGGGTAGACACCGCGGGCGCGGAGCTCCGGCACGACGAACTCGATGACGTCCTCCCACGTGCCCGGCGTCACCGCGTAGGCGAGGTTGAACCCGTCGACGTCGGTCTGCTCCTGGATCCGCTGCAGCGTGTCCGCGATGGTGGCGCCGGAGCCGACCGCGACCGGTCCGAGTCCACCGATCGCGGTGTGCCGGGCGAGGTCCCGGATGGTCCACTTCGAGCCGTCGGTGCCCTCGGCCGCGGAGATGTTCGCCGCCGCCGACTGGATCGCGTTCGACTCGACGTCGCCGAGCGGCTCATCGAGCTCCCACTGCGCGAGGTCCACGCCCATCCAGCCGGAGTTCAGCACGAGGGCACCCTCCTCCGACGCGTACGACAGGTAGTCCTCGTACTTCGCCTGGGCGGCCTCGTCGGTGGCGTCCGTGATCACGGTGAGCAGTGAGTAGACGCGGGCGGCGTACCGGTCGCGACCAGCTGCCTCCAGGGCGTCCCGGATCTTCGTGACGGTCGCGGCCAACTGCGGCAGGGTCGGCGCCCCGACGAACACCGCCTCGGCGTTCTCGGCCGCGAAGCGGACGCCTCGCGGGGACGCGCCGGCCTGGTAGATGACGGGCGTGCGCTGCACCGACGGCTCGGAGAGGTGGATGCCCGGGACGTCGAAGTGCTTCCCGTGGTGCTCGATCGGGTGCACCTTCGCCGGGTCGGTGAAGACGCCGGTCGGACGGTCCTCCACGACGGCGTCGTCCTCCCACGAGCCCTCCCAGAGCTTGTAGAGCACCTCGAGGTACTCGTCCGCGACGTCGTAGCGGTCGTCGTGCGACAGCTGGTCCGTCTGCCCCATGTTGCGGGCCGCGCTCGGCAGGTACCCGGTCACGACGTTCCACCCGACCCGGCCCTTCGTGAGGTGGTCGAGCGTCGACATGCGCCGCGCGAACGGGTACGGGTGCTCGTAGGCGGTCCCGGCGGTGATGCCGAACCCGAGGTGCTCGGTCACCGCCGCCATCGCCGAGACGAGGAGCACGGGGTCGTTCACGGGCACCTGCGACCCGGTCCGGAGCGCCGACTCGTCCGACCCGCCGAACACGTCGTACGTGCCGAGGACGTCGGCGATGAAGATGCCGTCGAACGCGCCGCCCTCGAGGATCTTCGCGAGGTCCGTCCAGTACGACAGGTCGTTGTAGTGCCGCGAGCGGTCACGGGGGTGGCGCCACAGCCCGGAGGACTGGTGCGCGACGCAGTTCATGTCGAACGCGTTGAAGCGGATCTGCCGGGGTGCGCTGTCGGTCGTCACGGTCGCGACGCTACGGGTGGGCCGTCGCGTCCGCCACGGACGTTGCGTCGTGTGACACGCCCGGCCGGGAGGCACGGGTGCGGCCCGTCCCACGGCTCGCGTCCGGCGGGCGCACCGTCCGCAGCGCGCGGGTGCGCTGTCCGCACGCCGAACGATTGCTGGGCACCGGTGCGCTCGCCACGGCAGGATGCAGGGGTGCCCCAGACCATGCAGCGCACCCGGTGGTCCGCGACGACCCAGGACCCGGCCCAGGCATCGGAGCAGCTCCGCGCGCTCCCCGACCTGCGTCGCGTCGACGTCGAGCCCGGCGCCGACGGCTTCGCGTTCGACATGCGTCGGCGCGGGACCGACCTGCTCTCCCTGTGGTCCTCCGCGTCCTCGGGCGAGGTCCGTGGCGAGGTGCAGGCCGACACCGCGATGGTCCTCTTCTGGTTGAAGTCCGGCACCGGTGCCGTCGACGACGACCACGACGTCCCGACCGGTCGGCCGTCGCTCTTCCGCCACGACCTCCAGCACGTGCGGTGGACCGGGTACGAGCTCGACCTCATCCGCATCGACCGACGGACCGTCGAGGAGGTCGCCGCCGAACGGGGTGCCTGGCGTCCCGGGCCGCTGCGCTTCCAGCCGCACCACATCCCCGAGGGCCCCGCGCTCGCCGCGTGGTGGCTCATGGTCCGGACCGTGGCCGCCGAGGTGCTCCGCGGCCCCTCCGTCGTGCCCGAGGCCCGCGAGCGGGAGCTGACGCGCTTCGCCGCCGGTGGGCTCCTCACCGCGATCCCGCACTGGCCGATCGGCGAGCAGGGGCCGCCCCCGACCGCAGCGGCCGCCCGGTTCGCGCGCGCCGAGGGATTCCTGCTCGACCACGCCACGGAGCAGATCTCGGTCGAGGACGTCGCCGACGCCGCCGGCCTGAGCATCCGCGGGCTGCAGGAGGCGTTCCGGCGGCACCACGGCGTCACCCCGACGACGTACCTCCGGCGGATCCGGCTGTTGCTCGCACGGGAGCAGCTCGAGTCCGGCGAGGCCGAGAGCGTCGGCGACGTCGCCCGTGCGGTCGGGTTCGGCCACCTCGGGCGCTTCGCGAGCAGCTACCGCGCGGAGTTCGGCGAGCTGCCCCGCGAGACGTGGTCGGCGTCGCGGAAGGACCGCTGAGTCCGCCGGTCTCGCCGAGTCACCCGCCGTACTGGGCGCAGCTGTCCGTGCCGCTGTAGCAGGGGTGGTAATCGTCCGGCAGGGGGCCGGACCCACCGTCGTCGTGCCACCGCCCCTGCGGCACCGAGAGGACGACGGCCGCCACGAGGACGACCGGCACGAGCGTCAGGGTCGTGAAGGCGACCCACCGCACGCCGGCGCGGACGGCGAGCACGAGGGCGGCGACCAGGAGCAGGCCGGCGAGGACGAGCAGCCCCTCGTACCGGTGGACGGACGCGGGCGACTCGTCCGGTCCGTCGAACAGGCGGAGCGTGGACACGAAGTTGCCGAGCAGCACGACGGGCATGCTGCAGAAGAGCAGGCCGGCGGTGACGGCGAGCCGGCGCTCCACACGGCGACCGCGCCCACGTCGGCGCTCGGTCTGGTGTCGCGCGTACTCGGCCGCGACTCGATCCCCCGGGGTCGTCACGCGATCATGGTGCCACGGCGGTGGCCTCGCGCGCGGCTGCCTCGGCGGCGACCCAGGCGAGCATGCCGCACTTGACCCGCATCACGAACTTCGAGACGCCGTGGAACGCGACGAGGTCCTCGAGGACGTCCTCGTCGGGCTCGCCTGCCCCGCGGGAGCGCATCATCTCGCGGAACGCCTCCGTGAGCGCGAGGAACTCGGGGACGGTCCGGCCGGCTGCCATGTCGGTGAGCACGGACGCGGACGCCATCGAGATCGAGCAGCCGTCGCCCTGCCACGCGAGCTCGGCGATGCGGTCGGTCCCCGGTTCGAGCCGGACCCGGACGGTGATCTCGTCGCCGCAGGTCGGGTTGCGCTCGAAGTGCTCCGCGTCCGCGGACTCGAGGGGGCCGTCGCCGTGGCGGGCCCTGGCGTGGTCGAGGATGACCTGCTGGTAGAGGGAGTCGAGGGCGTTCACCGGGCGGCCCCCTCGCTCGAGGCGCCGAAGTAGTCGCGGATCTCGCCGACCGCCTGCACGAAGCGGTCGACGTCCGACTCGGTCGTGTACACGTAGGTGCTCGCCCGGGTCGTCGCGACGAGCCCGAGGCGACGGTGCAACGGCTGGGCGCAGTGGTGGCCGGAGCGCACCGCGATCCCCTGCGCGTCGAGGTACTGGGCGACGTCGTGCGCGTGCACGCCGTCGACGTCGAAGG
This sequence comes from Curtobacterium sp. 458, assembly GCF_030406605.1. Taxonomy (NCBI): domain Bacteria; kingdom Bacillati; phylum Actinomycetota; class Actinomycetes; order Micrococcales; family Microbacteriaceae; genus Curtobacterium; species Curtobacterium sp. 458. The sequence continues at coordinate 2,017,633 of NZ_CP129104.1, read as the reverse complement.
ACACCAACCCCGAGCGGGGCACCCCGGCCGGCGGCCCGACGACGCGGATCCCGGGGGCACCGGCGAGCCCGTCGAGCATGCGCTGCGCGAGGTGCTCCTCGTGCGCGCGGACCTGCTCCGTGCCGAGCCGCTCGAGGTACCGGACAGCCTCGGCGAGGGCGACCGCCTGTGACACCGGCTGCGTCCCCGCCTCGAAACGCTCCGGCGCCGGCATGTACTCGCTCGACTCCATCGTCACGGTGGTGATCATCGAGCCGCCGGTGCGGAACGGCGGCAGCGCGTCGAGGAGCTCCGCGCGGCCCCAGAGGACGCCGATGCCGTTCGGCCCGAGCATCTTGTGCCCCGAGAACGCCGCGAAGTCGACACCGAGTTGCCCGAGGTCGAGCGGCCGGTGCGGTGCCGACTGGCAGGCGTCGAGGACGACGAGCGCCCCCTTCGCGTGGGCGAGCGCGACGACCTCGGCGACCGGGGCGACCATGCCGGTGACGTTCGAGACGTGGGCGAAGGCGACGACCTTCGTGCGGTCGGTGATGTGCTCGGCGGCGTCCGCGGCCGTCCAGGTTCCCTCGTCGCTGACGGGGACCCAGCGCAGCGTCGCGCCCGTGGTCGCGGCGAGCTCCTGCCACGGGACGAGGTTCGCGTGGTGCTCGGCCTCGGTGACCAGGACCTCGTCGCCGAGCCCGATCCGGAAGCGCTCGGCGGCGGGACCGCCCCGGCCGCGGCTGGCGTTCGCGAAGCCGTACGCCACGAGGTTGAGGGCGTCGGTGGCGTTCGCCGTCCAGACGACCTCACGCGGGGCGGCTGCGCCGACGAAGCGCGCGACCGTGGCCCGCGCGTCCTCGTAGGCGTCGGTGCTCAGCGCCGCGAGCGTGTGCGCGCCGCGGTGGACCGCCGCGTTGTCGCGCTCGAGGAACGCGCGCTCGGCGTCGAGCACCTGGCGCGGGCGTTGCGCGGTGGCGCCGGAGTCGAGGTAGGCGAGCGGCTGCCCGTTCACCTCCTGCTGCAGGATCGGGAAGTCCGCGCGGATGCGCAGCACCTCGTCCTCGGTGAGCGGTGTGCTCGGTCCCACGATGGTCACGACTGGTCCTCCCGGTGTCGCCGGTCACGCGACGACCCGTCAATCGTGGTCGTTGTTCCCGCCGACGTCCAGTCGGATCGTCGTGGACCCCGTGCTACTCGTTGCCGACGTGCTTGTCAGCGGTGTCGCGCGCGCTGTCGATCTTGTCGTCGAACTTGCCACCGGTGGCCTTCTTGACGGCATCGGCGACGCCGTCGAGCACCTTGTCGCTGACGCCCTCGGCCTTCTCGCTCTTCAGCGCGTCCTGCACCTTGCCGTCCTGCAGGAACTGCTGCGCCTTCTTGGTGATGTCGTCGAACCCGGCCATGATCGGCTCCTCCACTCGGGCGGAGCACGTCCGCCCCGCGTGCGGCCGATGGTAGGCGTTCGGCCCGTCGGTGTCCGGGCGCCACCTGCTCAGGCCATCTGGGCGCTGCGGCGGCGGGCGAGCACGTACGAGACGGCGACCGACCCGGCGACGGCGAGCAGGGCGGGCACGAGGATGTCCGTCCCCTGCTGGGTGAACTCCACGACGAGCACGAGTGCCGTGAAGGGCGCCCGCATGGTCGTCGCGAGGAACGCCGCCGCGCCCACGAACGCGAACGCCGCGAGCGACGTCGAGTCGACGGGCCAGAGCAGCAACCACAGCCCGCCGAGGCCGCCGCCGATGGCCGAACCGATCGCGATGGACGGGGTGAGGGTGCCGCCGACCGCTCCGGCGCCGATGGTGACCGCGGTGGTCGCGGTCTTCAGGATCCCGAGGACGAGCAGCAGCAGGATCGGGACGAGCCCGAGTACGGAGGCGTCGTCGAGGGCGGCGTTCATCGCGACGACGCCGAGCGCCCGACCGTTCCCGAGGACCTCGGGGAACGGCACCGCGACGAGCCCGACGAGCGCGAACGCGACCGGGAGCACGACGAGCAGGTGCCAGCCCTTCGGCGCGATCCCCTGCAGCCGGTTCGTCAGCTTCACGAACCCGACCCCCGCGAAGCCGAGGACCGGCCCGACGACCACCGACCAGACGAGCAGCGACTCCGACATCGACATCGCGGGCACGTGGTAGAGCACCTCGTCCGGGATCACGAGCCGTGCGGTGAAGGCGGCGATCGCGCTCGTCGCGAAGGCCGGCAGCGCGGTCGCGAAGGTGAGCTCGCCGAGGAGCACCTCGACCGCGAACAGGGCCCCGCCGAGCGGCACGTCGTACACGGCGGCGAGGCCGGCTGCGGCACCGCACGCGACGAGGATGCGGGTCTCCCGGGCCGTGAGCCCCGCACGGACGGTCACGAGCTGGGCGAGCCACGCGCCGAGCTCACGCGGGGCCACCTCCTTGCCGATGGAGCCGCCGAGGCCGACCGCGAGGATCTGCACGCCCGCGTTCGCGACGGTCGAGAGCGCGGGCATCCGCTTCCCGGAGACCGCGGCGGTCACGGCGACCGTGGGTCTCGCCCAGCGTCGGAGCGCCCACCACGCGACCGCGGTCAGGACCCCGGCCGCGGCGACCGCGAGGAACCGGCGCCACCCGGAGTCGGCGTCCGCTGCCTCGAGGTGTCCGCCGTAGGGGAAGCCGAACGCGACGAACTGGATCAGCTGGAGCGCGAGCCACACCGCGACGCCGGCGATGCCGCCCGCGACGCCGACGAGGGCGGTGACGACGGCGATGCGGAGCGCCCAGATCGGGGTGGCGTGACCGGGTACGGATCGACCGGCGGCGGATGCCCGACCGGTGGGGGTGGCGTGACCGGTGCGCGGCATGGCGACGAGCCTACCGAGCACCGGTCACAGGTCCGACCGCCGTGACGCCGGACGACAGGGCGCGGGCCCTCCGCCGTGACGCCGGACGACGCGGGGTCAGACCGCTGTGACCCGGAACGACACCACGGCGTCGGCGGGCAGGTGTGGCGGCTGGACCCCGACCGTCGTGAGCACCCGGCCGGAGAACTCGCGGGAGCCCGACCACCACGCGGGTGCCTTCAGGCCGTGCAGCTCGCCGACGACGACGGGGTCGACCCGGTAGCGCGTCCCCGGGTCGAGGTCGCGGAAGCGCACCCGGCCGGTGTTCGACACGTCCGACCATCCGGTGCTCGCCAGGAAGAACACCGCGCTCCGCTGGTCGGGCGCGACGGTGCCGTACACGAGGCGCGTCGGCTCGACCTCGTCGACCCGCACCAGGTCCCCGCCGTGCAGGAGCGGCCGGAGCTCCTTGTAGAGCGCGGTCCACGCGGCGAGGTCGCGGAGCTCGTCGTCGGTCGCGCGGGCGAGGTCCCACTCGATGCCGAGGTGCCCGACGAGCGCGGTCCCGGCCCGGAAGGCGAGGTCGTGGTACCGGCCCGTCGTGTGGTTCGTGCCGCTCGCGACGTGCGCGCCGAGGAGCTCGGGCGGCAGGAGCTGCTGCGTCCAGCGGTGCATCCGCTGCCGTTCGGACGGGTCGATGCAGTCGGACACCCACACGCGGTCGGTGTGCTCGATGACACCGAGGTCGACGCGGGCGCCGCCGGACGAACACGACTCGATCTCGAGCGCCGGGAATCGCTCCTTGAGCGTCGCCATCAGCCGGTAGGTGGCGAGGGTCTGCTCGTGCACGGCTGCTCCGCCGCCGGGGAACCCCGCCTCGACGAGGTCGCGGTTGTGGTCCCACTTGACGTAGTCGACGCCGTACTCGCCGATGATCGCGGTCATCCGCTCGAGGACGTACGCGAAGGCCTCGGGGATCGCGAGGTCGAGCACCTGCTGGTCACGGGAACGCACGGGCAGCCGGCCGTCGGCCTGCATGATCCACTCGGGGTGCGCCCGCGCGAGGTCACTGTCCTCGTTCACCATCTCCGGTTCGAACCACAGGCCGAACTGCATGCCGAGCGCTCGGACCCGGTCGACGATCGGGCCGAGGCCGTCCGGCCAGACACCCTCGTCGACGTACCAGTCGCCGAGCCCGGCGTGGTCGTCCCGGCGGTGCCGGAACCAGCCGTCGTCGAGGACGTAGCGCTCGACGCCGAGGGCCGCGGCGCGCTCGGCGAGGTCGGTGAGCCGGTCGAGGTCGTGGTCGAAGTAGACGGCCTCCCAGACGTTGATCGTCATCGGGCGCGGGGTCGACGGGTGCTGCGGACGACGACGCAGCCAGCGGTGGAAGCGTCGGGCCTGGTCGTCGAGGCCGTCCCCGTACGCGAACCACACCCACGGCGTCCGGTACGACTCCCCTGGCCCGAGCCGGACCTCGCCCGGCAGCAGGAGCTCCCCGCCGCCGACGACCTGCCGCCCGGTCGACAGCCGCTCGGCGAGGTGCCGGTGGTTGCCGCTCCAGCCGGTGTGCACGCCCCAGACCTCGCCGTGGCCGAACCCGAACCCGGGCTCCCCGACCGAGAGCACCGTCGCGGCGTCCGGCCCGGTGCGTCCCCGACGGTTGTCGCGCTCGTGCGTCCCGACGTGCAGGGTGCTCCGCTGCGGCGTCCGCTCGCCGCCCCACCGTCCGGCGAGGTCGAGGACCTCACGGGCGCGGTCCGGGATCGGGAGCGCGAGGTGCACGTCGTCGAGCGTGTAGGTGCCCTCCCCGGTGTTGGTCACCTCGGCGCGGGTGCGGACGAGCCCCGAGGAGGTCAGCTCGACCTCGAGCACGACCGCGAGCCCGGCGGTCTCGTCGCTCCCGCGCGCGATGACGGCGGAGTCGGTGACGTCGAGCGAGGACACCGTGAACGCCGGCGACCAGTCGCGTCCGTCGCGGTGCCCGGAGATACCCGGTCGGCCGTTCCAGCCGCGGTGCGGCTCCGGCAGCACCGCGAGGCGCACCGGCACGTCGGCCTCGTTCGGCGCGACGACGGCGACGTCGGCGCCGGCCAGGGCGGCGAGGTCCTCCGCGGACACGTCGCCCAGGGCGGCGCCCCAGTGCACCACGGCTGGGAGCGCTCCCGGAGAACAGTCGAGGACGAGGGAGACACCCTCGGCGGTGAGGTGGACGACGTCGGTCATGCAACGACCTTGGCACACGCCCGAGGGCGACACGCGCGCGTGACGCGCGACCGGCCGTCGGACGGGAGGCCCGTGGCGGCGCCGCCACGGGCCTCCCGTCCGACGCATCGCGCGTCGCGAGCCGTCAGAACCAGCGTTTGACCTTGAACACCACGAAGAGGACCGCCGCGAACAGGATCATCGCGAGGATGGACAGCGGGTAGCCCCAGGTCCACTGCAGCTCGGGCATGTGGGTGAAGTTCATCCCGTAGATCGCCGCGATGAGCGTCGGCGCGAAGAGGATCGCCGCCCAGCCGGAGATGCGCTTCGTGTCGTCGTTCTGCTTCTGCGCCGCGAGCGTCGAGTCGACGGTCAGGGCGTTCTGCAGCAGCTGCCGGAAGGTGTCGAGGCGCTCCACCGTGCGGATCGCGTGGTCGAGGACGTCACGGAAGCGGCGCTGCATCTCGACGGGCAGGTGGTACTTCTCCGCGCCCCGGTGCAGGTTCTCGATCATGTACACGAGTGGCCGGGCGGCCCGCTGGAACGCGACCACCTCGCCGAACAGCTCGTAGATGCGCTTCGAGACCCCGGCGACGCCGGCGAAGAGCTGGTCCTCGATCTGGTTGATGTCCTCCTCGAGACCGTCGATCACCGGCAGGTAGCCGTCGACGATCGAGTCCATCAGCGCCCAGAGCTGCGCCTGCGGACCCGCCGTGACGAGGCCGGGCTTCCCGCTCATGCGCTGCAGGGCACGGGGGACGGCCTGCGGCCCGCGGGGGTCCGCGGGGACGACCGCGAGGAAGAAGTCCTCGCCGACGAAGGCGTGCACCTCGCCGAACTCGACCTCCTCCTTCGCGTCGTGGTAGACCGCGGGCTTCAGCACCACGAAGAGGGTCTTTCCGTAGCGCTCGAGCTTCGGTCGCTGGTGCCCCTCGGCGGAGTCCTCGACGGCGAGTTCGTGCAGGCCGAGGGCGACGGCCACGTCCCCGAGCTCCTCGGCGTCGGGCTGGTGGAGCACGATGCACGCACTCGCCCCCTGGTCCTCGAGCATCCGGAAGGTGTCGGGGAGCGACGGACACGCGATCGGCGCGATCTTGTCGACGTACACGGTGTTCAGCTCGACGCTCACGTCCCCCACCGTACGCAGGAGGCGCAGGGTGTGGGCGCGTACCGTCCCGGTCATCAGCATGCTGACGAAGGGAGTGGACATGACTGGGACACGGACGTGGCGGATCGTCGTCATCGTGAGCGCGGTGATCGCGGTGGTCGGGTCGTTCATCGGGTCGGGAGCCGCGGGCGGCACCCCGATCCAGGACGCCGCGGGCGGAGCGCTCTCCGCGTCGTCGACGTCGATCGCGCCGGACGGGCCCGCGTTCGGCATCTGGTCGGTGATCTACCTCGGACTGATCGTGTACGCCGTGCGGCAGCTGTTCCGGACCGCCGACGACGAGCGGCACGCGCGACTGGCCCTGCCGGCGACGCTCTCACTCCTGCTCAACGCGGCGTGGATCCTGTCCGTGCAGTTCGGGTTCCTCTGGGCGAGCGAGCCGATCATCGTCGCGCTGCTCGTGGTGCTCGTGTGGACGTTCACGATCCTGCGGCGCACCCGGCCGGCCGGCCTCGTCGAGGCGATCGTCACCGACGGCACGTTCGGGCTCTACCTCGGGTGGGTCTGCGTGGCCACGGCGGCGAACACCGCGGCGGTGCTCACGGCCGCGGGCTTCCGGGGCTTCGGGCTCGGGCAGGACGTCTGGGGCGTGCTCGTCGCGGCGGTGGCCGGGCTCGTCGGGGTCCTGCTCGCGGTGTGGGGTCGCGGGCGGCTCGCTCCGACGGTCTCGCTCTGCTGGGGGCTCGCGTGGGTGGCGGTCGGACGACTCGACGGGCCGCTCGTCTCGGTGCCGACGGCCGTGACGGCCGTGGTGGCCGTGGTCGTCGTCGTGCTCGTCACGCTCCTGGTCCGGACCCGCGCGGGGTGGGCGGCCCGCCGGCGGGCGGTCGCGGCCGTCTGACGGGCGCTACCGCCCGGCCACGAGACTCGGCGGCCCGACCACGAGTCTCGGCCCAGCGGCGCCGAGACTCGGCGTGGCGGACAGTCCTCGCGCTCTGACTCGCGAGGACTGTCCGCCTGCACGAGACTCGGCCGGGCTTCCCCGAGACTCGGCGTGAGCGTCACCTCGCGCGCTCGAGCGCGCGAGAAGTGACGCTCACCACGAGACTCGCCGCACGCACGGCCGCACGGCCAGCGGCGTCAGCGCGCGGCGGCCACGAGGCCGTGCGCGGCGGCGACGGCCTCGTTCACGACCTGCCCCGCGTGCACGTTCAACCCGAGCGCGAGTGCGGGGTCGTCCCCGAGCGCCTGCTCCCACCCGCGGTCGGCGATCGCGACCGCGTACGGCAGCGTCGCGTTCGTCAGCGAGATCGTCGACGTGCGCGGCACCGCACCGGGCATGTTCGCCACGCAGTAGTACACCGCGTCGTGCACGCGGAACGTCGGGTCGTCGTGCGTCGTCGGCCGGGAGCCCTCGAAGCAGCCGCCTTGGTCGATCGCGATGTCGACGAGCACCGACCCGGGCTGCATGTCGGCGACCATCGCGTCCGTCACGAGCTTCGGCGCCGAGGCCCCGGGGATGAGCACCGACCCGATCACGAGGTCGGCGGACGCCAGGGCCGACGCGATCGCGTGCGACGAGGACCGCAGGGTCGTGATGCGTCCGTCGAACCGGGCGTCGAGCGCACGGAGGCGGGGCAGGCTGATGTCGAAGACGGTGACCTCGGCGCCGAGGCCGAGCGCCATCGTCGCCGCGTGCTCCCCCGCGACACCGCCGCCGATCACGACGACGCGGCCCTTGGGCGCGCCCGGGACCCCGCCGAGCAGCAGCCCGCGCCCGCCGTTCGTCCGCATGAGGTGGTACGCGCCGACCTGCGCGGAGAGGCGCCCGGCGATCTCCGACATCGGGGACAGCAGCGGCAGCGAGCGATCGGGCAGCTGGACGGTCTCGTAGGCGATCGCCGTCGCACCCGACTCCATGAGCGCCGTCGTGAGCGGACGGTCGGCGGCGAGGTGCAGGTAGGTGAAGAGCACCTGCCCGGGTCGGATCGACGCGTACTCGGACGCGACCGGCTCCTTCACCTTGAGGATGATCTCGGCGCGGCCCCAGACCTCGGCAGCGGTGTCGACGATCGTCGCGCCGGCTGCGGCGTACTCGTCGTCCGGGAACGCGGACCCGACGCCCGCCCCGGCCTGCACGAGGACCTCGTGGCCGTGCAGCGTCAGCTCGGCGACACCTGCGGGGGTGGCGGCGACGCGGTACTCGTTGTTCTTGACTTCGGTGGGGACGCCGATCAGCATCACGGACTCCTTCGTGGGCGGTGCTCGTTCGACACCCACGATGCGCCGCGGTTCGTTACGGAGAGGTTTCTGCCGAACTTCTGCGCACGAACCAGCCCGGACGTGTCACGGGATTCGGCGTCAGAACACCTTGCCCGGGTTGAGGATGCCCTTCGGGTCGAACACCCGGCGGATCCCGCGCTGGAGCTCGAGGACGTCCGTGCCGACCTCGTCGCCGAGGTGGTGCCGCTTCAGGACCCCCACCCCGTGCTCCCCGGTGAGCGTGCCCCCGAGTTCGATCGCCGCCCGGAAGAGCGCGTCGGCGGCGTCCCACACCTTCTGCGGCACGACCTCGCCGTCGAACACGAAGTTCGGGTGCAGGTTGCCGTCTCCGGCGTGGGCGCAGGTCGGGATCGGTAGGTCGAACTCGCGGCCGATCGCCTCGACCCGGTCGAACATCTCGGCGAGGCGGCTGCGCGGCACGGCGACGTCCTCGATGAGCACCCGCCCGCGCGCGGCCATCGCCGCGTGGAACGAGCGGCGGATCGTGAGCAGTCGGTCGCGTTCGGCGGCCGACCCGGCCAGGCGGACGGTCCCGCCCTCGGCCTGGAGGCGCGGCACGGCTCCCAGCGCGTCCCGCGTCGCGTCCGGGCCGTCGTACTCCACGAGGAGGAACACCCCGCCCTCCTGGCCGCTCCCCACGGTCTCCGCCACCACGCTCGGCCCGAGGTGGTCGGCGATGTAGCCGAGCGACGAGGCGTCAAGGAGCTCGACGGTCGAGGGCCGGGCTGCACCGTCCGCGGACGCCGCGACGATCGCCGCCGACGCCGCTGCCGCCCGGTGCACCGTCGGGAAGACCGCGCCGAGCGTGGCGGGCTCGCCGGCCGGGACCGGCACGAGCCGGACGGTGGCGGCGACGATGACCCCGAGGGTGCCCTCCGAGCCGACCAGGAGCGACGTGAGGTCGAGGCCGGTCACCCCCTTGACCGTGCGGTGGCCCGTCGAGACGAGCCGGCCGTCGGCGAGGACCACGTCGAGTCCGAGCACGGCTTCGCGGGTGACGCCGTACTTCACGCAGCGCAGGCCCCCGGCGTTCGTCGCGATGTTGCCGCCGACGCTCGCGATCGCCGCACTCGCGGGATCGGGCGCGAAGCGGAGTCCGTGGTGCGCGACGGCCTCGTTCAAGGCGCCGTTCAGCACGCCCGGCTCGACGACCGCGAGCTCGTCCTCCGGCGAGACCTCGAGGATGCGGTCCATCCGCGCGACGCTGAGCACGACCGAGCCGTCGGTCCCGTTCGCGCCGCCGGCCAGACCGGTGCCGGCACCGCGCGGGACGACCGGGACTCCGAGCGCCGAGCACGTCCGGAGCGTGGCTTGCACGTGCTCGACGGAGCGGGCCTCGACCACGGCGAGCGGTGCCCCGTCCGCGACCCAGCCGGACCCGTCGGTGCGGGATGCGTCGACCACGGCGTCGTCGGTGCGGACGAGCCCACCGTCCGGGTCGGCGAGGGCGGTGCGGAGGGCGGCGACGACGGAGTCCATGCCCCGCACGCTACCGGGGACGGTCGGGTCAGCCGGCTCGGAGCGACGCACTGGGCAACTCGCCGAACCGCGACCGGTAGGACGCCGAGAACCGACCGAGGTGGCCGAAGCCCCAGTTGCGGGCGATCTCGGCGACGGTGGTGCCGTCCGGGGCCCCGCGGAGCAGGTCGGTCCGTGCGCCGTCGAGTCGGGCTGCGCGCAGCACGTCGCCCGGCGTCTGCCCGAGGTTGCGCTTGAGCGACTGCTGCAGACCGCGGGGGCTGAGCCCCGAGGCCGCGGCGATCTCGGGCGTCCCGATCGGCTCGCGCGCGTGGTCGTGCACGAACTCGAGCGCCCGCCGGAGCCGGTCGTGCTCGGGCCCCGTCCCGGTGACGGCGGCCCGGAAGCGGCTGCGCTCGGGGAACGCGGCGACCGCAGCCCGGACGAACGCCTCGGCGATGTCGCGCTGCTCGACCGGCCCGACGTCGTTGCCCACGTCGAGCCACCGCGACGAGTGCGCCCGGACGGTGTCCTGCCAGATGCGTCGCCCCTCGGCCGTGGGACGCCGCAGCGGCTCGAACGCGAAGTCGTCGTCGCCGACCACGGACCGGACGAAGTCGCGGTCGAGGTGGACGAGGTTGAGCGCGATGTCGCGGTGGTGCAGCAGGTAGGGCGACCCGAACGGCAGGACGATCGGCACGCCGGCTTCGAGGTCGACCGACTCGCCACCGAAGGTGATCGTGCTCGACCCCGAACGCATCCAGGCGACGAGGAAGGCATCGTCGGTCATGCTCTCGGTCTGGAGGTCCACGCCGAGCCGTGACGAACGGAGCGACATCCGGTCGTCGCCGACGCCCGCGAAGTCCCACGGGGTCTGCTGGTGCGTCCGCCGGACCCGGGGCGCGCGGAAGTCGTAGCCGTCGCCGAAGAAGGCCATCGCCTCGTCGACGTCGTGACCGATGAGCCGCCGGAAGGACCGCGGCACGACCGAGGACGCCGTCTGCGACGGGGTGGTCTCGCTCCTGGGCACCATGACACCGAACCTACGGGGCACCACCGACATCGCCCCGCGCGATGCGGACAAACGGCTGGTCACCGCGGCGGTGTCACGGCTGCAGGATGGCCTGCCCGATGCTCTCGTCGATGATGAGGTCCGTCACGAGGCCCGCCGCCAGGGCGCCACGGAGCGAGGCGGCCTTCGACCGACCGGCCACGACGCACACCCGCCGCGGAGCGTGCTTGATCGTGTCGAGGTCCGGTCCGCCGGCCCGCGCGTTGACGCCGATGTCCTTCCACGAGCCGTCCGCCCGGTAGAACACGGTCGAGACGTCGCCGACGACCTTGGCGCGCACGAGCTCCTGTTGGTCCGCCGGGTCGAGGTAGCCGCCGGAGTACACGTGCGACGGCACCGGGGCCTGCGGCGCACCGACGCCGAAGACGACGAGGTCCATGCGCTCGTGCAGGTCGAGCACGCGGCGGATCGACCGCTCCTTGAACAGCATCTCCTTCGTCGCGGGGTCGTCGAAGAACGCCGGCACCGGGAACTGCTGCACGAAGGCGCCGTACGCCTCCCCGAACCTGCGGAGGATCTCGGACGCGTAGACGATGCCCGTCGTGCGGGTGTTCGCGGCGCCGTTCACCTGCACGATCGTCGACCCGTGCGTCGTCTTCGGCACGAGGTACCGGCTGACCGCGCTCACCGTCGAACCCCACGAGATGCCGATGACCATGTTCGAGTCGATGTACTGCGTGAGGATCCGGGCGGCGGACAGCGCGACCCGCTCCAGACGGTCGACGTCGCTCGTGTGGTCGGGCACCGGGACGACGTGCGCGTGCACCCCGAAGCGGGACCGGATCGACCGGCTGAGCGCGGCCGCCTGGTCGAGGGGCGACCGGATCTGGATGTCCACCAGACCGGTGTCCCGCGCGTACTTCAGCAGCCGCGACACCGACGACCTGGACGTCCCGAGCTCGTCCGCGATGGCGTCCATCGTGAGGTCCTGCAGGTAGTACAGGTGCGCGGCGCGCAGCGCCTGCTGGGTGCGCACGGGCTGGGCGGCATCGCTCATGGTGCTCCGATCTGTTGCACCGCAACCATGCACGGACGTGCACGGCCTCTGCAACCCCTGTCGCGCCTCCCGGCCGGGTCGCGAGCGACCACGACACATGTGCTGCACGTTCGTGCACGCAAGTTGCCCAGCCTCCCACCCAGGAGCACCATCGATCCCGAACCAACCGATCGACCAAGGAAGCGACACATGTCGAAGAAGACGCAGCCCCGGAACACGGTGAGCGCCCTCACGGAGCGCCCCAACGCCCAGGTCCTCATCGTCGGTGGTGGCATCAACGGCATCGCCACCTTCCGCGACCTCGCCCTGCAGGGTGTCGACGTCGCGCTCGTCGAGCGCGGCGACTACGCGAGCGGCGCCTCGGCCGCCTCGAGCCACATGATCCACGGCGGCATCCGCTACCTCGAGAACGGCGAGTTCCGCCTCGTCCGCGAGAGCGTGCAGGAGCGCAACGGCCTCATCCGCATCGCCCCGCACTACGTCAAGCCGCTGCAGACGACGATGCCGATCTTCTCGACGTTCTCCGGCATCATGAACGCCCCGCTGCGGATGCTCACGCACAAGCAGCGCTCGACGAAGGAGCGCGGCGCAGCGCTCATCAAGATCGGCATGACGATCTACGACTCGTTCTCGCGCGACGGCGGTTCGGTGCCGAAGCACCGCTTCCTCACGAAGAAGGCGGCCCTCGCGGACATGCCGGCGCTCAACAAGGACCTCAAGTACACGGGCACCTACTACGACGCCTCCGTGCACGAGCCGGAGCGCCTCGCGCTCGACGTCCTCAAGGACGGCCTCGCCGCGGGTACCGGGACGGGCTCGGCAGCGACGGCCCGCGCGGTCAACTACGTCGAGGCCGCCGGGACCCGCGACGGCGGCGTCCTGCTCCGCGACCGGGAGACCGGTTCGGAGTTCACCTTCACCGCCGACGTCGTGATCAACGCGTCGGGCCCCTGGACCGACCTCACCAACGAGGCGTTCGGCGGCGAGACGAAGTTCATGGGCGGCACGAAGGGCTCCCACATCGTCGTGCACAACGACGAGCTCCTCGAGGCCACCAAGAGCCGCGAGCTGTTCTTCGAGAACAACGACGGCCGCATCGTGCTCATCTACCCGCTCAAGGGCCGGGTCCTCATCGGCACGACCGACATCGACGCCGACCCGTCGCAGCCGGCCGTCTGCACCGAGGAGGAGGTCGACTACTTCTTCGGCCTCGTCAAGCACGTCTTCCCGCAGATCGAGCTCACCCGAGACCACATCGTGTACCGGTACTCGGGCATCCGCCCGCTCCCCCGCCACGAGGACACCGCCCCCGGCTTCGTGTCCCGCGACTACCGGATCGTCGACACCCCGATCGCCGGCCTGCCCTCGTCGACCGTGCTGTCGCTCGTCGGCGGCAAGTGGACGACGTTCCGTGCCCTCGCCGCGCACCTCTCCACCGAGGCCACGACCAAGCTCGGCGCCGCCCGGAAGGTCGACACCACCGGCATGCCGATCGGCGGCGGCAAGGACTTCCCGACCACCGACGCGCAGCGCGCCCTCTGGGTGAAGTCGCACCGTGACGGCCTCGACGCCGCCCTCGTCGAGGGCCTGCTCGAGCGTTACGGCACCCGCGCCGCGGAGGTCGTGGACGTCCTCACCGACGGCCCGGTCGAGCCGCTCGAGTCCGACCCGAAGCTCACCCGTGCGGAGGTCGCGTACTTCGCCGAGCACGAGCAGGCCGTGCACCTGGTCGACGTGGTGCTGCGTCGCACGAACCTCGCGTTCGTGGGCGGGGTCACGATCGACCTGCTCGACGAGCTCGCCGACGTCCTCGCCGACACCCTCGGCTGGACCGCGGAGGAGCGCGGCGACGAGGTGCAGCGCACGCTCGACGTGCTGCGTGAATCGCACGGCGTCATCGTGCCGCTGCACACGGCGGCGCAGCCCGCGTAGTCCACGCGACCACAGAACGGACTGGAGGCCCGGTACCAGCTGGTACCCCCTCCCTCGCAGGCTCGGTCGGCGCGCCCCGCGCAACGCTTCGCGTTGCCAACCAGCGGGGCGCGCCAGTCCGTCGTCGCGTCGCGCGGCGCGTCCGTCAGAAGCGCTCGCCCGTCGGGTCCTGCGCGGTCCGGTCGATGAGGTCCTCGCCGCCGACGGGCTCGCCCTCCCAGTCGACCAGGCGCCAGCCGTCGTCGAACGAGCCCTCGAGCTCGACGATCCCGGTGTTCTCCAGGTGCCGCTTCGTGCCGAACTCGTCCGGCGTGTTCTGCGCGACCGCGCTCGCCCACGTCCGGATGGCGGCGCCGTGGCTGACCGCCGCCGCGACCTCGACCCCGGACGACTCGATCCGGCGGACTGCGTCCTCGTAGCGCGCGAAGAACTCGGTGCCGCTCTCCGCGCCGGGCATGCGGCTCTCGCGGTCGCCCTGCGACCATCCGTGCACGGTCGCGATGTAGGTCTGCACGGACACCTTGTCGCTCTTGCCCTGGGTGTCCCCGGCCTCGATCTCACGGAGGCCGTCCAGCACCTCGGGCTCGAGGCCGAGCGCGGCGGCGAGCGGTGCCGCGGTCAGTTGCGTCCGGACCATCGTCGAGACGAAGAGCCGCTCGATGCCGCGGTCGGCGAGTGCCGCCGGGAGCGCCTCGGCCTGTTGCCGCCCGAGGTCGGTGAGTCCGGGGCCGGGCACCTCGGCGTCGAGGATGCCGTGCACGTTCGCGGGGGTCTGGCCGTGGCGGATGAGCAGCAGTCGCATGGTGCCACCCTACGGACGGGCGCCGGTGTCAGCCCTGCCGGGTGTTCCACCGCGGGTTCTGCTTGTTGATGACGTAGACGCGGCCCCGGCGGCGCACCACCTGCGAGCCGGGGATCTTCTTCAGTGCCTTGAGCGAGTTGCGGACCTTCACTGCCGGACCTCCTAGTTGATAACTGTTCTCATGTACAGTACCGCACATGCGTCCCGCCGCCATCACCCTCGTCTCCGCCCTGCACGACTCCGACGCCGACGAACTCGCCGCGCGCCTGGTCGGCGACGGCAGGACCCGCGCCCACCGGATGCGCGTGCACGGCACTGCGCTCCCCGTCGCTCGGGCAGTGGCCGAACGCGTCGATCAACTGGACCGGACCTGCGGGCCGGACGCTGACCACGGGCTCGTCGTCTCCCTCGCCGCCGGCACCGACGTCCGCGCCGTCGGCATGATGCTCGCGAACGCGGCGCGGTCCGAGACGGGGGACGACCGCGTCCTCCGACACGTCGTCGCCGTCCTCCGTGCCGACGAGGTCGCGAACCTGCTCTGGAGCGATGTGGACGACGCGTTCGTCGCTGCGGAGCGCGTGGCGTCGATCGTCGAGTACGCCACGGTGATCGCGCTGGACCGGCTCGGACCGCTCTCCGGGCGTCGGCGACGTGCACTCGTCGCCCTGCTGCACCGGATGGCGCCGCACACGCTCATCGTCGCGGCACGAGCGGTCCGCGGCCCGCTCGACCTCCCGGTCTCGAACGGCGGGGCTGCCCGGCTGCTCGCGGGCGGTGCCGGGTGGATGCGGGCGCTCTCGTCGGGTGCCGACCTCGACGTCCCGCCACGCGGTGTCGGGGACGACCTCGTGACGATGCGGTACCGCGAGCCGTTCCCGTTCCACCCCGACCGGCTGGCGACCGTGATCGCGGAGGACCTCGCGCCCGGGGTGAACGGACGGGTGCTCCGGTCGAAGGGCTTCTTCCGACTCGCTTCCCGGCCGGACCACGTCGGGGCGTGGTCGAGCTTCGGCGCCATGCTCGCGCTCGACCCCACCGCGAACCGCTCGTGGGACGCGGACGCACCGGTCGGGCAGGCGCTCTGGTTCGTCGGGGAACGGCTCGACGTGCGCGGGATCGAGCGGGCACTGGACTCGGCGCTCCTCACGTCCGACGAAGTGCTCTCCGGACCGGAGGTCTGGCGCACGTGGGCGGACCCGTTCCCGGTGTGGCCCGCGCTCGACCCGTCGCACGAGCAGCGGGGCGACTGAGGCCGGGGCGGCACTCCGCTGGGCACGGACGAGTGACCCGTCGTCGAACGACATGGTGGTCGTCGTCCGACAGCGGCCGCGTCGCAGTCCCGCGTCCGCGACAGCCAGCGCGTGCAACGGGCGACGGCGCCGCTGTCGTTCGACGACAGCGCCGTCGTTCGACAGCGGCCCCCACGTCGCCCCGCGTCACCCCCCGACGCCCCCGCGAGGCGCCCGTCAGCGCCCGGCGGGCTCCGGCGCTGCCTCAGCAGCACGCACGGCGTCGGCGGCCGCGAACGGCAGGTCGCCGAGGTCGAGGTTCGGGTTCGTGTCCTGCGTCAGCACGAGCTCGTGCGCCTCGGCCTCCGTCTCGACCGCGGGCATCGAGCCCGGGAGCGGCCGCTGCGACGACTCCTTCATGCAGAACACCCCGACGGCCCCGAGCGCGCTCATCGCCATGAGGAAGTACGCCGGCGCGAGCTGGTCGCCCGTCCAGGTCAGCAGCGCCTGGACGATCAGCGGGGTCGTCCCACCGAAGACCGCGATCGCGATGTTGTACGCGAACCCCATCGCCCCGTACCGCGTCGAGGTCGGGAACAGCGCGGGGAGGGACGCCGCCTGGTTCGAGACCCAGAGCGCGGTCATGAGGGCGAGGAGGGCGAGACCGAGCAGCGTCGACCACTGCGCTCCGTGGGCGATGAGCAGGAACGCCGGGACGACGAGGACCACGGTGGTCGCGGCCCCGATCCACATGACGACCCGGCGGCCGAGGCGGTCCGAGAGCCGACCGGTCAGCGGCAGCATGACGGCGAGCAGCACGAGCACGGGGATGGTGAGGAGCGTGCCGTCGAGCGCGGAGTACCCGAGCGAGTCGGTGAGGTACGTCGGCATGTACGAGGTCAGCGCGTACCCGACCGTGTTCGACGCGGCGACGAGCATCACCGCGATGAGGATCGGGCGCCAGTGGTCGCGGACCATGGCGAACACGCTCGTCGGCCGGTCACCGGTGGCGTCGGCACGTGCTTCTGCGGAGGCCTCCTGCGCGGCCTGGGTCGCCTGGAAGACGGGCGACTCCTCGATGCGCAGGCGGAAGTAGATCGCCACGACGCCGATCACCCCGGCGAGCAGGAACGGCACGCGCCAGCCCCAGGCCGTCATCGTGGCGTCGCCCAGTGTGAGCTGGAGCACGGTCACCACCGTGGCACCGAGCGCGAAGCCCATGTAGCTGCCGAAGTCGAGGATGCTCGCGAAGAACCCACGGCGGCGGTCCGGGGCGTACTCGGTGACGAACGTCGTCGCGCCGGCGTACTCACCGCCGGTCGAGAAGCCCTGCAGGAGCTTGAGCACGACGAGCACGACGGGCGCGAGGGCACCGATGGTCGCGTAGGCGGGGAGTGCGCCGATGAGGAACGTCGAGGTCGCCATCAGGATGAGCGTCGTCGCGAGGACGCGCTGCCGACCGAGCCGGTCGCCCAGCCGCCCGAACACGATCCCGCCGAGCGGCCTGGCGATGTACGTCGCCGCGAACACGCCGAGGCTGAAGAGGATCTGCACCGCGGGCTCCGCGGTCGGCAGGAAGACCTTCCCCATCGTGACGGCGAGGTACCCGTAGACCCCGACGTCGTACCACTCCATCGTGTTGCCGACCACCATGCCGCCGACGGCTCGGCGCATCATGCTCTTGTCGACCACGGTGACGTCGCTCACACGGAGTCGACGTCGCTGCTCGGTACTGCTGGGGTCGGATCCCATCGGTTCCTCTCTGGGGGACGGCATGGCCGTCGAGCGGCCGGACGGGCCGCGGGGGTCGTTCGGACAGCCAGCGACGTTACCGAGCGACCGACATGTCACTGTGTGGGCATTCACAGGGAACGGCGTGTCACCCGGACGGGGGTCACCGCCCCATCGGCGCGGACACGGGGAAGCGCGGAACCTGAATCACGAACGGGTAACGTTCGCACATGGCGATCGAACCCGAGACGAAGAGCTGGACGTGGGTCATCGGTGCGACGTGCCCCGAGTGCGGCTTCGACGGCCGCGCGGTGTCCGTCCGCGACGTCCCCGGCGTCATCGAGGAGAACACCGCGGCGTGGCCGGCGGTCCTGGAGCGCGACGACGTCCGCGTCCGCCCGGACGACCACACCTGGTCGCCGCTCGAGTACGCCGCGCACGTGCGTGACGTGCACCGGAGGATGGCCGAGCGGCTCGCGCTCATGCTCGAGCAGGACGGACCGACGTTCCCGAACTGGGACCAGGACGCCACCGCGGTCGAGGACGACTACGCCGCGCAGGACCCGGCGGCGGTCGCCCGGGAGCTCGTCGACGCCGGCCGACGCGCGGCGGAGGCGTTCGCGGCGGTCCGCGACGCGGACCTCGACCGGACCGGACTGCGCTCGGACGGCAGCGCGTTCACGGTCGCGACCCTCGCGACCTACTACGCCCACGACCCGGTGCACCACCTCTGGGACGTGCGGCGCACGCGGTAGGCGACCCGCGCCTCCCGGCCTGGAGGCACGGCGCGCCTCCGCCACGGCCGTCCCGCCCCGTCCTGTCTCGCCTGGTCCACGGGACGCGCGCGTCCCGACGAACTGCGCGTCGATCGTCAGGTGCGACGTCGAACCGCGCGCGTTCCGTCACCCACCGGGGGTGTCAGGCGAGCACGTCGAGGACGGCGCGCGCGGTGGCGGCGTCGGTGACGAGCTCGTTCACCAGGCCACCGCGCACCGCGCCGAGGATGCTCGTCGCCTTTCCGGGACCGACCGCGACGCCCACGGCGTGCGGGACGGCCGCGAGGACCTCGCGGGAGGTCCGCACCATCCGGTCGCTGCCCGGGAACTCCACCGCCGAGCCGTCCGCGGCGAAGAAGTTGAGGCAGACGTCGCCGGCAGCTCGGTCGAAGGCCTCGTCCTCGACCGGCAGGCCGCGCGCGAGCTCGTGCCGGGTGACGACGGGAGCGCCGATCCCGAGCAACGCCCCCTTCGCCCGCCGCCAGAGCCCGACGACGTGCTGGAAGGCCGGGTCGTCGTCGAGCGAGGCCCGCAGCGTCTCGCTCGGGAGGGCCGGCGCGAACAGGAACGCGGGGATCGCGCCGGACCGCTCGGCGGCGGCGCGGGTGATCTCGTTCGTCTGGAACCAGCGGTTCGGGTCGGCCTGTCCTCCGACGGTCGGGACGAGCTGGACGCCCGGCATCGGCGGCAGACCGGTGTGCGCGAGGTCGTGGACGGTGCTGCCCGAGGAGACCAGGACGGCGTCACCGGGCGCGAGGGCCATCGCCTCGATCGCCGCGGCGACGGGCGCTGCGAGGTCGGCCCCGAGCGTCGCCTGGTGGGTGACGGCGGCGAGTCGGACGGCGCGGAGACCGAGCGCGTCGCGGAGCTCGGCGGCGAGCGCGACGGTCTCGTCGCGGAACGGGTCGACGACCTCGATGCGGACGAGGCCGGCGCGGCGGGCCTCGGAGACGAGTCGACTCACGGTCGGTCGGGACACCCCGAGGCGGTCGGCGATCTCGGCCTGGGTGGCGTCCTCGAGGTAGTACATCCGCGCTGCCTGGTACACGGTGTCGAGCGGGAACCGGGAGCGGGCACCCTCCGGCTGGACGGAGGGCTCGGTGGACACGCGACCGATCGTAGCCGGAGCACGTGATCCCCAGCCGACTGTCGGTTGCCGGACGTACGGTGCTGCCGACTCCACCGCACCACGTGCCTCCGCACCGGGTGCCATGCACCACCGAGGGGATCCGATGAAGAAGTCAGCCTGGCTGCCCGCCGTCATCGCACCGGTCGTCGTCGCCGGCGCCGTCGCGGCACCGATGATCGCGAACGCCGCGTCGACCCCGATCGCCGGGTCCGACCCGAGCGCGGCGGACGTCATCGCCAGCGTCGCGCAGTCGTCCGACGCACAGTACTCGGGCAAGGTCGAGCAGACGAGCGACCTCGGGCTGCCCGAGCTCCCCTCCGGATCGGGCGGCTCGTCCCTGCAGGGCGACGCGTCGGACGCGCTGAGCATGCTGACCACGTCGCACACCGCGCGCCTGTACGTCGACGGCGCGGACAAGCAACGTGTGCAGGTGACGACCCAGCTCGCCGAGCAGGACCTCGTGCGCAACGGCTCCGACGTCTGGACGTGGGACTCGAAGCAGCGGGAGGCGACGCACGTCACGCTCCCCGCGAAGGCGTCGGCCCCCGAGGACGGCTCCGCCACGCCGGCGGACCTCGCTCGGAAGGCCATCGACGCGATCACGCCGAGCACGACGGTGTCGAAGCCGACGAGCACCTCGGTCGCCGGCCACGACGCCTGGTCGATCACGCTCACGCCGCGGTCGAGCGACTCCCTCGTCGGGTCCGTGCGCCTGGCGGTCGACCAGCAGACCGGTCTCCCGCTGCGGGTGACCGTGTCGGCGAAGGGGCAGGACTCCCCCGCGTTCCAGGTCGGCTTCACGAGCCTCGACTACGGTGCGCCGGCCGCCCGCCTGTTCGACTTCACCCCGCCGAGCGGCGCCGAGGTGCACACGAAGGACCTCTCGGACGCGTCTCGTGAGCACGCGGACCACCGCGGACACGACCGCGCGGACGACCGATCCGCGGCGGGTGTCACGACCACGGGCTCCGGCTGGGACACGATCGCCGAGCTGCCCGCCGGCTCGGCCGACACCACGGCGCTGGACGCCGACGCGAGCGGGCTGCTCGACCAGCTGACCCGCCCGGTCGACGGCGGCCGCGCGGTACAGACCTCCCTCGTGTCCGTCTACCTGACGAGCGACGGCCGGGTGCTCGCGGGCGCGGTCCCGGTCTCCGCCCTCGTGGCCGCGGCCAAGTGACGGACGCTGCTGCTCCCGACGGGTACGCGATCCGCACCGAGGGCCTGCGGAAGGTCTTCCGGAAGCAGCACGCCGTCGACGGCATCGACCTCGAGGTCCCCCGTGGTGCGGTGTTCGGGTTCCTCGGCCCGAACGGTTCGGGCAAGACGACGACGATCCGGATGCTGCTCGGGCTCACCGGGGCGACCGGCGGGACCATCGAGGTCCTCGGTCGCCGGATGCCCGACGCGCTGCACGAGGTCCTGCCCCGCGTCGGCGCGCTCGTCGAGGGGCCCGCGTCGTACCCGTACCTGTCCGGCCGGGCAAACCTGTCCCGGTTCGACGCAGCCGACCCGACGACCGACCCCCGCACGAGGAAGGCCCGGGTGGCAGCGGCGCTCGACCGGGTGGGGCTGTCCCACGCCGCCGACAAGAAGGCGCACGCCTACTCCCTCGGCATGAAGCAGCGGCTCGGGCTCGCGAACGCACTCCTGACGCCACGAGACCTGCTCGTGCTCGACGAACCGACGAACGGCCTCGACCCGCAGGGCACGCGCGAGGTCCGGAACCTCATCCGGTCCCTGGCCGACGACGGCACCACGGTGTTCGTGTCGAGCCACCTCCTGGCAGAGATCGAGCAGGTGTGCACGCACGCCGGGGTGATGCGCGCCGGGAAGCTCGTCGCGCAGGGGTCGCTCGACGAGCTGCGGTCCGCCGGGGTCCGGACCCTGACCGTCCGCACGCCGGACCTCGGTCAGGCGGGCAGCGTCCTCGTGCGCCTCGGGCTCACGCCGCGACACGAGGGCGGTGCGGACGTACTCGTCGCGGACCTCCCGGCCGCCGTGCTCGCCGAGGACGTCACCGCCGAGCTCGTCCGGGCCGACGTCCGGGTGCGCGGCATCACCGTGGGTGGCGGCAGCCTCGAGGACCTGTTCGTCGCACTCACCGGGGAGGGCTTCGATGTCGCAGCCTGACGCCCCGTCCCGCGCGGACGCCGGCGGCACCGCGATCGCCCGTCGGCGGCCCTTCGCCCTGCTCGGCTCCGAACTCGGACTGCTGTTCCGCCGACGCCGCACCTGGGCGATGCTCGGCGCACTGGCGCTCGTCCCGATCCTCATCGCCGTCGCGGTCCGCGCCACCACGGGTCCGGACCGCGGCGGGCCGGCGTTCCTCGGCGACATCACGAACAACGGCCTCTTCGTCGCGTTCACCGCGCTGACGGTGTCGATCCCCCTGTTCCTGCCGCTGACCATCGGGGTGGTCTCGGGCGACACGGTCGCGGGCGAGGCGAACCACGGGACCATCCGCTACCTGCTCGTCGCCCCGACCGGTCGCCTGCGCTTCGTGCTCGTGAAGTACGTCGGCACGGTCGCGTTCGCCCTCGCGGCGACGCTCCTCATCGTGCTCGTCGGTGCCGCGATCGGGGCGCTGCTGTTCCCGATCGGCCCCGTCACCCTGCTCTCCGGCACGCAGGTCGACGGCTGGTCGTACGCGGGTCGGGCCCTGCTGCTCGCGCTGTACGTCGCGATGTCGATGCTCGGGCTCGCGGCGATCGGCCTGTTCGCGTCGACGCTGACGAGCGTCCCGGTCGGGGCGATGGCCGCGACGGTCGTGCTCGCGGGGGCGTCGCAGGTGCTCGACCAGCTGCCGCAGCTCGACTGGCTGCACCCGTTCCTGTTCTCGCACCAGTGGCTCGGGTTCGGCGACCTGCTCCGCGACCCGATCGCGTTCGACTCGTTCGGTGCGAACGCCGTGCTGCAGCTCGGTTACGTGGTCGTGTTCGGGGCGCTGGCGTACAGCCGGTTCGCCACGAAGGACGTCCTGAGCTAGCCAGCGTTCGAGCTCGCCCGCGTCCGAGCGCGCCCGCGTCCGAGCACGCCCGCGATCGAGCTAGCTCGGGTTCGCCGTCCCCCCGGCCATGCTCTCCGTCTTCGCGCCGCGCTCGTCGGCGTAGCGGTCCCGGAGGTCACGGGCCTTCTCCGAGCGGTACCAGTCGAGCCGTGCCCCGGTCTCCACCGTCTGCATGCCGATGACGACCTTGCCGCGAGAGTGCATCTCGGCGAGGTCCTCGTACGCGTCCACGATGTACTCGAACGGGTAGAAGCCCGAGATGAGCACCTGCACGCGGCGGTCCTGCACGGCCTTCGCGAGCAACTGGAGCGACTCGGTGGCTTCCTGGTCGTCGGCGGGGGCGCGGAGGAACCGCACCTCGATGTCGCGCCGCTCCTCGGACGAGACGAAGCGCCCGTCCGGGATGCCGAGCCGTGCGGCCAGGGACTCGGCGTCCGACTCTCCGTGGTTGTCGATGAACGCCGTGATCGTGCGGCCGTCGGCTGCCTCGCGGATGCGGGCCTCTTCGCCCTCGCCGTAGGCCACGGGCAGCGTGCCGATCTGGCGGAGGTAGTCGTGGTTGCGGGGGCTCCCGAGGGCGATCACGGTGGCGCCGGCGTCGTGCGCGAGCTGGCACTCGATGTGCCCGACCCCGCCCGCCGCGGCGGTGATGACGACGGTGTCGTCCTTGCCGAGCCGGAGCTTCCGGACGACGTCGATCGCGGTGCACCCGGCGAGGTAGAGCCCGCCGGCGACCTCCCATCCGACGTGCTCCGGCTTCTTGATGACGGCGGCGCGCGGCACCCGCACCCAGTTCGCGTGCGTCCCGCCCTGGGGGTGGTGCCCCATGACCTCGTCTCCGACACGGAGGTCCTTCACGCCCTCGCCTCGGGCGCGCACGATGCCGGCGAAGTCGACGCCCTGGTGCGCGGGGAAGGTGAGCTCGACGTGGTCCTGCAGCTTCCCTTCGCGGAGGAAGCGCTCGATGTGGTTCAGGCCGGCGGCCACCACCTCGACGACGATCTCACCGGGTCCGGGCTCCGGTCGCTCCTGCTGGACGACCTGGACCACGTCGAACCCGCCGTAGCGGTCGTACTGCACTGCGTTGCCGTGTCGCATGGCGCGCTCCTTCGAAGACGATCTGCCTCTCGTCTACTCGTGCGGGCCGAGCGGTGTCCGCACGTCCGGGGGACTTCGCGGACACCGGGCGCGTCTCAGCCCGCCGCCGCGATGATCGCCCGTACGGTGTCGGCGTCGTGGTGGAACGCGAGCGGGTCGGCGTCGGGCCGCGGCACCCGCACGGGCGTGGACCACACCGAGCCGTCCGCCGCGACGTCGACCACGAGGTAGCCCGCGTCGATGTGCGCCGACTCCTCGTCGTACGCGCCGACGACGTCGGTGTCGTTCGCGACCCCCGGCGCGACGAGCACCGGGACCCCGGTCCACGTCCCGGCGGCGTGGTGGTGGTAGTGGCCACCGAGGACCAGTCGGACGTCCGTCCCGCGGACCGCCTCGGCGAGGGCGTCGGCGTTCCGGAGCTGCAGTGCGGCGTGGAGCGCGGTCGGAGCGGGCAGCGGCGAGTGGTGCAGGACGACCACCGTGCCGCCGTCCGACGGCTCGGACAGTGTGGTGCGGAGGCGGTCGAGCGCCTCGTCCGCGACCATCCCGTAGCCGGCGCCGGGGACGCTCGTGTCGACCGTGACGATCCGGCGTCCGGCGACGACCGACTGCCCGGCCACCGGCACCGTCGGCGGCAGGTACTCGAGGGTGTGCATGAGCGGCCGGCCGCCCTCGCCGAGCACGTGCCCGTTCGCGAGCACCTGCCGGAAGCCCTCGCGCTGGTCGTGGTTGCCGGGGACCGCGACGAGTGCCGCTCCGTGCCGCTCCGCCCACGCGCCGACCCGCTCCCGGAAGACCGTGTACGACCCGGGCGAGCCGTCCTCGGACACGTCGCCGGACACCACCACGAGCCCCACGTCCGGGATCCGCTCCGCCGAGGAGAGCACCGCGTCGAGTGCGGCCGCCGTGTCGGTCGACCCCTGGTGCAGGGCGCCGTCGCCGGTGAGGTGGGTGTCGGACAGGTGGAGGATGCGGAGCGATCCGGGAGCGAGCGGCTGCATGGCGGTCACGCTAGTCTGCGCGGCGATCACCCCGCTGTGCCGCACGTCAGCGTCCGGTGTCAGCGCTCCGTTCCGACAGCGGCGGCCGCGAGCTGGTCCTCGAGGTTGAAGACCTCGGGCAGGACCCGGGCGGTCTGGTCGGCCCGCCCGGTCGCGCCGTCGAAGAGGTCCTGCATGTGCGCCTCCCACGTCGCCGCGACCTCGGACGCGGCGAGGGCCGCATCCGCGTCGGCGACCGAGTCCGTCTCGTAGTACCCGATGAGCAGGCCGTCGTCGTCGAGGAACAGCGAGTAGTTCCGCCGCCCCGCGGCGGCGATCGTCCGCAGCATCGCCGGCCAGACCGCCGCGTGGCGTTCCCGGTAGGCGTCGAGGTGCTCCGCGGCCACCTGGAGACGGAAGCAGACGCGGGTCACGTGATCCGGGCCTCCAGGCGGTCCGGACGGGAGGCGCGCACCACGCTGTTCGACGTCGCTCACCGAGGCGTCCGCTCGCCGGGCGCGGCGCGCAGCGTCCGCTGACGCTCCACGTGCTCGTCGACGGTCCGGGTCGTCCCCGTCACGCTCGTCACGGTGCCGTACCGCTCGGCCTCGATGGACTCGAGCGACCGGCCCTGGGTCCGCGGTGCCCAGATCGTGCCGACGAGGAACGACAGCGCGAGGAGGCCGAGGATGAGCCCGCCGAGGCCGCGGAGCCCGATGTCGGACAGCAGCAGCGGGAACCAGATGCTCAACAGACCGACCATGACCCGCGCGGCAAGGAAGAGCACGCCCTGGGCGCTGGCGCGGTACCGCGTGGCGAAGAGCTCGCTCGTCCAGAGGCCGTAGAACGCCTGCGCGCCGATGCCGGACGACACACCCCACGCGATCGCGAAGAACAGCAGCGTGCCGAGGTTCGCCGGTGCGTAGATGAGGACCGCCCACGCGACGATGGCGAGCACGGCCCCGACGGCGAAGAGCACACGGCGGCTCACCCGGTCGGCGAAGCGCATGAAGCCGAAGTACGTCGCCGCGACCGTGCACGCCCACACGAGGACCTGGAGCCCGTACTGCTCGGGCACGCTCGTGACGCCGGTGGCCGAGTAGACGCGCGGCTGGAAGATGCCGGCCTGACCCGCGACGGTGTTCCACAGCGCGTAGACGCCGAACAGGAACAGCATCGCGGTGAGGTTCACACGCTTGCTGAACAGCTGCGTGATGCCGTGGAAGAAGTTCGCGCTGCCGGTGGCGGCGCGCTCGTCCTTCCAGATCGTGGACTCGGGCAGGCCCCGGCGGAGCCACCACACGACCGCGGCGACGACGAACAGGTGCGCGAAGATGAGCCGGCTGCCGAGCAGGCCGAGCGGGGCGGCGGCGATCGCCAGGGCGAACCCGACCATCGGGCCGATCGACCACGCGAGCTGCGCGGTGCCGACGTGCGCGGCCCGCTTGTCGGCGGGCGCCTGCTCCGCGATGTAGGTCCAGCTCGCGGGGACGCCGGCGCCCACCGCGATGCCGGTGAGGATGAAACCGACGAGGAGCATCCCGTAGCTGCCGGCGAACACCGCGAGGAGGATGCCGAGCATGTAGAGCAGCAGGTCGTAGGTGTAGATGAACTTGCGGCCGTAGCGGTCGCACAAGGGGCCGCCGATGATCGCGCCGGCCGCGGCACCGAACGCGTTGGCGGACAGGCTCGCGAGCAAGCCGACCTGCAGGTCCCCGATGTGGAACTGCGCCTGCCAGAGGCTGAGGCTCGTGGCGATCGCGATGATCGACCCCGACTCGATGTAGTTCGACATGGCGACCGAGATCGTCGCCTTCCAGCCCGTGGTGTTGCGGGCTCCAATGCGGACCGCCATTGGTCCTCCGTTCGCGTGTTCGTCGATGAATCGTTTCAACGGTGGTGCTGCGAGGACGATACGCGGTACCGCGGCGTTCGGCAAGCACCACGACGACGAGCATCGTCGGGGCTGCACCGCGGCAGCGATCCTCGCAGACACAGCGTCCCGCGCGCCCGGAACCACCGGGCGGATGCCAGGATGGCCCCATGGCGGTCAGCGTGCGGGACGTGGCAGCGCTCGCCGGTGTGTCCCTCGGCACCGTCTCGAACGTCCTCAACCGGCCGGACAAGGTCGCCCCTGCGACGGTCGAGCGCGTGCAGTCCGCGATCGCCTCCCTCGGCTTCGTGCGCAACGACTCGGCCCGCCAGCTCCGGGCCGGTCGCAGCTCCACCGTCGGCCTCATCGTGCTCGACGGGGGCAACCCGTTCTTCACCGACGTCGCACGCGGCGCCGAGGACGCCGCCATGGCACAGGGACTCGCGGTCCTCATCGGGAACTCGGACGAGTCCGCCGAGCGCGAGCACACCTACGTCGACCTCTTCGAGGAACGCCGGGTCGCCGGCCTGCTCGTCTCCCCCGCCGGCAACGACCTCTCACGGCTCGAGCGACTCCGGGACCAGGGCACGGCGGTGGTCCTCGTCGACCGCCGCGCCGACGACGAGCACTTCGCGTCCGTGTCGGTCGACGACGTCGCCGGCGGCCGCATCGCCGTCGAGCACCTCGCCGCGATCGGCCGCCGACGGATCGCGTTCGTCGGTGGCCCCACGAGCATCCGGCAGGTGGCCGACCGGCTCGCAGGGGCGACCGCCGCGGCCGAGGCCGCCGGCGTCTCACTCGAGGTCGTCCCGACGCGCTCGCTCTCGGTCCTCGAAGGGCGCCGTGCCGGCGAGGAGCTCCAGGCCCGTCCGCCGAGCGAGCGGCCGGACGCCGTGTTCGCCGCGAACGACCTGCTCGCCGTCGGGCTCGAGCAGGCGTTCATCATGCGTGGATCGGTCGCCGTCCCGGAGGCGATCGCCATCGTCGGCTACGACGACATCGCCTTCGCCGAGGCCGCGGTCGTCCCGCTGACCTCGGTCCGGCAGCCCGCACAGGACCTCGGCCGGCGGGCGATCGAGCTGCTGGTCGCCCAGGTCGAGCACGGGCAGGGCATCGACCTCGAGCACGTGGAGTTCACCCCGGAACTCGTGGTCCGGCAGTCCACGGTCGCCGAGGGCTGAGTCGATCCGCGGTGCCGCCCGCCACTGGACGGGAGGCGCGGTGCGGGGCCGCCACGGGCCTCCCGGCCGGTCGCGTGGTGCCGCCCACCACCCGACGGGTGGCGCGGTGCGGGGCCGCCACGGGCCTCCCGGCCGGTCGCGTGGTGCCGCCCACCACCCGACGGAAGGCGCGGTGCGGGGCCGCCACGGGCCTCCCGGCCGCGGGTGGTGCCGCCCGCCGCCTACGATCAGACCATGGTGCACATCCCGAGGCGCGACGCGCCCCCGAGCGTGCACCACGTCGCGGCCCGCGCCGGGGTCTCGCTCGCGACGGTGTCGAACGTCCTCAACCACCCGGAGCGCGTCGCGGAGGGGACCGCCGCGAGGGTCCGTGACGCCATCGCCGCCCTCGGCTACACGCCGAACCGGAACGCGCGCGCACTCGTGTCGGGACGGACCCGGTCGATCGGACTGGTGGTGACCTCGCTCCGGAACTCGCTGTTCACCGACATGGTGAGCGGCGCACAGACCGCGGCGCGGGCCGAGGGCAACACGCTCCTCGTCACGAACAGCGACAACGACCTCGGGGCGCAGGCCGAGCACCTCGCCTTCATGGAGAGCACGCGGGTGTCGGGCATCCTGCTCGCCTCGATGACGACCTCCCGCGAGCAGGTCGAGACCGTCCGGAAGCACGGCCTCCCGGTCGTCTACGTCAACTACGAGCCCACCGACGTCGACGCGTGCTCGGTGATCGTCGACAACGAGCAGGCCGGCTACGTCGCGACGACGCACCTCATCGAGCAGGGGTGCCGACGCATCGGGTTCGTCAGTGCTCGTCCGGACCTGCAGCCCGTCGCCCGACGACGAGCGGGGCTCCTCCGCGCGATCGCCGAGCACCCCGGCGTGGAACTCGTCGATGTCGACGCCGGGGACATCGACCCACCCGGGGGCACCGACGCCGGAGTCCGGATCGCGGCGATGGCGCCCGCGGACCGTCCGGACGGGGTGCTCGGCGTGACCGACCTGCTCGCGATGGCGGTGGTCACCGAGCTCCGAGCGGCGGGGATCCGCGTGCCCGAGGACATCCCGGTGTCCGGCTGCGACCACAACTCGATCGCGTGGGGCGGCGCCGTGCCCCTGACCTCGGTCACGCAGCACGGCGAGGAAATGGGGGCCGAGGCGATCGCCCTCCTGCTCGCCGAACTCGCGGAGGGCCCGTCGCACGTGCACCGGACGGTGGCCCTCGGGAGCGAGCTCGTGGCGCGGGAGAGCACGCTCGGACGGGCGCGCGCTGCCGGGGTGCAGGCGGCGACGCGGCCGAGCGACCCGCGGCGGACCGAGGCCTGACGGGAGCTGGCGCGGGCGCGGCGGGCGGAGCTCGTGCGCGCGGCTCCGAGTCTCGTGCACGTGGCACCGAGTCTCGCGCGCCCCAGTCCGAGTCTCGTGCAGTGCGACGACTCTCGTGCGTTGGAGCCCGAGTTCGGTCGGTCACCCCGAGTCTCGCCTGCACGGACCGAGTCTCGTGCGCGCCGCCCCGAGCCTCGCCTACGCAGGACGCGCCGCCGCGACCGCACGGGCCGCCGCACGACTCCGTAACGAATTCGACGCGGCGATTGACACGCTTCAATCCTCGTGATTCCATTCCGATTGAAACGCTTCAACCCGCAGTACCCGGACCCGCACCGACGCGGTCTCCGGAACCGCTCCACCCGGGTTCCCCAGCCCCGGGCCTTACGAGGAGGTAAGGAATGTCAGCACGCTCCACGCGCCGACTGGCCACCAGGTTGATCGCCATCGGCGGCGCTGCGGCACTGGTCGGCGGCCTCGCGGCCTGTTCGTCCGGCGGGTCGGCCGACACCGGCGGCAAGGTGCAGATCACGTACCAGGCGGACAACTCGCCCGCCACCGCAGCCACCGCCAAGCCGCTCATCGCCGCGTTCGAGAAGGCCAACCCGGACATCACGGTGAAGTTCGACACCCGCCCACAGGGCACCGACGGCGACAACCTCGTGAAGACGCAGCTCTCCACGGGCGAGATGGCCGACGTGTTCAACTACAACTCCGGCTCGCTCATGCAGGCCCTCAACCCGGACAACACGCTCGTGGACCTGTCCGACCAGTCCTGGGCGAAGGACGTCGACCCGCAGTTCACGAAGGTCGTCAGCACCGACGAGGGCATGTACGGCGCACCGTTCGGCACGAGCTTCGGCGGTGGCGTGATGTACAACAAGAAGGTCTACGAGAAGCTCGGCCTGAGCGTCCCGACCACCTGGGACGAGTTCATCAGCAACAGCGAGAAGATCAAGGACGCCGGCGACGTCGCTCCGATCATCCAGACCTACGGCGACACCTGGACGAGCCAGCTCTTCGTCCTCGGCGACTTCGCGAACATCAGCGCGCAGCAGTCGAACTGGGCTTCCCGGTACACGGCCAACAAGGAGTCGTACGCGAAGCAGCCCGCGCTCGCCGGGTTCCAGCACCTCGCCGACGCGCAGGAGAAGGGTCTCTACAACGAGGACTACGCCTCGGCGACGCAGGCGAACGGGCTGAAGATGCTCGCCGAGGGCACCGGGGCGCAGTACCCGATGCTGACGAACGCCATCGCGACGATCCAGCAGGACAACCCGGACGCGGTGGACGACATCGGTGCCTTCGCCCTGCCGGCCCAGGACGCCGCGGACACCCGCCTGACCATCTGGGAGCCGAACGGCCTGTACATCCCGAAGACGAGCACGGGTGACAAGCTCGCCGCCGCGAAGAAGTTCATCGCGTTCGCGAACTCGTCCGAGGGCTGCGGGGTGCAGAACGACACCGGGACCCCGGGCGGCCCCTACGTGATCTCCACGTGCACGCTGCCGGACAGTGTCCCGCCGATGATCGGTGACCTGCAGAAGTACCTCGACGACGGCAAGGCATCGCCGGCACTCGAGTTCCTCTCCCCGATCAAGGGCCCGAACCTCGAGAAGATCTGCGTGCAGGTCGGCTCCGGCATCTCCTCCGCCGCCGTGGGTGCGAAGCAGTACGACCAGGACGTCGTGCAGCAGGCCCAGCAGCTCGGCATCAAGGGCTGGTGAGGTCGGTGACCGCGACGCTCACGACGGCGGTGGCCCCGCCGCAGACGACGAAGGCCGGACCGGGCCCCGCACGGAAGCGGATGCGCTCGTTCTACCCGGCGTGGTTCTTCATCCCGGCGATCGCCCTGTACGTGGTGTTCTTCGCGGTCCCGACCTTCGCGGGGTTCTACTTCTCGCTCACCCGCTGGACGCTGTTCGACCAGACCTTCATCGGCTTCGACAACTTCGTCCGGTTCTTCCAGGACCCGCAGCTCGTCTCCGGGTTCGTGCACACGTTCGAGTACGGGTTCGTGACGAGCGCGGCGAAGGTGGTCCTCGGACTCGCCCTCGCCCTGCTCCTCACGAGCCCCGTGCTCGGGCGGGGCTACCTGCGGGCGGTGGTGTTCTTCCCGGTGCTCGTGTCGACCATCGGCATCGGCATCACGTTCAAGGCGCTGATGGACCCCTTCCACGGGATCATCAACGGCGCCCTCGGGTCGCTCGGCCTGCCGACCCCCGGCTGGCTGACCGACCCGGCGCTCGCCCTCTGGAGCGTCGCCGCGGTGGACATCTGGAAGGGCGTCGGCATCGCGACCCTGATCTTCATCGCCGGGATCGTCGCGATCCCGCAGGAGTACTTCGAGGCCGCCCGCGTCGACGGGGCGAGCTCCTGGACGATCTTCCGCAACATCACGCTGCCGCTCTCGCGCCCGGCGATGGGGACGGTCATCATCCTGTCGCTCATCGGCGGGCTGCGGTCGTTCGACCTGATCTGGGCGATGACCGGCGGTGGCCCCGGGTTCACGAGCGACGTCATCGCGAGCGTGATCTACAAGCAGTACCAGGCGGGCTTCTACGGGCTCTCGACCGCCGGCAACGTCGTGCTCTTCGTCGTCGTCACCGCGATCATGGTGCCCATCTCGTGGCTCATCAACCGCAAGGAGGCGGAACTGTGACCGCACCAGCACTCGACCGCGCGGCCACCGCGGGACGCACCGGACGGGGACGGGCCACCGTGCCGGGGCCCCGACGCGGCCCGAGGCGCGACACCGTCCGACGGTGGACCGTCGGCAGCATCGCGATCGTCGTCAGCTTCGTCGTCTTCCTCGTGCCGTTCGCCTTCATCCTCCTCCAGGCGATGAAGTCCCCGGCGGAGGCCAACCAGCTCGGCTTCACGCTCCCGACACAGTTCCAGCTCTGGCAGAACCTGGCGGCCGTGCTCGGGACCGGCGACGGCGGCATCCTCCGGGCGTTCCTCAACAGCGCCGTCCTGACCGTCGGCAGCGTGCTCATCATGGTCGTCTTCTCTGCCATGGTCGGGTACACGCTCCAACGCCGCCCGAGCCGGTGGAACGGCGTGATCAACTTCTTCGTGCTCGCCGGCCTCATCGTCCCGCCCGCGATCGTGCCGACGATCTGGGTGCTCCAGGGCCTCAACCTCTTCAAGACGATGGGCGGCATGATCCTCATCGAGGCCACCTTCGGACTGTCGTTCTGCATCCTGCTGTTCCGGGCGTTCGTCGCCACCATCCCGAAGGAGCTCGACGAGGCCGCGGTCCTCGACGGCGCCGGACCGATCCGCCTGTTCTTCGGGGTGGTCCTGCCCCTGCTCAAGCCCGTGATCATCACGGTGGTGCTGGTGCAGTCGGTCACGGTGTTCAACGACTTCACGAACCCGCTGTACTTCCTGCCCGGTTCCGAGAACGCCACGGTGCAGCAGACGCTCTACTCGTTCCAGAGCCAGTCCGTCAGCCAGCTCAACCTGCTCTTCACCGACGTCCTGCTCATCACGATCCCCCCGCTGATCCTCTACGTCTTCTTCAACCGTCAGATCGTCGCCGGCATGACCAGCGGCGCCGTCAAGGGCTGACGCCCACCCGGCCTGGAGGCACGACCCGCCTCCGCCACGCCGCCCACCGCGGCGGGCACCAGCTCCCACGACCCCGCACCGGTCGACGACGACCGGTCGCGTGAAAGGACTCATCTCATGACCACCTGGACCGCACCGTTCATCGCGAGCGACGCCGACCTCGGGAGCGCACCGATCCTGCGCCGGGAGTTCACCCTCGACGACGGCCACGGCGCCGTCATCGGCGCGACCCTCGACGTCAGCGCCCTCGGCGTCGTCGAGGCGTGGATCGGTGGCCAGCGGGTCTCCGACCACGTCCTCGAGCCGGGGTGGACGAGCTACGAGTGGCGCGTCCGGGTCGTGTCCCACGACGTCACCGGACACCTCGCCGAGGCCGGGTCCGGCGACGCGGCGGTGCTCGCACTCGTGCTCGGGAAGGGCTGGGCAGCCGGCCGTCTCGCCTGGGGCGGGGGTGGGGGCTGGTACGCCGACGAGGTCGCCGGGTCCGCCGAGCTCCGCATCACGTTCACGGACGGCCACGAGCAGCGGATCACGACGGACACCGACTGGCAGGCCCTGTCGAGCGCGATCACCGCCGACCAGCTCTACGACGGCCAGGACATCGACGCCCGCCTGCGCGACGGGTCCTTCCTCACGCCGGGCGACGTGACGGTCCCGAGCGTCGAGGGACACGAGGGCCGGACGAGCACCGTCCACACGGTGGACCTCGGCGACCGCGAGCTCGTCGCCGACACCGTGCCGCCCGTCCGGCCCCTCGCCGAGATCGCACCCGTCGCGGTCTGGACGAGCCCGTCGGGAGCCACCCTGGTCGACTTCGGCGTGAACCTCGTCGGCTGGGTCCGCGTGGTCGCGAGCGGCGCCGCCGGGACGGTCCTGACCCTCCGGCACGCCGAGGTCCTCGAGCACGACGAGCTCGGCACCCGCCCGCTCCGGACCGCCCTGGCGACCGACCACTTCACCCTGAGCGGCAGCGGCCCGGACGCCCCGGACCGCTTCGAGCCCCGGTTCACGTTCCACGGGTTCCGGTACGCGCAGGTCGACGAATGGCCGGGCACGCTCGACGAGCTCCGCACGGCGCTCACCGCGGTGCAGGTCGGTTCCGACCTCCCCCGCACCGGCACCTTCGCGTCGAGCCACGACCTGCTGAACACGTTCCACGAGAACGTCGTGCGGGGCATGCAGGGCAACTTCCTGAGCGTCCCGACCGACTGCCCGCAGCGCGACGAGCGGCTCGGCTGGACGGGCGACATCGCAGCGTTCGCGCCGACGGCCTCGTACCTGTTCGACACGAGCGCGTTCCTCGGCGACTGGCTGCGGGACGTGTGGCTCGAGCAGCAGCACGCGGACGGGGTGATCCCGTTCGTCGTGCCGGACGTGCTGAAGTACTCCCCCGCCGAGGACTTCGGGAAGCCGAACGCCACCGCACTCTGGTCGGACGCGGGGGTCTGGGTGCCGTGGACGCTGTACCAGGCCTACGGTGACACCGCGGTGCTCGCGGAGCAGTTCGACTCGATCGCCGCGCACCTCCGCCGAGTCCGCAGCCTGCTCTCCCCCGAGGGGCTCTGGGACACGGTGTTCCAGTTCGGCGACTGGCTCGACCCGGACGCCCCGCCGGAGGACGCCGCCGCGGCGAAGGCCGACCCCGGCGTCGTTGCGACCGCGTGCGCGTTCCGTTCGGCGAGCATCGGGGCCGAGGTGGCGATGCTGCTCGGCCACGAGGCGGAGTCGGCCGAGTTCCGGGAACTCGCCACGGGCCTCCAGGCCGCGTTCCGGGAGCACTACGTGGCGGACGGGAGGATCCGCAGCGACTGCACCACCGTCTACGCGCTCGCGATCGTCTTCGGGCTGCTGACCGAGGCGGACGAGGCCGCGGCGGGCGACCGGCTCGCCGAGCTCGCGGCCGCCGCCGGGTACCGGATCTCGACCGGGTTCGCGGGCACGCCCTTCATCACCGACGCGCTCACGCGGACCGGCCACGTCGAGGACGCCTACCGACTGCTGCTGCAGACCGAGTGCCCGTCGTGGCTCTACCCGGTCACGATGGGCGCGACCACGGTGTGGGAGCGGTGGGACTCGATGCTGCCGGACGGCACCATCAACCCGGGGCAGATGACCTCGTTCAACCACTACGCCCTCGGTGCGGTGGCGGACTGGATGCACCGGGTGGTCGGGGGTCTGTCGGCGCTGGCGCCGGGCTACGCCGAGGTGCTGGTCGCTCCGCAGCCGGGCGGCGGCCTGACGTGGGCGTCGACCTCGCTCGAGAGCGTCCACGGACGGATCGCGGTGCGGTGGGAGCTCGTCGACGGCGAGCTCGCGGTGCAGGTGACCGTGCCCGAAGGGGTCTCGGCGGTGGTGCGCCTGCCGGGGCTGGAGGAGCAGGGCGTCGGCGGCGGCGAGCACGAGTTCCGGGCGCCCGCGGCGGCGGCGGTGCCCGCAGGCTGACCGCCGAGCCAGCCCGTCGGCTCCCCACCGGCGGAACCAGGTTCCGGACACGGCACCGTGCTGTTCCGCAGTGCTGTGTCCGGAACCTGGTTCGGCCAGCCCGGCCAGCCCGGCCAGCCCGGCCAGCCCGGCCAGCCCGACCAGCCCGACCAGCCCGACCAGCCCGGCCAGCCCGGCCAGCCCGACCACTGCCGCCCGGTTGCACACCGCACCCGCAGCGCGTACGGTATGAAACGATTCAATCAGTCACGAGGAAGTGCACGATGACATCCACCCCGACCTTCGCCGGCATCGGCGACCAGCTCGCCCGGCAGCAGATCGAGCTCCCGAGCTGGGCGTTCGGCAACTCCGGCACCCGCTTCAAGGTGTTCTCGACGCCGGGCACCCCGCGCGACCCGTACGAGAAGATCGCCGACGCCGCGCAGGTGCACCGGTACACGGGGCTCGCGCCGACCGTCGCGCTGCACATCCCGTGGGACCTCGTGGACGACTTCGCCGACCTGAAGCGGCACGCCGAGGAGCACGGGGTCCGCCTCGGCACGATCAACTCGAACACGTTCCAGGACGACGACTACAAGTTCGGCGCGCTGACCCACACCGACGCGAGCGTCCGGCAGAAGGCGATCGACCACCACTTCCGGTGCATCGACGGGATGGACGCCACCGGCAGTCGCGACCTGAAGATCTGGCTGGCCGAGGGGTCGAACTACCCGGGCCAGGCCGACATGCGCGAACGCCAGGACCGCCTGCACGAGTCCCTGTCGACGATCTACGACCGGCTCGGCGACGACCAGCGGCTCGTGCTCGAGTACAAGTTCTTCGAGCCGGCGTTCTACCACACGGACGTCCCGGACTGGGGCACGAGCTACGTGCAGACCGCGGCGCTCGGCGACAAGGCGATGGTGTGCCTCGACACCGGGCACCACGCGCCCGGGACGAACATCGAGTTCATCGTGATGCAGCTGCTCCGGCTCGGGAAGCTCGGCAGCTTCGACTTCAACTCGCGCTTCTACGCCGACGACGACCTCATCGTCGGCGCGGCTGACCCGTTCCAGCTGTTCCGCATCCTCGTCGAGGTCGTCCGCGGCGGCGGGTACGACAACCCGGACGTCGCGTTCATGCTCGACCAGTGCCACAACGTCGAGGACAAGATCCCCGGGCAGATCCGCTCGGTGCTCAACGTGCAGGAGATGACCGCCCGCGCGCTGCTCCTCGACCGCGTCGCGCTCACCGCCGCGCAGGAAGCCCACGACGTCCTCGGCGCGAACGAGGTCTTCATGGACGCGTTCCAGACCGACGTCCGCGCCGACCTCGCCGCCTGGCGCGAGTCGCGGGGGCTCCCCGCGGACCCCATGCGCGCCTACCTCGACTCCGGCTACCAGCAGCGGATCGCCGAGGACCGGGTCGGCGGCGTCCAGGCCGGCTGGGGCGCCTGAGCGGCGCCAGGACGACGAAGGAACGCGACTGATCATGACCGACACCAGCCTGGAGGCACGGGTGGACCCCGCAACACAGACGACCGGCGACCAGGTGGTCGCCTCCCTGATCGCGCGCTCGAACGCGCTCGGCTCGGACCCGCGGATCACGAACTACGCGGGCGGCAACACGTCCGCGAAGGGCACCGCGACCGACCCGGTGACGGGCGAACCGGTGGAGCTGCTGTGGGTGAAGGGCTCCGGGGGCGACCTCGGCACGCTGACGCCGTCAGGGCTGGCCGTCCTCCGGGTCGACCGGGTCCGAGCGTTGCAGAACGTCTACCCGGGCGTCGAGCGTGAGGACGAGATGGTCGCCGCGTTCGACCACACCCTGTTCGGCAAGGGCGGTGCCGCACCGTCGATCGACACCGCGATGCACGCCCTCGTCGACGCCACACACGTCGACCACCTGCACCCGGACGCCGGCATCGCGATCGCGACCGCCGCCGACGGCCCGGAGCTCACCGAGCGGATCTTCGGCGACAAGGTCGTGTGGGTGCCGTGGCGCCGTCCGGGCTTCCAGCTCGGCCTCGACATCGCCGCGATCAAGGACCAGCACCCCGAGGCGATCGGCACGGTCCTCGGCGGCCACGGCATCACCGCCTGGGGTTCGTCGTCGGAGGAGACCGAAGCGAACTCGCGGTGGATCATCGACACCGCCGAGCAGTACATCCGCGAGCACGGGCAGGACCAGCCGTTCGGCACCCTCCGACCCGGGTACGAGGCGCTGCCCGAGCCCGAGCGGCGTGCACTGGCGGCTGCCCTCGCACCGACGATCCGCGGCATCGCCGGGCACGACAAGCCGGTCGTCGGCAGCTTCACCGACACCGACGTCGTCCTCGACTTCCTCGCGAGCGAGAAGGCACCCCAGCTGGCGGCCCTCGGCACGAGCTGCCCGGACCACTTCCTCCGAACGAAGGTCAAGCCGCTCCTCCTCGACCTGCCCGCCACGGCGAGCATCGAGGAGCAGACCGCCCGCCTGCACGAACTGCACGAGCAGTACCGCCAGGACTACCAGGCGTACTACGACCGCCACGCCACCCCGGAGAGCCCGGCCATCCGCGGCGCCGACCCGCTCATCGTGCTCGTGCCGGGCGTCGGCATGTTCTCCTACGGCAAGGACGCGCAGACCGCACGGGTCGCGGGCGAGTTCTACGTCAACGCGATCAACGTCATGCGCGGCGCCGAGGCCCTGAGCACCTACGCCCCCATCGACGAGGCCGAGAAGTTCCGCATCGAGTACTGGGCGCTCGAGGAAGCCAAGCTCCAGCGGATGCCCGCGCCGAAGCCGCTCGCGACGCGCATCGCACTCGTGACCGGAGCCGCGTCCGGCATCGGCAAGGCGATCGCGAAGCGCCTCGCTGCCGAGGGTGCCGCCGTCGTCATCGCCGACCTCGACCTCGGCAAGGCGCAGGAAGCAGCAGCCGAGATCGGCGGCCCGGACCAGGCCGTCGGCGTGGTCGCGAACGTCACGAGCGCTGACGCCGTCGACCAGGCGATCCAGGAGACGCTGCTGCACTTCGGCGGCCTCGACCTCGTCGTCAACAACGCCGGACTCTCCCTGTCGAAGAGCCTGCTCGAGACCACCGAGCAGGACTGGGACCTGCAGCACGACGTCATGGCCAAGGGGTCGTTCCTCGTGTCGAAGGCCGCGGCGAAGGTCCTCATCGAGCAGGGCCTCGGCGGCGACATCGTCTACATCTCGAGCAAGAACTCCGTCTTCGCCGGCCCGAACAACATCGCCTACTCCGCCACCAAGGCCGACCAGGCACACCAGGTCCGGCTGCTCGCGGCCGAGCTCGGCGAGCACGGCATCCGCGTCAACGGCATCAACCCCGACGGCGTCGTCCGCGGATCGGGCATCTTCGCCTCGGGGTGGGGAGCGAACCGGGCCAAGACGTACGGCATCGACGAGCAGGACCTCGGGAAGTTCTACGCCCAGCGCACCATCCTGAAGCGCGAGGTCGTCCCCGAGAACGTCGCCAACGCCGTGTACGCCATCTGCACGTCCGACTTCTCGCACACCACCGGGCTGCACGTCCCCGTCGACGCCGGCGTGGCCGCGGCGTTCCTGCGGTAGGGCACGCCGTGACGAACAGCGGCAGCGTCGCCGCGGTCGACCTCGGCGCGACGAGCGGGCGGGTCATCATCGGCCACGTGGACCGGGACGGCGTGCGGACGGACCACGTCGCCCGCTTCCCGAACGGCCCGGTCGCCCTGCACGAGCACGGCCGCGACACCCTGCACTGGGACGTCGTCGAGCTGTACCGGGAGGTCGTGGCCGGACTCCGCCGGGCCCGCGCCGAGCACACCGACCTCGCGAGCATCGGCATCGACTCGTGGGCAGTGGACTACGGGCTCCTCCGCGAGGGACGCCTGCTCGGCCTGCCCGCCCACTACCGGGACGCCCGGCACGAGCACGGCGTCGACACCGTCCACGCCTGCGTGACCGCCGACGAGCTGTACCGCCGCAACGGTCTCCAGCACCTGCCGTTCAACACCGTCTTCCAGCTCGCCGCCGACCCCGACGCCGTCCTGGCGGACCGGGCCCTCCTCGTCCCCGACCTCCTCGGCTACTGGCTGACCGGTGTCGAGGCCGCCGAGCGCACGAACGCGTCGACCACGGGGTTGCTCGACGCGACCACCCGGGGATGGGACCAGACCCTGGTCGCCGCCACGGGCCTCCCGGCCGACCTGCTGCCTGCACTCCGCGACCCGGGTGACCGTCTCGGCACGCTCCTGCCGTCCCTCGGTGGCGGCGTGCCCGTCACGCTCGTCGGGTCGCACGACACGGCGTCGGCGGTCGTCGCGGTCCCCGCGACGGAGGCGGACTTCGCGTACATCTCCTCCGGCACGTGGTCGCTCGTCGGGGTCGAGCTCGAGACCCCCGTCCTGACGGACGCGGCACGCGCGGCGAACTGCACGAACGAGGGCGGCGTGGACGGCCGCGTGCGCTTCCTCAAGAACGTCTCCGGCCTGTGGCTGCTCTCCGAGAGCGTCCGCACGTGGGAGCAGGACGGCTCCGCCGTCGACCTGGAGGCACTGCTCGCCTCCGCCGCGGAGGTCACCGCACCGGTCCCCGTCTTCGACGTCGCGGACGAGTCGTTCACCGCGCCGGGCGACATGCCCGCCCGCATCGCCGATTGGTGCTCGCTGCACGGACTCTCGGCTCCGGCCACCCGGGCCGAGTTCGTGCGGTCCATCCTCGAGTCCCTTGCGGCTGCGTACGCGTCGACGCTGCGGACCATCGTCGAGGTCACCGGCAAGGACGTCCGCGCCGTGCACGTCGTCGGCGGCGGGTCGCAGAACCGTCTCCTCTGCCAGCTCACCGCCGACCGGACCGGACTGCCCGTCCTCGCCGGCCCCGTCGAGGCGACCGCGCTCGGCAACGTGCTCGTCCAGGCGCGCAGTCTCGGCCTCGCGGGGCTCGGGGGTGCATCGTTGGAGGCACTCCGCGACGTCGTCGCCCGCACCGTCAAACCGACCCGCTACTCCCCCGCACCGGGCTCGGACGCCCGACCCCACCGCACCACCGTCAGGAGCCACGCATGACCGCCACCGACGACCAGCACCGCGTCGACCCCGCCACGGGTGCACCCGCGGCGTCCTCCGGTCCGGCGTCCTCGGCACGGGCCCGCGTCGAACGGCGGATCCCGAAGGTGCGGGACCTGGCGCCGTTGCTGCAGTTCAGGAAGCCCTCGCTGCCGGGTCGGCGGCAGCGGCTCGAGCAGGCGTTGACGATCTGGGACCTCCGCGCCATCGCCGCCCGACGCACCCCTCGTGCGGCGTTCGACTACACCGAGGGCGCCGCCGAAGCCGAGATCTCCCTCGCCCGAGCCCGGCAGGCGTTCGAGGACATCGAGTTCACCCCCGCCATCCTGCGCGACGTGTCCCACGTCTCGACCGCACGCTCCGTGCTCGGCGCCGACGTCGCACTCCCGTTCGGGATCGCACCCACCGGGTTCACCCGGATGATGCAGACCGAGGGCGAACGCGCCGGCGCCCGCGCGGCCGGACGCGCCGGCATCCCGTTCTCGTTGTCGACGATGGGCACCACCGCCATCGAAGACGTCAAGGCCGCCAACCCGCACGGGCGGAACTGGTTCCAGCTCTACATGTGGAAGGACCGCGACAAGTCGATGGCCCTGGTCGACCGGGCCGCCCGCGCCGGGTTCGACACGCTGCTGGTCACCGTCGACGTCCCCGTCGCCGGCGCCCGACTGCGCGACAAGCGCAACGGGTTCTCGATCCCGCCGCAGCTCGGCGTGAAGACCGTCGTCAACGCGATCCCCCGGCCCTGGTGGTGGTTCGACTTCCTCACCACCGAGCCGTTGGCGTTCGCGTCGTTGGATCGGTGGTCGGGGACCGTCGGTGAGCTGCTGGACCACATGTTCGACCCGACCGTCACCTACGAGGACCTCGCCTGGATCCGGTCGCAGTGGCCGGGCAAGGTCGTCGTCAAGGGCGTGCAGTCCCTCGCCGACGCTCGTCGCCTGGCCGACATGGGTGTCGACGGCATCACCCTGTCGAACCACGGCGGCCGCCAGCTCGACCGCGCCCCCGTCCCCTTCCACCTCCTGCCCCAGGTCGTCAAGGAGGTCGGGAAGGACACCGAAGTGCACCTCGACACCGGCATCATGTCCGGCGCCGACATCATCGCCGCCATCGCCCTCGGCGCCCGCTTCACCATGGTCGGCCGCGCCTACCTCTACGGGTTGATGGCCGGCGGCGAAGCCGGAGTCGACCGCATGATCCAGATCCTCACCGACCAGATCGAACGCACCATGCGCCTCCTCGGCGTCACCACCCTCGACGAACTCGAACCCGCACACGTCACCCAACTCCAACGGTTGGTGCCGATCCCGCGCTGACAGACATCGGACATCTGGCCCATGATGGTGTCGTGATCATCGACGCTCACCACCACCTGTGGGACCCCGCCGACCGCCCCTACCCCTGGATGGACGACTCGGTCGCCGCCATCGACCGCCGCTTCGACGTGGACGACCTCCGCGCGGCGAGGGCCGACACGGACGTCACCGCGACCATCGTGGTGCAGGCCGTCCACGACGAGGACGAGACCGCGTTCCTCCTCGCCCAGCCCGCACCGGTCGTCGGGGTCGTTGGCTGGGTCGACCTGACGGCGCCCGACGTGGCCGACCGGCTCGCGTTGCTGCTGGGAGACGGATCAGCACGCGAGGCGGCGGGCTCGGCGACGCGCCCGCTGGTGCCGACGGCCCCCGCGTTGGTCGGCATCCGGCACCAGGCGCAGGACGAGCCCGACCCGGACTGGCTGGCCCGTCCGGACGTCGTGCGCGGCGTCCGTGCGGTGGCGGCCGCCGGGCTGACGTACGACCTGCTGGTGCGAGCTCGGGAGCACCCCGCCGCGCTCGCCCTGGTCGACGCCGTCCCGGAGGGGCGCTTCGTGCTCGACCACGCCGGCAAGCCGGACATCGCCGCGGGGGACAACGGGTGGCGGCAGCGGATGGCGGACCTCGCCGAGCGACCGAACGTCGTGTGCAAGGTCTCCGGCCTCCTCACCGAGGCCGGGCCCGACTGGCGGGAGCGTCCGGTCGCCCGGTACGCACGTGAGGTGGTCGAGGTCTTCGGGCCCGACCGGTCGGCGTTCGGCTCGGACTGGCCGGTGTCGACGCTCGCCACCGACTACGCCGAGGTGCTCGGCACGACTCAGGACGCCCTCGCCGACCTGTCCGACGCCGACCGCGACGCGGTGTTCCGGGGCACGGCGGTCCGCACGTACCTGGCGCCTCGCGGCATCGAGACATAGGATGTCTGTCGGGCGCAGTGCCGCGCCGTTCGACGAGAGCGAGGAACGATGCAGTTCGCACGACTTGGCCCGGCCGGCTCCGAGATCCCGGTCGTCATCGACCCCGACGGCAGCGTCGTCGACCTCCGGCCCCTCACATCGGACATCACCGGGGCGTTCCTCGCGGCAGAACCCGGCCCGGACGAGCTCGTCGCGCACGCACGGGCCGCCGGCGACCTCCCGACGATCCCTGCCGACGAGGCCGCTGCCCTCCGCCGTGGCGCACCCGTCGCCCGCCCGGGCAAGGTCGTCTGCATCGGGCTGAACTACCGCGACCACGCGGCCGAGACGGGCGCCGACATCCCCACCGAACCCATCGTGTTCATGAAGGACCCGTCGACGGTGATCGGCCCCGACGACGAGGTCCTCATCCCCCGCGGCAGCACGAAGACGGACTGGGAGGTCGAGCTCGCGATCGTGATCGGCCGGACCGCCCGCTACTGCGCCTCCGAGGACGAGGCCGCCGCCTGCATCGCGGGCTACACGATCGCCCACGACGTCTCCGAGCGGGAGTTCCAGCTCGAGCGCGGCGGGCAGTGGGACAAGGGCAAGTCGTGCGAGACGTTCAACCCGCTGGGGCCGTGGCTCGTCACCCCGAACGGGTTCGCCGACGCCGGACTCGACCCCGAGCGGCTCGGGCTCCGCCTGTCCGTCAACGGCGAGGTCCGCCAGGACGGCACGACCGCCGACATGATCTTCCGCCCGACCGAGGTCGTTCGGTACCTCTCGCAGTTCATGGTGCTCCACCCCGGCGACGTCATCAACACCGGCACCCCGGCCGGAGTCGCCCTCGGCAGCGGTGCGCCGTACCTCAGGGCGGGAGACGTCGTCGAGCTGAGCGCGGACGGACTCGGCAGCCAGCGCCAGACGGTCGGTGCGGCATGACCGGCGGCAGCCACGACGGCGTCCGGGCGATCGTGACCGGCGGAGCGTCGGGCATCGGCGCCGCGATCGCCGAGGCCCTGCGCGAGCGCGGTGCGACCGTCGCGGTGCTCGACCTCCGGCCCGACGACGCCGACCTGTCGTTCGTGTGCGACGTGTCCTCGGACGAGAGCGTGCGGGCAGCGGTCGGCGCCGCGGTCGAACGGCTCGGCGGGCTCGAGGTCGTCGTGAACAACGCCGGCATCGGCGCGCAGGGCACCGTCGAGGACAACCCCGACGACGAGTGGCGACGCGTGTACGAGGTGAACGTCCTCGGCGCGGTACGGGTGTCGCGGGCTGCACTCCCCCACCTCCGGGCGTCCGGCAACGCGAGCATCGTCAACACCTGCTCGATCGCCGCGACGGCCGGCCTGCCGCAGCGTGCGCTCTACTCGGCGACGAAGGGCGCCGTCGCCGCCCTCACCCGCGCGATGGCCGCCGACCACCTGCGCGAGGGCGTCCGCGTCAACGCCGTGAACCCCGGGACGGCCGACACCCCGTGGGTCGGACGGTTGCTGTCGTCGGCACCGGACCCCGCCGCCGAGCGGGCTGCCCTCGAGGCCCGACAGCCGCACGGTCGTCTGGTCGCCGCGGCGGAGGTCGCTGAGGCCGTCTGCTACCTGACGAGTCCGGCAGCCCGGTCGACGACCGGGGTCGACCTGGCCGTCGACGGCGGGATGCAGGCGTTGCGGCTGCGGCCGGCGTGAGGAACCCGGGAGGCGCGGCTATCGTCGTGCTGTCCGGTCGCGTGCGCGACCGCGCTGAGCAGGAGGTGGTGACGTGGCGTCGCTGACCGACGATGCGATCGCACGCATCCAGCAGATGATCGTGAGCGGCGAGCTCCAACCGGGCCAGCGCCTCCCTCCCGAGAAGGAGCTCAGCGAATCCCTGGGCCTCTCGCGGAACAGCCTCCGCGAGGCGGTGAAGGCCCTCGAGCTCATCCGGGTGCTGGACGTCCGCCGCGGCGACGGGACCTACGTCACCTCGCTCGAACCGACCGTCCTGCTCGAAGCGGTCTCGTTCGTCGTCGACATGCACCACGACCGGTCCCTCGTCGACCTGCTCGAGGTCCGGCGCATCCTGGAACCGGCGTCCGCGGTGCTCGCCACCGCCCGGGCGTCCGAGCAGCAGATCGACGAGCTCGCGACGCTCATGGTGGCGGTCGACGACAGCACCGGCGTCGAGGACCTCGTCGCGCACGACCTCCTGTTCCACTCCACGATCGCCACGATCGGGGGGAACCAGTACCTCTCCGGGCTGCTCGACGCCCTGTCGAGCAAGACCGTCCGGGTGCGGGTGTGGCGTGGCCTCACCCAGAACGGCTCCGTGCAGCGCACCCTCGACGAGCACGCCGCGATCGTCGACGCGATCCGCCGGC
Organism: Curtobacterium sp. 458; assembly: GCF_030406605.1. Taxonomy (NCBI): domain Bacteria; kingdom Bacillati; phylum Actinomycetota; class Actinomycetes; order Micrococcales; family Microbacteriaceae; genus Curtobacterium; species Curtobacterium sp. 458. The sequence goes on along the minus strand of NZ_CP129104.1, from coordinate 1,973,036 downwards.
GCGACCCGCAGCTCGTGCAGTCGCTCGTCGTGGCCCACGTCGAGGGCGTGGAGCGCTGGCTCCGCCGGTCGCTGGACTGACCGGCGCGAGGAGCGCGGCGCGAGGAGCGTGGCGCGGCTCAGGCGCTGAGCAGCCCCGCCGCGCGGAGGTCGTCCCACAGCGCGTCGGGCACCGACGTCGACGCACGCTCGGCGTTCTGCCGCACCTGCGACGCCGACTGCGCACCGAGTGCGATCGCCCGGACGGCGGCGGCCCGGCGGGGGAACGCCAACGCGGCCTCGGGCAGCGTGACCCCGTGTCGTTCGCAGACGCCCGCGATGGCGTCCGCGCGCTCGACGAGGTGCTCCGGGGCCGTGGCGTAGTCGTACGTGGCACCCGGTGCCGGTCGGGGCGAGCTCAGCAGACCGGAGTTGTAGACCCCGACCGCGACCACGTCGACACCGAGCTCGCCGCACCGGTCGACCAGTGCGGCGGCGGGTTGCTCGAGCAGCGTGTACCGCCCGGCGAGCATGACCACGTCGCACAACCGGGTCTCGACAGCGGCCGCCAGGGCGTCGACCGAGTTTGACCCCACACCGACCGCCCGCACGACGCCCTCCGCCCGGAGGTCGGCGAGCGTCGGCAGCGCCTGGGTCAGCCCGTCGGTGAGCGAGTACACGTCCGGGTCGTGCAGGTACGCGACGTCGACGTGGTCGAGGCCGAGCCGGCCGAGTGACTCGTCGAGTGACCGCCGCACGCCGGACGGCGACGGGTCCCACTGCCGCACCGTGTCGTCGGCCACCGCGAACCCTCCGGAGGCCAGGTCGTCCCCGTCGCCCCGGCCGGGCACCAGGAGCCGGCCGACCTTCGTGGACACCAGGTAATCGGACCGCAGTCGTCCGGCGAGCGCCGTCCCCAGCCGTCGTTCGGACAGCCCGAGCCCGTAGTGCGGAGCGGTGTCGAACCCGCGGACGCCGACGTCCCACGCGGCCTCGACGGCGGCGCGGGCGTCCTCGTCGGAGACCTCTCGCAGCAGGTTCCCGATGCCGGCTCCCCCGAACCAGAACGGCCCCCGGTCGAGCTCGACCGCGCTCACCGGTCCGCCTCCGGCCCGACCTCGGCAGTCACGGAAGCGACCCCGTCCACCTGCGCGGCGAGGGACCACACCCGCGGGACCCCGTCGTCGCTGCCGGAGTAGTCGTCGGCGGCTTCGAGCAGCGGGTTGACGACGGCCTGCCACTCGGCGTTCACCGGGTCGTCCGCGAGCGACCGGCGCATCGTCCGGTAGTCCTCGACCTCGATGAGGTGCACGAGGTCGAGGCCGTCGCGCCAGATCGTCCAGTCGTGCACTCCGGCCTCGCGGAGCCGGGCGGCCAGCGCGGGCGGGACCGTGGCGTGGACGCTGTCGTACGCCGCCTCGTTCCCCGCCCGCAACCGCGTGCGCGAGAGGATCCGCTGCACTAGTCCTCCTTCAGGAACAGCTCGACGACGGGCACCGCGACGTCGGGGCGGACGATGGGGAGCACGAGCGTCAGCGTCCCGGCGGGCTGTCCGCCGAGGCCGGTGTTCTGCGCGCGGGTGCCCGGCGGGATCTCCCGGTGGTGCACCTCGGACGCGTCGTTGAGCAGCTGCGCGTAGGCGACCTTGCCCGCGAGGTCGGGCAGGTGCACGTGCTCGAACGGCCAGGTGAAGAGGTGCAGGTAGAGCCGGTCGCCGCGCTGCGTGTAGACCGTGCCCGCCGGTGCCCGGAAGGACGACGGCCCCGCGCCGTACACCGAACGGGCGTGCTGGTGCATCCACTCGCCGATGCCGGCGAGGGACTTCCGTGCGACCGGGTCGAACTCGCCGCGGCCGGTCGGCCCGACGTTGAGCAGCATGTTCCCGTTGTTCGAGACGCCGTCGACGAGCATGCGGACGAGCAGGTCGACGCTCTTCACGTTCTGGTTGTCGCGGTCGTAGCCCCACGAGCCGTTGAACGTCTGGCACGCCTCCCACGGCACGGGGACACCGTCGACCTCCATCGGCTTGTCCGGCTGGTACTGCTCGGGCGTGACGATGTCGCCCGGGATGTCGAGGCGGTCGTTGACGATGATGCCCGGCTGCAGCCGCTTCGTCAGGGCCATGAGCTCTTCGGAACCCCAGTCGTCACGCCCCTTGCCGCCCCAGCGGTCCTCGTGGTCGTTGTCCCGGTACGAGAAGTCGTAGAACAGGTAGTCGATCCGCCCGTACCCGGTCAGGAGCTCCTCGACCTGCCCGTGCAGGTACTCCCGGTACCGGGCCATGTCGCGCCCTTCCTGGAGTCGGGCGATCTCCTCCGGGCTGTCGTCCCGGCGCGGGTGCACGCCGTCGATGGTGAAGTCCGGGTGGTGCCAGTCGATGAGCGAGTGGTAGAACCCGATCCGGATGCCCTCGGCCCGGAACGCGTCGACGAACTCGCGGACGATGTCCCGGCCGAAGCGGGTGTTCGTCGCCTTGTAATCCGTGAGCTGCGAGTCCCAGAGCGCGAACCCCTCGTGGTGCTTGGTGGTGAGGACGGCGTACTTCATGCCGGCCTCGCGTGCCCGGCGCGCCCAGTCGGCCGGGTCGAACAGGTCCGGGTCGAAGTGGTCGAAGTACTTCTGGTAGTCCTCGTCGGTGATGCGCTCGTGGTTCTTCACCCACTCGTGCCGAGCGGGGAGCGCGTAGAGCCCCCAGTGGATGAACATGCCGAACCGGTCGTGCGTGAACCAGGCGGGCAGACCGCTCGCGTCGGTCTCGGTCTGCGGTGCAGCGGGTGCGGTGATGGTCATGTGGGCCAGTTTCCTTCCAAGGAGACGAACGAGGGACGAACGGGAGGCGCGGCGCGCCTGGTCGGGTCGGCTACCGGCCGCCGAGACCGGAGGTCACGATCCCCTTGACCAGGTGCTTCTGCAGCAGGATCAGCAGGATCACGGTGGGCAGCATCGAGATCACCGAGGCGGCCATCACGAGGTTCCACTCGGACCCCTGCTGTCCGAAGAACTGCTGCAGGCCGAGCGGGATGGTGCCGTGCGCCTCGACGTCGTTGACGACGACGAGCGGCCAGAGGAACGAGTTCCAGTAGGAGATGAACGAGAACACCGCGAGCACGGCCATGGTGGGTCGTGCGAGCGGCAGCATCACGGAGAAGAACGTCCGGATCGCACCGGCACCGTCGACACGGGCGGCGTCGTCGAGTTCCTGCGGCACCGTCAGGAAGAACTGGCGGATGAGGAACGCGCCGAGCGCGGTGAACGCCCACGGGATGATGAGCGCCTGGAACGTGTCGACCCAGCCGAAGCCCTGCATCATCACGTACATCGGGATGACGAGCACGTCCTGCGGGATCATCAGCGTGACGAGGAAGAGCATGAAGACGGTGTTGCGTCCCCGCCAGCGGAGCCGGGAGAACGCGTACCCGGACAGCACGGCGACGGCGACGTTGATCGCCGTGCCGGCAGCCGCCACGAACACGCCGTTGAGGATGAACCGGGCGAACGGCAGGTAGGTGAACGCCTGGACGTAGTTGTCCCACTCGAGCGAGCGGCCCCAGAGCGTCGGCGGGGTGGTGAAGACCTGGTCGGCCGGCTTGAGGCTCGTCGCCACCATGTACACGAGCGGCGACACGAACAGCAGGGCGACGAGACAGAGCAGCGCGTAGCCGATCGCGTGGCGGACCCGACCGGGTCGGGGTGCGGATGCCGTCCTGGGCACCGACCGCGGGTTGACGGTCCGGTTCGACGTGGTGAACCCGCGTGTGCGGGCCCGGGTCAGTTCACTCATAGTGCACCCACCGCTTCTGTCCGAGGAACTGGACGGCCGTGATCCCGAGGATGATGACGAACAGCACCCAGGCCCCGGCGGACGCCAGGCCGAGCTGCTGGTTCTGGAAGCCCGTGTTGTAGATGTACTGCACGAGGGTCTCGGTGGCCGTCCCGGGTCCGCCCTTGGTGAGGACGAAGGGCTGGACGAACACCTGGAACGAGGTGATGAGCGTCATCATCGTGGCGAAGAACACGGACGGCGAGATGAGCGGGAACTTGATCGCCCAGAACGTCTGCCACGCGTTCGCGCCGTCGAGCTGCGACGCCTCGATCTGGTTCTCCGGCACGGCGTCGAGCGCGGCCGAGAAGATCAGCATGTTGTAGCCGAAGCCCTGCCAGACGCTCATCGCGACGATCGCGAGCATCGCCCAGTGCTCGTCAGCGAGGAAGTTCGGCGCGTGCACGCCGACCGTGGACTGCAGGGAGGCGTCGATCGCCCCACCCGGTTGGTAGAGCATCCGCCAGACGACGACGTTCGCGACGATCGGCGTGATCGTCGGGATGAAGAACAGCACGCGGAACACGTGGCGCCCGGCGATCCGCGGCGTCAGCCAGGCCGCGAGCCCGAGGGACACGACGAGGTTCAGCGGGACGTACAGCACCACGAAGAGCGCGGTGTTGAGCGTCACGGTGCGGAACACCGGGTCGGCGAACAGCCGGGCGTAGTTCTCGATGCCGGTCCAGCTGCGCTCGCCGAGCATCGGCCAGTTCATGAAGCTCACGACGAGCGAGGCGACGATCGGGAACGCCGTGAACACGACGAGTCCGATCGAGTGCGGTGCGGCGAACGCGGCGCCCCACCACGAGCGTCGGCCGACGGCGCCGGCGGCGTCGCCCTTCCGGCGCGGGGTCGCCGTGCCGGTCGCGACCGCGGCCGCGACGGCCGGCACGGCCGCCTCGGCCGGTGGGTCCTGGATGGTGGTCATGCGACGACCTCCTCGTCATCGGAACGGGTGGGGGGGGACGGACGGGAGGCGCGGGGCGGGGTCGACCCGCGCCTCCCGTCCGTCAGGCGGGAACGCTGGTCACTGCGTGCCGAGCTGGCCGGCGATGGACGACATCGTCTCCTTGCCCGACGTCTGACCGTTCACGGCCTGGAGCGCGTACTGCGTGAAGAGCTGCGAGAGCTGGTCGCTCTGCTTGTTCCCGAGGAGCGGGGAGGACTTCGCGAGCGCGGCCTTCAGCGCGGGTTCTGCTCCGTCGATGCCGGCGCTCGAGTACCAGGCGCCCTGCGCGGCGGTACGACCCGGGAAGGCGCGTCCCTCCTCCGCGAGCCCCGTGAGGACCTTCTCGCTCGTCATCGTCTGCACCGCCTTGAACGCCTGGTCCGGGTACTTGCACTGCTTCGAGACGCCGAAGCCGGAACCGGCCGCGAAGGTCGACGGACCCGACGTCCCGGACGGGAGCGTCGTCACGCCGAGGTCGAACTTGACCTTGGCCTTCTGGCTGATGAGCGACCACGGACCGTCGGTGTACATCGCGACCTTGCCGGCGGCGAAGTCGTTGCTCGACTGCGAGCCGTCGGACGACGCCTGCGACGCGTAGCCCTTCTTCACCAGGCTCGCGAGCCAGTCGAGGCCTTCCGCGAACTTGCTGTCGGTGGCGTCGATCTTCCCGGAGCTCGTGATCACGCGGCCGCCGTTGTACCCGTAGATCATCGACTCGAGGTTGAGGTCGGTGACGGTCGAGCCGAACATGGTGACGCCCTTGGCCTTGAGCGCGGCGCCGGCCTGCTCGAAGTCGTCGACCGTCCAGCCCGGCTCCGGCTCGGCGACCCCGGCCTTCTTGAACACGTCCTTGTTGTAGAACATCATGATGGGCCCGGTGTCGTACGGCAGGCCGTAGAGCTTGCCGTCGACCTTCATGCCGTCGAGTGCCGTCTGGTCGAAGGCGGAGAGGTCGAGCCCGTCCTTCTTCGCCAGGTCGTCGAGCGGCAGGAGCGACGAGGTGTAGTTCGCGGTGCGGAGCGACTGCATGCTCACCACGCACTGGGCGCTGCCTGCGCTGAGCTGGGTACTGAGCTTCGTGAAGTAGTTCTCGAACGGCGCACCCTGGATCGTGAGGGTGATGCCGTCCTCGGACTTCACGGTGTCGGCGACCTTCTGCCAGGCGGCCTTGTCCTCCTTGCCGGCGATCCACATGGACCAGGTCATGGCGTCCTTCGACTGGCTGCCGCCGGCACTGCTGCCCGCGGAACACCCGGTGAGGACGAGGGCTGCCGCGGCCGCGGCCGCCACCCCCGCGATGAGTCGTCGTCGTTGCATCGGTCTCTCCACTCCGTCGTGGTGATCGTGTTCGGTGGTGTGGTGTGGGTCAGGCGACCCGGGCGGCGTCGCGGACCGGCGGTGCCGGCGCTTCCGCCGCCCAGACCGGGCCGTCGGGGTAGGTGTAGGTGTCCAGGGACCCGGCGAGCATCTCGGTGCCCGCGCCCGGTGCGGACGGCGGCCAGTACCGGCCGTCGTGGACGTCGACGGGGGTGACGAAGTGCTCGTGCAGGTGGTCGACGAACTCGATGCACCGCGTGTCCAGATCGCCGGTCAGTGCGACCGCGTCGAACATCGACAGGTGCTGGACGGCTTCGCAGAGCCCGACTCCGCCGGCGTGGGGGCACACCCGGACGCCGTACTTCGCCGCGAGGAGCAGGATCGCGAGGTTCTCGTTGACGCCGGCGACCCGCGTCGCGTCGATCTGGAGGACCGACATCGCTCCGGCCTGGATCAGCTGCTTCGCGATGACCCGGTTCGCCATGTGCTCGCCGGTCGCCACCGGGATCGGGGCGATCCGGCGGGCGATGGCGGCGTGCGCGAGGACGTCGTCGGGACTCGTCGGCTCCTCGACCCAGGCGACGTCGAACGGTCGGAGCCGCTCGATCCACGCGACCGCCTCGTCGACGTCCCACCGTTGGTTCGCGTCGATGGCGATGCGGATGTCGGGGCCGACGACCTCGCGGGCGATCCGCATGCGACGGACGTCCTCGTCGACGTCGGCGCCGACCTTGAGCTTCACCTGCTCGAAGCCCTCGTCGACGGCTTCGCGGCAGAGGCGGGCGAGCTTGTCGTCGTCGTAGCCGAGCCAGCCCGGCGTGGTCGTGTAGGCCGGGTAGCCCTCGCGCTCGAGCCGGCCCTTCCGCTCGGCACGGAGCGGCTCGGCACGACGCAGGAGTGCGAGCGCCTCGTCCGGGGTGATGGCGTCGGTGAGGTAGCGGAAGTCGACGAGGGCGACGAGTTCCTCCGGGGTCATGTCGGCGAGCAGCGCCCAGAGTGGCTGCCCCGCGCGCTTGGCCTTGAGGTCCCACAACGCGTTCACGACGGCGCCGATGGCCATGTGCATGACGCCCTTCTCCGGGCCGAGCCAGCGGAGCTGCGAATCGTGCACGAGGTCTCGCCACGTCGCACCCATGTCCGCGAGGAGCGCCTCGGCGTCGCTGCCGACGACGTGCTCGCGGAGGGCTGCGATCGCGGCCTCCTGCACCTCGTTGCCGCGGCCGATCGTGAAGACGAAGCCGGTGCCGACGTGTCCGTCGGGCTCGTCGGTGCTGAGTTCGACGTAGGCGGCGGAGTAGTCGGGCGCTGGGTTCATCGCGTCGGAACCGTCGTGCTCCCGCGAGGTCGGGAACCGGACGTCCCGGACGCGCAACCCGGTGATGCGACTCATCGTGTCTCCTGCCCGTTCGGTCCTCGATGACCGAACGCGCTCATCAAAACATCCGACCTCTTCCGCGTCAAGCATCGTTCTGCGGCGGTTCTTGTTCGCGAGTTGCAATATTCGTAGGATGACTCGTGGACGCGCGGTACAGCGCGGACGAACGGAGACGAGCATGAGCCGAACGCGCCCGCAGATCGAACGGCGGATCCCGAAGGTGCGGGACCTGGCGCCGTTGCTGCAGTTCAGGAAGCCGGCACTGCCGGGTCGGCGCCAGCGACTCGAGCAGGCGTTGACAATCTGGGACCTCCGGCAGATCGCTGCCCGGCGGACGCCTCGTGCGGCGTTCGACTACACCGAGGGTGCCGCTGAGGCGGAGATCTCACTCGCACGGGCGCGGCAGGCGTTCGAGAACATCGAGTTCACCCCCGCGATCCTGCGCGACGTCTCGCACGTCGACACGTCCCGGGACGTGCTCGGTGCGCCGACCGCGTTGCCGTTCGGGATCGCCCCGACCGGCTTCACGCGGATGATGCAGACCGAGGGTGAACGCGCCGGCGCCCGCGCTGCCGGACGCGCCGGCATCCCGTTCTCGTTGTCGACGATGGGGACCACGGCGATCGAGGACGTGCGGGATGCGAACCCGCACGGTCGGAACTGGTTCCAGCTGTACATGTGGAAGGACCGCGACAAGAGCATGGCGCTGGTCGACCGGGCCGCGAAGGCCGGGTTCGACACGCTCCTGGTCACGGTCGACGTCCCCGTCGCCGGAGCGCGGCTGCGGGACAAGCGCAACGGGTTCTCGATCCCGCCGCAGCTGGGCGTGAAGACGGTCGTGAACGCGATCCCGCGGCCGTGGTGGTGGTTCGACTTCCTCACCACCGAGCCGTTGGCGTTCGCGTCGTTGGACCGGTGGTCCGGGACCGTCGGGGAACTCCTCGACCACATGTTCGACCCCACCGTCACCTACGAGGACCTGGCCTGGATCCGGTCGCAGTGGCCGGGCAAGGTCGTCGTCAAGGGCGTGCAGTCCCTCGCCGATGCTCGTCGCCTGGCCGACATGGGTGTCGACGGCATCACCCTGTCGAACCACGGCGGCCGCCAGCTCGACCGCGCCCCCGTCCCCTTCCACCTCCTGCCCCAGGTCGTCAAGGAGGTCGGGAACGACACCGAAGTGCACCTCGACACCGGCATCATGTCCGGCGCCGACATCATCGCCGCCATCGCCCTCGGCGCGAAGTTCACCATGGTCGGCCGCGCCTACCTCTACGGGTTGATGGCGGGCGGCGAAGCCGGTGTCGACCGGATGATCCAGATCCTGTCCGACCAGATCGAACGCACCATGCGCCTCCTCGGCGTCGCCACCCTCGACGAACTCGAACCCGCACACGTCACCCAACTCCAACGGTTGGTGCCGATCCCCCGGTGACCGGATCGTGACCCTCGGGTCCGGCGCAGCGTGGTGGGATGGGGCATGCAACGGGGACGGATGCGGCTGGTCACGGCGGGGATGCTGCTCGTGGCACTCGGCGGCTCGGTCACGGGGTGCTCGGCCAGCAGCGCAGCCGGGTCCTGTGCCGCGAAGGAGGTCCGGCTCGGCGATTCGGACCTCCGACCGGGTGGCGAGGTCGCGCTCAGTGTCGACTGGATGCGGCGGACGTGCGAGGACACCGGCGGGGTGCCGCGCGCCTCGGACGACGTCGTCGTCACGATCACGCCGTCGTCCACGGGCACGGCCGTCGTGCTCGGACGGCCCGCGCCGGAGGGTCCGCGCTTCCGTGTGGCCGGTCGGTTCGACCTGCCCGACGACCTCCCGGCGGGAGACGCGGTCCTCGGTGCGCACAGCAACGACGGGGACCGCGCGGGCGCCGACGTGCCCGTGACGATCAGCCCGGCGGACTGACCCGCACTGCCTCAGACGCGTTCGGCTCGGTCGCGTCGGCGGAACACGAGCGTGCCGGCTCCCTGGACGACGAAGAACAGCCCACTCGCGGCCAGCACCGCTGCGACCACGAACCCACCCGCGGTCTCCACACCGATCGCGGCGACGACGGCGAGGGTGAGGAAGATCGCACCCATCACGATCAGGACGACCGGGTTCTGCGCGATGAAGAACCGTCGCCCGTGGTTCGCCGCGGCCGTGGCGTCGGACCGCGCCTTCGCCACCTCGTCCGGGTCGCGGCCGGCACGCCGGTCGGCGGCTCGTCGGCGTGCACGGAGGACGAGGAAGACCGCGAGCCCGACCACGATCGCCACGGGGTAGGCGATCGGCCGCTCGATGTGCACCAGACCCGAGACGAACAGCACCCCGACCGCACTGACGACGCCGGCGACCATCGCGGTCGTCCAGACGTCGGTGCGACCGTCGGCGCCGGTCGCGTAGCCGGGGCGTCGCGCGTACGGGTCGTGCTCTGGTTCGTGCCGCTCGGGCGCTGCCCGGTCTCCGTCGTTCCCCACGGCGTCAATGTACCGGCCGACGGGCAACGGCGGCGTTCAGGCGGCGCGTCAGCGGTGCACGTCGCGCCGGTGTCCGCTCGTCAGGACGATCGGTACACGTCGCGCCGGTGCCCGATCGTCAGGACGAGTACGACCAAGCGGTCGTCGACGATCTCGTAGACGATCCGGTGGTCCCCCACGCGAACACGGAGCTCGCCGGGTCGCCCGACGAGTGCGGTCATGCCGGGCGGACGTGGATTCGACTGCAGGAGGACGAGCGCCGCGAGGATCCGACGCTGCGTCGGACGATCGAGCTTCCCGAGGGTCTCCGCGGCGCGCTTGGTCAGTTCGACGGCGTACTGCTGTGGAGCGGGGTCAGGCAAGCGTGATCCCGAGCTCCCGCGCGACGTCCGCGAGCGGCAGCGTCGCCGGGTCGTCCTCGAGGTCCGCACGGACGGTGTCCACCGCGGCGCGATCGGTCGCGTCCTCCAGCGCCGCCAGAGCCCGGTGTGCGAGATCGGCGTCGAGCACGACGACCCGTTCACGACCGCGGATCGTGATGCCGACCGGCTCGCGGTGCGCGAGATCGAGGAGGTCTGACCACCGCTGGCGGGCCTCACTGGCAGGAAGCGAGTACACGTACGAATCGTACGATTCGTACGGTCCCTACGTCAAGCCGGTTCGTCAGTGCTCGAGGAGGTCGGCGCTGCGGACCACCGTCGCGAAGCTGCCGTCGAGGGCGGCCAGGAACGCGGCGTGCACGGTCGCGCCGGGGACGGTCACGTCGCCGAGCGCGAGGTCCGGCGCGGCGCAGGCATCGGCCACCACGGTGCACGTGAACCCGAGCTCCGATGCGGCTCGGGTGGTCGAGTCCACGCACATGCTCGTCATCATCCCGAGGACGACCAGGTCGGTGACGCCACGATCGCGGAGCAGCGCCTCGAGCCCGGTGCCGATGAAGCTGTTCGGCTCGTGCTTCTCGACCACCGTCTCCCCCGCCCGAGGCTCGACGTCGGGGTGGAAGGCCACCCCGGGCGTCCCGGGGACGAAGAAGCCCGCGTCGGCCTCGGTGGCGGTGTGGAAGACGTGCACGACGTCCTCGCCGGTCTCGCGGAAGTGCCGCAGCACGGCGCCGGCGGCATCGGCCGCCGGCTCGGGTTCGACGAGCGGGAACGCCCCGCCGGGGAAGTAGTCGAGCTGGACGTCGACGAGGAGCAGCGCGCGGGTCATGCCCCGATCATGCTCGTCGGGCACCCGGTCCGTACCGGGTGCCCGACGTGTCAGCGATGCGCGGGTCAGCCGACCGTGAACGGCGCGCGACGGCCTTGACCCCACGCCCAGTGCAGGAGCGCGAGGCCGGAGTCGTTCGTCACCGCGAGGGACAGGTGCTTCCCGGAGCCCTGGATCGTGGTGAGGCTGTAGGTGTCGTCGGTGCGCAGGCCCGGCCAGTAGACCGCGCCGAGGTGCCGCTCGCGGGCGATCGTCGTCACCGTCTGGAGGAACGCCACCGAGTTGTCGGCGTCGGCGTCCCCGGTCGTGGCGGACCCCCGGTAGTCGATGCCGGTCGTCATCGGGACGCCGAACTCGTCCAGGACGGTCCGGGCCGAGCACGCCTGGTCGCCGAGCCGGGAGGTGAAGTCGGCGGCCCACCCGGCCGCGTCGTGCGTGCCCCAGAAGCCGTAGTAGTGCTGCGAGACGTAGGTCCCCGCGAGTGCCGGGGCGGCGCAGACCGCGTCGACGTGGTCGTTGTAGCCGACGCCGCTGACGAACACGCGGTCGCGCGGGATGCCGCGAGCGGTGTAGCGGTCGACCCAGTCGGTGGCGACCTGGATCCACTGGTCGGCGGTGTACCCGAACGGCTCGTTCATCGGCTCGAAGTACACGCCACGGTCACGGGCGTACGTCCGGGTCAGGGTGTCCCACATCCCGGTCCACGCCGCCGGGTCGTCGACCTTGCCGTCCTTGCTCGCGCCGTCGCCCTCCCAGTAGCCGAGCACGACACGGAAGCCCTCGTGCCGCGCGGCGTCGATCGCACCCCTGTACGAGTTCCACCAGGCGGTGCCGACCGAGTACGGGTTGACCGGCATCCGGACCGTGTTCGCGCCGAGGTCCTTCCGGAACCCCTGGATGATCCGCTCGGACGTGCGGTACACGGTGCGGTAGTCGTCGCTCGTCGAGAGCCCGGAGAGGACGACCGGGCCGTTCGCGTAGTTGTCCCTCGGGTCGGCCCAGTTGACACCGTGGAACTGCGTCGGGTCGAGCGCCGGCACGGGTCCCCGGTGCGCTGTCGCCGCGGGGGCCGGGGCCGCGTTCGCGACCGCCGGGCTCGCGAGCGCGAGTGCGGTGGCGCCGGCGAGTGCGGCGATGGTCGCGGCGAGGAGGCGTCCCCGCCGGGTGGTCGGTGCGTGCATGTGTGCGTGCTCCCTGTCTGCTCCGTTGCAGCGGCACGGCGTCGTCGCGGTGCCGGAGTGGACGGCTGCCGTGGCGGGTCCCTTCCGCCATGGCAACGTCAACATCCAGCAGGGTTCCACTCCGAAGACGGGGTGTCAACGCCCCTGCGGGACCGTTCAGCCGGGGGCGGGGCCGCGGCGGCGACGGGACGTCACGGAGCGTGGCGGGACGGTGCGCAGGTGGTCGCGCACGACGCCGAGCACGCGGCCGAGGTCCTCGACGTCGCGCGGACCGATCGCGTCGAAGACGAGTTCCCGCAGCAGCGCGACGTGTCCAGGGAAGACCGCGCCGAGCTTCACCCGCCCGGCCTCGGTGAGGGTGACCGTGACGCCGCGGTCGTCGTCCGCCGCCTGCCCACGAACGACGAGACCGTCCCGTTCGAGCAGTCCGACCTGGTACGTCAGGCCACTGCGGCTGATCACCACGCCGTCGGCGAGCTCGGTCATCCGCCGGCTCCCGCCGGGCGCGTCGCCGAGGGTGGCGAGCAGCTGGAACTGCACGTAACTGAGGTCGCCCGCATCGCGGAGCTGTTGCTCGACCGCGTGCCGCACCAGGTTCCCGACCTCGATCAGGGCGAAGTACGCCCCGAGCTCACTGGCGTCGAGGTTCGTGCGCGGCTCGGATCCGGTCATGACCCCACCCTACCTGTTGCTTCGAATTCGAAGCAGTGGTAGCGTCCTCCGCAGATGCTTCAAATTCGAAGCACACGAGGTTCCACCAACGAAGGGCAAGACCATGCGAGCAGTGCGTTTCCACGAGGTCGGCGGACCCGAGGTCCTGCGGATCGAGGACGTCGAGCGACCGGTGCCGGGTGCCGGGGAGGTCCTGGTGCGGGTCGCCGCGTCGGCCTACAACGCCGCGGACAACGGGATGCGGGGCGGCTTCCTCCCGATCCCGGTCGTCCTGCCGCACGTGCCGGGGTACGACGTGTCCGGCACGGTCGAGGAGGTCGGACCGGGTGACACGGACCTGCGGGTCGGTGACGCCGTGGTCGGGTTCCTCCCGATGGAGCGGGACGGCGGCGCGGCCGAGTTCGTCCTCGCACCGGCGGAGTCGCTCGTCGCCGCTCCGACGAGCATCCCGCTCGCGGACGCCGCAGCGCTGCCCTCCGTGGCACTCACCGCGTGGCAGGCACTCTTCGACGACGGGCGCCTGACTGCCGGACAGCGCCTGCTGATCGTCGGCGCTGGCGGGGTCGTCGGGAAGTACGCCGTCCGGCTGGCGGAGCGCGCGGGTGTCGAGGTCGTCGCGACGGCGAGCCCGCGGAGCGCGGAAGCCGTGCGGGCCGCGGGTGCGGACGTCGTCGTCGACCACACCACCGACGACCTCCTCACCGCGGTGGACGGGCAGGTCGACGTGTTGCTCAACCTCGCCCCGCTCGACCCGGAGCGGTTCGCCGCCCTCGTCGCCCTCGTGCGCGACGGTGGCACGGTCGTGAGCACGACGGCGTTCATCGCCACCCCGGGCGACGACGCCCGTGACGTCCGTGCGGCCACGGTGTTCGTGCAGCCGAACCGGGAGCGCCTGGTCGAACTCGTCCGTCTCGTCGAAGCCGGCGAGCTGCACGTCGAGGTGACGCGACGCATCCCGCTCGCAGACCTGCCGGCACTGCACGCCGAGGGCGCCGCCGGTCGGATCGCCGGCAAGGTCGTCGTGCTGGCCGGACCGGACGCCACCGCTGCACCGTCCGCCTAGGGTGGGGACGTGAGCGACGAGCAGGCACGGGCAGCGCTGGCGACGGTCGGTCGGGACACCACCGCACCACTCGTGCCGACGCTCCCGGCCCTGCCGTCACCACGACGGGCCGCCGTCCTCATGCTCTTCGGCGTGCTGGACGACCGTCCGAGTGACCGCCCCGCGTCGGCGCCGAGGGTCTCCGACGACCTCGACGTCCTGCTCCTCCGACGCGCGGACACGCTCCGCGCGCACCCGAGCCAGGTCGCCTTCCCCGGGGGGCGCATCGACGCGGGCGACGCCGACGCCGCGGACGCCGCCCTCCGTGAAGCGCACGAGGAGACCGGGCTCGACCCCGCGGGAGTCGACGTCCTCGGGGTGCTCCCCGCCGTACCGCTCGCGTTCTCGAACCACCTCGTCGAACCGGTCCTCGCGTGGTGGAGGTCGCCCTCGCCCGTGCGGGTCGTCGACGAGCGGGAGTCCGCGACCGTCTTCCGGGCACCGGTCGCCGACCTCCTCGACCCGGGCCACCGCGGCGTGACCGTGATCCGACGGGACGGTCAGGACTGGCGTGGACCGGCGTTCACCCTCGACGCGGAGCACGGGACGGAGACCGTGTGGGGATTCACGGCGATGCTCCTCGACGCGCTGTTCGACCGACTGGGGTGGGCGGAACCGTGGGACGACCGGACGGTCATCCCACTGCCAGGGGAGCGCTGAGCGAGGCGTTCACCGGGAGCGACAGCGCGAGCGGGTCCGACCGGACCTCGTCGAGCGCCCGGGCGACGGCTCCGAGCACGACGACGTCGGCCCCGAGCCTCGAGGCGACGAGCTCCGGGACCGGGTCGTAGTCCCAGTCGGCGAGGTGCACCCGAGCCCGGTCGAGCACGGGACCGACCGCGTCCGCGATCGCGCCGGCGACGACCACCCGGTCAATGTCGAGGAGGCTCGCGAGGAGCACGCTCACCCGGGCCAGCCGGTCCCCGAGGCGGTCGACGACCTCGACCGCGACGGGGTCGCCGAGCGCCGCGGCCTCGAACAGGCGCTCCGAACCGTTCCGCCCGGCGAGGAGCGACCCCGGCGGGATCCGGTCGGTGGCCTCGGCCACGAGCAGGCGCGCGGTCGCACCGATGCCCTCCGGGGAGCCGACGCCGTCGACGAGGTCGAGCACGCGCATCTCACCCGCTCCGCCACGTGCTCCCCGCAGCAGCGCTCCGTCGACGACGATCCCGGCGCCGAACCGCTCACCCGAGAGCAGCGCGGCGAAGGAGGCGTCGCCGGAGGACGGGCGTTCCGCGAGGGCGGCGAGGTTCGCGTCGTTCTCGACCACGAGGCGTCCGTGCCCGAGGAGCGCACCGAACCCCGGGTTCATCCGGTCCCAGTACCCGTCGTCGCGCGGCGAGGCACCGCGGACGTCGACCGGCGCCGGGATCCCCACGACGACCACGAGCACCCGGTCCGCGGCCACCCCGGCGTCGGCGAGCGCCGCCGACACCGCGTCCTGCACCGCGCCGAGTCGCACCGCGACGTCGAGACCGGTGTCCCCGAGCGACGTGGCCGCGCGGCCACGGACGACACCGCGGAGGTCGGCGACCGCGACGGACACCCGGTGCTGACCGGCGTCGACGCCGACGAGCACCCCTGCGTCGTCGTCGAGCGCGTACCGGCGCGCCGGACGGCCCTTGCGGTACTCCCCCGCCGCACGGGCGTCGTCGAGCGCCCGCAGCCAGCCGAGCTGGACGAGTTCGTCGCACGCGGCGAGCACCGTCGAACGGGTCAGCCCCGTCCCCGCGATCGCCTCCGTCGCCGTGAACGCGCCGGAGGCGAAGGCGTACGCGAGGACGACCTCGGCACTCGATCCTCGCGACGGCGGCATGGTCGGAACACTACCGCGGAACGAGTTGCTTGCGCGATTAGATTTTCTCGCTAGATTTAGTCCTGCGGGGCGACACCGAAGCCGCTC
Organism: Curtobacterium sp. 458; assembly: GCF_030406605.1. Lineage (NCBI taxonomy): Bacteria > Bacillati > Actinomycetota > Actinomycetes > Micrococcales > Microbacteriaceae > Curtobacterium > Curtobacterium sp. 458. Next base: position 1,957,070 of record NZ_CP129104.1, on the reverse strand, counting down.
CGCGACACGGAACGGCAGGGACGCCGGGTCCGTGCGGACGGAGACGACGTGCAACCACACGCCACGAAGGGCACGGCCGCCGCGGTGAGCCGGAGGTCCTTCCTGCTCGGCGCCGGCGGCATCGGTGCGGGCCTCGCCCTCGCCGGGTGCGCACCGCTCGGAGGATCGAGCGCACGCCCCGAGACGATCACGTTCTACGTGTCGAAACCCGAGGTCATCGGCTACTTCGACGACGTCATCGCGAAGTTCCACGACAGCCAGTCGAAGATCCGGGTCATCCGCGACTCGACGTCGAACATGTCCGCGAACTTCGTCCGGAACCGGCCGCCGGACCTCGGCTGCCTGAACTACAACTACGCGATGGTCTCGTTCGTCGAGCACGGCGCGCTCACCGACCTGGCGGACCTGCCCGAGAAGGACACCATCAACCCGGACCTGTGGCCGCTGATGAAGCAGACCGCGGACTACCCGGGCCGCACGAGCGTCCTGCCGTACTCGGTGACCGCCGCGTCGGTGATCTACAACAAGCGGATCTTCGCCGACCAGGGCATCGAGGTCCCGACGACGTGGAGCGCGTTCCGCGACGTGTGCGAGCGCCTCACGAAGGCCGGCATCACCCCGATGTACGGCACGTACAAGGACAACTGGACGATCGCCCAGGGCATGTTCGACTACTCCGTGGGCGGCATGCTCGACCTCGGGAGCACCTTCGCGGCACTCGACCGCGAGGGCACGAAGGTCGGGAAGGGCTCGCGTGTCTCGTTCGAGAAGGACTTCGCCGCACCGGTCGACCGGATGGTGGACCTGTTGCAGTGGCACCAGCAGGGCGCCGCGAGCCGCGGGTACGGAGACGGCAACCTGGCGTTCGCGCAGGGCAAGGCCGCGATGTACCTGCAGGGCCCGTGGGCCCTCGGCGAGATCGCGAAGTCGAACGGGGACATCGAGCTCGGCACGTTCCCGTTCCCCGCGACCGACGACGCCGCGGACAACAAGGTGCGCGTGAACGTCGACCTCGGACTCTGGATCCCGGAGGCCTCACGCAAGCAGGAGGCCGCACGCGAGTTCCTGTCGTTCCTGATGAGCCCGGCGGTGAACGACAAGTACAACGCCGACAACAACGGCTTCGGTGTCCGCAAGGACTCCCCGCCGGCGTCGAACCCGGCGCTCCGCGGCATGCAGGACTCCTACGACGCGGCCGACTTCTACCTCGGGGCTTCGCAGCTCATCCCCGCCGAGATCCCGGTGGCGAACTACCTGCAGTCCATCGCCTTCGGCGGTGCCCCCGCTCCGCAACTCCGCACCCTCGACGGCGACTGGGCGCGTCTCGCGCTCCGCACGGCCGCGTAAGGAGACACGACCTTGGCCACCACCACGACAGAATCCGTCACGACGGCGGGCAGCCGCCGACGGGGCGGAGCCGCACCGCGCCTCCAGGCCGGTCGCACCGGACTGCGCACGAAGCGCAACCGGGTCGACCCGCTCTTCCTCGTGTTCCTGATCCCCACCCTCCTGCTCTTCACGCTGGCGATCACGCTCCCCGCGGTGATGGGCATCGTCCTGAGCTTCACCGACTCCGTCGGGTTCGGGGACTTCCGGTTCATCGGCCTGACGAACTACGTCGCCGTGTTCAGCGACCCGGCGATCCTGCAGGCGTACCTGTTCACGATCGGGTTCTCGCTCGTCACGGTGCTCGTCGTCAACGCGCTCGCGTTCCTCCTCGCGATCGCCCTGACCTCGAAGGTCCGCGGCAAGATCGCGCTCCGAGCCGTCTTCGTGCTGCCGATGGTGATCTCCGGGATCGTCATCGCCTACGTGTTCTCGTTCCTGTTCGCGAACAGCCTGCCGGCGCTCGCGACCGCCCTCGGGTTCGCGCCGCTCGAGCAGAGCATCCTCGCGAACCCGGACCTCGCGTGGGTCGCGGTCGTCATCGTGACCGCGTGGCAGGCCATCCCCTCGACGCTCCTCATCTACATCGCCGGCGTCCTGTCGATCCCGGGTGAGGTCTACGAGGCGTCGGCCCTCGACGGCGCGAGCGCCTGGCGACAGCTCGTGTCGATCACGGCGCCGCTCACCGCGGGCTACATCCTCATCAACCTCATCATCGGGTTCAAGAACTTCCTGAACTCGTACGACATCATCGTCGGCCTCACCGACGGCGGCCCCGGTACCTCGACGACCAGCGTCGCGATGTCGATCTTCAAGGGCTTCAACGGCGGCGACTACGCCTACCAGATGGCGAACGCGACGATCTTCTTCGTGATCGCCGTCGTGATCGCCGTGATCCAGCTGCGGGCGACCCGCGGGAAGGCAGCGCTCTGATGACCATGCAGGCACCCCTGCGGCCGGGGACCACCGCGACGGGCTCCATCCGTTCCGTCGACGCCGACCGGAACGCCGGACGTCGCGGCGAGCGCTTCAACTGGCCCGTGACGATCGTCCTCGTCCTCTGCGCCCTGTCCGTGCTCGTCCCGCTGTACGTCACGATCACGATGGCGTTCAAGACGACCTCGCAGGCGGTCGACGGCAACGCGTTCTCGCTGCCGGCACCGTTCAGCGTCGACGGCTTCGTGCAGGCCTGGGAGCTCACGGACTTCCCGCGCGCGTTCGGCGTCTCCGTGCTCGTCGCCGCGATCACCGTCGTCGGGACGATCCTGCTCGCCTCGTTCACGGCGTACGCGATCGCCCGCAACTGGGAGCGCCGGCTGTTCCGCTGGTCGTTCTTCTACCTGCTCGCCGCGATGTTCCTGCCGTTCCCGGTGCTCGCGCTGTCGCAGGTGAAGCTGACCGGCCTGGCGGGACTGGACAACCCGTTCGGCGTCGCGATCCTGCACGTCATGTTCCAGCTCTCCTTCAGCGTGCTGCTCTTCACGGCGTTCCTGCGGTCGATCCCCGCGGAGCTCGAGGAGAGCGCCCGCATCGACGGCGCGAGCACCGGCCAGGTGTTCTGGCGGCTGGTGTTCCCGCTCCTCGCACCGATGAGCGCGACCGTCGGGATCTTCGCGTTCCTCGCGTCGTGGAACGACTTCGTGATGCCGTCGCTCATCACGTCCGACCCGGCCCTGCAGACCCTCCCGGTGCTGCAGCAGATGTTCCAGACGCAGTTCAGCAACAACTACAACGTGTCGTTCGCCTCGTACCTGATGGCGATGGCACCGGCGATCATCGTCTACCTGTTCACGCAGCGCTGGGTGATGGCCGGGGTCACGCAGGGCGCGATCAAGTGACCACCACCACCCGCACGAACAACGAAAGGCCCGACGTGACCGACACGCTCGTCCAGCCCGCAGCCTCCACCGACGCCGAGACCTGGTGGCGCCAGGCGAGCGTCTACCAGATCTACCCCCGCTCCTTCGCGGACGCGAACGGCGACGGCATCGGCGACCTGCCCGGCGTGACGTCGCGGGTGCCGTACCTGGCGTCGCTCGGCATCGAGGCGGTCTGGCTCAGCCCGTTCTACCCGTCCGCCCTCGCCGACGGCGGCTACGACGTCGACGACTACCGCGACGTCGACCCGCGGCTCGGCACCCTCGACGACTTCGACGAGATGGTGTCGGCGCTGCACGCTGCCGGCATCCGCGTCATCGTCGACGTCGTGCCGAACCACACGAGCGACCGGCACGAGTGGTTCCGCGAGGCCCTCGCGTCGCCGAAGGGCAGCGCGGCCCGTGACCGGTACGTCTTCCGCGACGGCACCGGGCCTTCGGGCGAGGAAGCCCCCGCCGACTGGGTGTCGATCTTCGGCGGTCCGGCCTGGACCGCGGTCGGTGACGGCCAGTGGTACCTGCACAACTTCGCGAAGGAGCAGCCCGACCTCAACTGGGCGAACCGGGAGGTCCGCGACGACTTCCTCCACACCCTCCGCTTCTGGTCGGACCGGGGTGTCGACGGCTTCCGGATCGACGTGGCGCACGGTCTGGCGAAGGCCCTGCCCGAAGGCGACCTGCCGAGCTGGGCCGAGGTGCTCGCGAGCCCGAAGGACGGCCAGCACATCCTCTGGGACCGCGACGACGTGCACGAGATCTACGCCGAGTGGCGGCAGGTCTTCGAGGAGTACACCCCGGCCCGCACCGCGGTCGCCGAGGCCTGGGTCGCCGCGGACCGTCGTGCCCGCTACGCCAGCGCCGAGGGGCTTGGGCAGGCGTTCAACTTCGACCTGCTCGAGGCCGACTTCGACGCCGGCTCGTTCAAGGAGATCATCGAGTTCAACCTCGGGCTCGCCGAGCAGTCCGGCTCGTCGACGACGTGGGTGTTCTCCAACCACGACGTCGTGCGCCACGCCACCCGCTACGCGCTCCCGGCCCGGAACGGCGCCGAGGAGAAGCAGGGCTCGGCCTGGCTGCTCGCCGGCGGGTCGCAGGAATCCCTCGCCCGCGACCTCGGCCTCCGTCGCGCCCGTGCGGCGACGCTGCTCGAACTCGCGCTGCCCGGCTCCGCGTACCTGTACCAGGGCGAGGAGCTCGGCCTGCACGAGGTCGGTGACATCCCCGACGCCGAGCGTCAGGACCCGTCGTTCTTCCGGAACCCGGGCGTCGACGTCGGCCGTGACGGCTGCCGTGTCCCGATCCCGTGGACGACCTCGGGCGAGAGCTTCGGCTTCGGCCCCGGCGGCTCGCACCTCCCGCAGCCCGAGTGGTTCGCCGCGGTGTCGGTCGAGGCGGAGGACGCCGACCCCGACTCGACGCTGAACCTCTACCGGAAGGCCCTCGGGCTCCGCGGGCAGCTGCAGTCCGAGGAGCACCTCGAGTGGCTCGAGACCGGCCGCGACGACGTCCTGGCGTTCCGCCGTCCGAACGGGTGGACGAGCGTCACGGTGTTCGGCGACGAGCCGTACGACCTCCTCTCCGGCGAGCTCCTGCTCGCCTCCGCGCCGGTGGCAGACGGCGCACTGTCGGGTGTGGGGACGGCCTGGTTGCGTTCCTGACGGAACCAGGTGACGGACTGGAGGCGCGGTGCGGGCAGGCACCGCGCCTCCGGTCCGTCACGGGGTGCGGGCGGGAGCCGCGCGGGACACCGCACGATCGCCGACGTGCCCGGCGCCGCGTCGGCGCCGGCCGGTAGGGTCGGCGGCATGAGTGGGGCGAGCATCGAGGTGCGGGACTTCGTGATGCGGTTCGGGGACCGCACCGTGGTGGACGGGCTGTCGTTCGACATCGCCCCCGGAGAGACCTTCGGCCTGCTCGGCAGCAACGGCTCCGGCAAGACCACCACCATCCGGGCACTGCTCGGCATCACGACCCCGACCTCCGGCACGCTCACGATCGACGGGCACCCCTACAAGCCGGCGACCGGCGGCATCGGGTACCTCCCCGAGGAACGCGGGCTCTACCGCAAGGAGTCCGTCATCGACGTCATGACGTACTTCGGGCAGCTCCGCGGACTGGGCCGGCACGAGGCCACGGCGTGGAGCCACGAGTACCTCGAGCGGGTCGGCCTCGCGGACCGCGCGAAGCTCCGGGTCGACAAGCTCTCCGGCGGGCAGCAGCAGAAGGTGCAGCTCGGCATCACGATCATGGACCGGCCGCGCCTGCTCATCCTCGACGAGCCGACCAAGGGCCTCGACCCGGTGAACCGTCGGCTGCTGCTGGACCTGGTCGACGAGCGGAAGGCCGACGGTGCGACGGTCATCCTCGTCACGCACCACATGGACGAGGTCGAGCGGCTCTGCGACCGGATCCTCCTGCTCAAGGACGGCGCCGCCGCCGCGTACGGGACGATCCCGGACGTGCAGGACGCCTTCGGCGGTGCGGTCGCGAAGGTCGGCCTCGACGGATCGGTGCCACCATCGCCGCTGTACCGGCTCGCCCGCCACGAGGGACACGTGGCGTACCTCGTCCCGACCCGCGCAGCCTCGGCGGACGGGTCGGACATCCTCGCCTCGCTCGTCGCGGCGGGCGCCCACGTGACGGGGTTCGAGATGCGCCGCATCCCCCTCGACGAGATCTTCGTCCAGGTCTACGGGCACGACGCCGGCGCCGACCTGGTCGCCGACGAGCCCACGGCGGGAGCAGCAGCATGAGCCGGCTCGGCACGGTCGTCCGCTTCGAGTTCGTCCGCGCGGTGAAGAAGCCAGCGTTCTGGATCGGCACCCTCGCGCTGCCGATCGTCATCGTGCTGGTGACCCTGCTCGTGGGGCTCGGCCAGTCCGCAGGCGCCGACTCGGTCGTGTCGAGCAGCTCGGCGACCAAGACCCCGTTCCGCTACGTCGACCACTCGGGGCTCGTGTCCGAGCAGGTCGCCGAGAAGTGGGGAGGGACGCCGTCCACCGACGCCGCCGCCGACCGCGCCGCCGTGCGGGACGGCCGGCTCGACGCGTTCATCGAGTTCCCCGAGTCGCCGGCGACCTCGTCGATCCGCGTGGACGCCGCCGACCGGGGGCTGTTCGGCAACGGGCGGTACTCGTCGCTGGCGGAGCGGGTGGTCGAGCAGAGCGTCGCTGCCTCGGTCGACGACCCGCAGGCGGTGCAGCTCCTCCGGAACCCGCCGTCCGCCGACGTCACCACCTACGCCGACGGAGCCGTCGCCCCGGGGTGGCTGTCGGTCCTGCCACCGGCGCTCTACGCGGCCGCGTTCTTCGGGCTGGTGATCCTGCTCGCCGCCCGGATGGTGACCGTGGTCGTCGAGGAGAAGGAGAACCGGATCTCCGAGATGATCCTCACGACGGTGACGGCGGGTGACCTCATCCGCGGCAAGGTCGTCGCGATGCTGCTCGTCGGCCTCGTGCAGATCGGGGTGTTCCTGCTCCCCGGGCTCGTGACGTTCGCCGTCGCCCTGCCGCTGTTCGCATCGCGACTCGGCGGGATCGTCGTCGATCCGTGGCGGATGCTCGTCGGGGCACTCCTGCTCGTCGGCGGGGTCCTGCTCGCCTCCGGGCTCTTCGTCGCCGTCGGCGCCGCCGTGCCGTCGATCAAGGACGCCTCGTCGCTGCAGTCAGCCGCGATCTTCGCCCTCATCATCCCGGTCTACGCGGTGTTCTTCGTCGTGACGAACCCGACCTCCCCGGTCGCGGCGTTCTTCACGTACTTCCCGACGTTCACCCCGGTGACCGCCATGGTCCGCAACGCCGTCGGCTCGCTGAGCGTCACCGAGTCCATCGTCTGCATCGTCATCGTCTGGGTGGTCGCGGCGGTGCTGTTGTGGTTCGCGGAGTACCTGTTCCGGCACTCGGTCGCGCAGTACGGGTCGAAGGTGACGCTCAGGCAGATCGCGTCGTGGCGTCGGGGACGACCGGCAGCCCGGTGACCGTCGGCGGTGAAACCGGCGCAACACCGGCGCCCGGCACCGCACCCGGAGCCGCCACCGCCGAGGGCGCGTCGAGGTCCCACGCCGGCACCGCGCGCTGCTGCCACCCCTGTCGCAGGGTCCGGACGGCACGGTCGTACTCGACGAGGACGTCGACGTGCGGCCGTACGAGCATCTGGATCTGCAGGCCCTCGTAGACGGCGAGCAGCTGGGTGGCCGCGACGTCCGCGGGCACGACGGACCGCTCGGTCTCGGCGTCGAAGTCGCGCTGGAGGCCCGCGGTCAGCTCCCCCACGTACTCCTCGAAGCGCTTCCGGAACAGCTCGGCGAAGCCGGACTCGGCGGCGGCGATGTTGATCACGCCCGCGAGCACCCGGACGAGCCCGGGGTCGGCGACGTCCTCGGCGAGGGTCATCCGGACGTGCTCGATGGTGCAGCTCGGTTGCACGTTGCGTCGCGTTCCCCGGAGCTGGGTCCAGCGGTCGTAGGTGACGAGCAGCAGCGCGTCCCAGGTCGGGAAGACGCGGGCGACGGCGTCGAGGGGCACCCCGGCCACCTCGGCGACGACGGCGGCGTCGACCTGGTCGAACGGGTGCAGCCGGTAGGCGCGGATGGCGCCCCGGACGATCCGCTCGGCGAGCGACTGTTCGTCCTCGAGTGCGGCCGCGTGCTGGTCGGTCATCCGCCCATCTCACCCGAAGAGTGAGCAGATGTCTGCAACCCGAGCGGGGGTGTCGCGATCGCCGCAGCAGGAGCCGGCCTCCGTGACGGACTCGAGCCGTGCCTCCAGGCGGTCAGCCCACCGTCACCGGCGCGGCCGGCGGCTTGGTCCGCTGGCGCATCCAGACGAAGAACCCGGTCAGCGTGAACACCCCGTAGAAGACGTACATCAGCCCCGACGCGTAGTAGCCGGCGGAGAACAGCAGGGGCACGCCGACCAGGTCGACGGCCACCCAGACGAGCCAGAACTCGACCCAACCCTTGGCCATGCCGTAGGTGGCGAGCAGGGAACCGACGAAGATCCACGCGTCGCTCCACACCGGCTCGTACGAGCCGAGGGCGCGGAACAGCGGGGTCAGGATCGCGGTGCCGCCCACCATCCCCAGGACCAACAGTCCGCGGGTCCGCCAGGAGGCCCAGTGCGGGTCGATCACGGTGGTCGCCTCCGCCGGGCGGTGCGTCCAGCGGTACCAGCCGTAGACGCTCACGATGATGAACATGACCTGGCGTCCCGCCTGACCGAGCAGGTTCACCGGGTTCGGGGTGTCGAACAGCGCGCCCATGAACACGGTGAAGAGCAGGGCGTTGCCGAGGATGCCGACGGGCCACGCCCAGATCTTCCGGCGCATCCCGCCGAGGGCGCTGAGCAGACCGAAGACGTTGCCGATCACCTCGCGCCAGAGCACCGTCTGGTCACCGATGACGATCTGTGCGTCGAACAGCCAGCGCACGCTGCCCATGGGCCCTCCTCGTTTCCGGTCGGTGCAACGGTAGGGGACGCCGTGGCATTCCAGCGGCCACGCTGCGCGGTGTGACGGGCACCACGTGCCGGGTGCCGGTCGGCGGGGCTACGCTCGAGAGCCGTGACGGACGGTGTTGCTCGGGCGAAGGCGCTCCTCGGTGACGCCGCACGGACGCTCGACGCCGCCGACGCCCGCGACGAAGCGCTCGGCGAGTACGTCGAGCCCAAGGCCCTCCTCGGCATCCGGCGCGACCCCACGATCCGCTCGCTCGGGCGGGTGTGGCGGGTCGGCGCGCTGCTCCTGGGGTCGTCACCCGAGACGGTCGGGCGGGTGTGGGCGACCGGTCGCATCACGCGCGTCACCGAGCCCGGTCGCTCACAGTTCGTGTCGGTGTCGGCCGAGGTGCGCCGGGCGTACCGTGCGGCCGCGCAGAAGGGGCACTTCGCTCCGGGTGACACCGTGAACCACAGCGCGACGCCGATCCCGCTCGACGAGACGTTGGTCGGGTCGGACGGCGTGCTCACCGTCGAAGGTGACGAGCCCCTCGTCCGGTGGTCCCCGACGGCGGGCGACGCGGTGCCGCTCGCGGGGTACCTCGCCGACCGGGTCGCGCTGCTCGTCGACCCGCCGAAGGGCGCGACCGACTGAGGACGTGGTCGCCACGGCCGTGCCGGTCACGGAAGCTGCCCGACCGCTGCGCTCCGGTGGCAGGATGCACCCACACGACCTGCGACGGAGGAGGTGCCGTCATGTCCGACGGACACGTGGTGAAGCCCCTGACCCCCGAGACGTTCGACGCCTGGCGCGCCCTCGCTGCGAAGCACAACGGCGTCTGGGGCGGCTGCTGGTGCTCGTACTTCCACGGCGACACCGACCAGACCGTGAAGCGGGAGCACGACGGGCCCACCTTCAAGGAACGACTCGTGTCCGAGGGCGTGGCGCACGCGGCACTGGTGTTCGACGGCGACGATGCGATCGCCTGGTGCGAGTACGGCTCCCCCGCGGAGCTGCCGAACATCTACCACCGCAAGGAGTACGACGCGGGCGAGAGCCGACCGGCGCCGTGGCGGATCACCTGCTTCTTCGTCGACCGCGACCACCGCAGGGCCGGCGTCGCTCGCGAGGCCCTCGACGGAGCCCTCGACCTGATCGCTGCTGCCGGCGGGGGCGAGGTCGTGTCGTTCCCGAACGAACCGGGACCCGGCAAGCGGACCTCGTCCTCGTTCCTCCACAACGGGACGCGGTCGATGTTCGAGCAGGCGGGCTTCACGTTCGAGCGGCAGCTCGGGAAGCGGAAGACCGTGATGCGGAAGATCGTCCCGGCCTCGGGCGGCGCCGTGGCCGGGAGGCCGTGACCGCTAGAGCGAGAAGCCGCCGTCGGACGTGAGGACCTGCCCCACCACCCAGCTCCCCGACGACGTCGCCAACCAGCCGATGAGCTCGGCGGGGTCCTGCGGCGTCCCGACCCGGCCGAACGGCGTGCTCGCGAGGTACTCCTGCAGCCCGTCGAGCGACCGGTCGGTGGTCTCCGGGTCCATGTAACCCGTGTTCACCGGCCCCGGGTTGACCGTGTTGAGCACGATGCCGAGCTCGAGCAGCTCCTTCGCCACGGTGGCGGTCACCCCGGCGAGCGCGGCCTTGCTCGCGGCGTACGCGACCTCACCGATCATCGCCCCGTGGATCTGGCCGGAGGTCATCCAGAACACGTGACCCTGCGCCTCGGTGTAGGGACCCGACCCGGTGATCCGGTCCCCCGGTCGCCGCGGCTCGTCCGTCCGCGGTGCTCGCCGTCGGGCGAACTCGGCGGTGAGCAGGAGCGTCGCGCGGGTGTTGACCTCCCAGAACGCGCTGAGCCGCTCGGGGGTCATGTCGAGGATGCTGCCGTCGTCGCCGCTCTTGGCGTGGTTGCAGACGAGCACGTCGAGGCGGCCGGTGAGCGCCGTCGCGGTGTCGATGAGCCCGGGGATCGTCGACGGGTCGGACAGGTCGCCGGGGACGTCCGTGAACCGGGCTCCCTCGGTCAGGTGGGCGCGGAGCCCGTCACGAACGGAGTCGAGGTCGTCACCACCCCACGGGAGGTCGAGGTCGTGCGGCCGGTGGTGGTGGACGACGATGCTGGCGCCGAGGTCGGCGAGCTTCGACGCGACGGCGAACCCGATGCCCCGACGCCGCGAGACGCCGGTGACGAGGGCCGTCTTGCCGGCCAGGGGTAGGGACCGATGCAGGGGCAGTGCGGAGGAGGGCATGGTGAACCTTTCGACGGCGCCGAGCGGCGCACGGGTGGGAGTCGAAGAACGGTTCAGCGGCACTGCATGTCCGTCACCCTACACAGACCGGGCCACCCGCAGAACCGCCGTGGAGTCGGGGGACGCACCGGGCCACCGGTCGCACGCTCGCGTACCGTCCGCGGCATGACCGACCAGCGCCGCCGCCTGATCCTGCCGGGCCAGTACGGCCCGGACTTCGACGACGGCGGTCCGCTCCTCGTGGTCGAGGCGCGGGAGTTCCTCACCGCGAGGCCGATGCACCGTGCCAAGGCGCACCTGTGGTTGAGCGCCCTCCGGCACCTCGTGCACGATCTCCACGAGCGCGGCGAGGGCGACCGGGTCGAGCACGTGCAGGTCGACGCGCTGAAGGACGCGCTCGTCGGCCGGGACGACCTCGAGGTCGTGGACCCGCCGTCCCGCACGCTCCGGGCGCAGGTGCGGCACTGGGGCAAGGGCACCGAGGTGCTGCCGAGCCGCGGGTTCGTCACCGACGAGGACGAGTTCGCCGAGTGGGCCGCGCAGGGCACCGGCCGCTTCCGGATGGAGGCGTTCTACGAGCGGGTCCGCAAGCGCGAGGGTTGGTTGATGCGCTCGGACAAGCCGATCGGCGGGAAGTTCAGCCTCGACGACCAGAACCGCGAGTCCCCGCCGAAGGGTGCGACGACGCTCGGGCTCCCCGACCCGTGGTGGCCCGAGGAGGACGACGTCGACGCCGAGGTCCGGCGTGACCTCGACCGATGGGAGCGGGACGGGCTCGCGCGGTTCGTCGGCGCCGACGACCGACGCCGGTTCGCGGTCACCCCGGCGGAGGCGCAGCACGCCCTCGACGACTTCGTCCGCACCCGGCTGAACGACTTCGGGCCGTTCGAGGACGCCACGCTCACGGACGACTGGACGATGGCGCACTCGCTGCTCAGCGTGCCGATGAACCTCGGCGTCCTCGACCCGCGCGACGCGATCGAGGCCGCCCTCGTGGCGCACCGCGACGACGACGCGCCGCTCGCGAGCGTCGAGGGCTTCGTCCGGCAGATCGCCGGGTGGCGCGACTACGTCTGGCACCTCTACTGGTGGTTCGGCGACGACTACGGCGCGTCCGAGAACGCCCTCGACGCCCACGAGCGGCTCCCCCGCTGGTGGAAGGAGCTCGACGCGTCGGAGATCGACGCGGCCTGTCTGCACACCGCGATCGACGGCCTGCACGAGCACGGCTGGCTGCACCACATCCAGCGGCTCATGGTGCTCGGCAACTTCGCCCTGCAGCGTGGCTACGACCCGGTGCACCTGACCGAGTGGTTCACCGACGTCTTCGTGGACGGGACCGACTGGGTGATGCCCGCGAACATCATCGGGATGTCGCAGCACGCGGACGGCGGGATGGTCGCCACGAAGCCGTACGCCTCCGGCGGGCGCTACATCGACCGGATGTCGGACCACTGCGGCGGCTGCCGGTACGACCCGACGAAGCGGGTCGGCGAGGACGCCTGCCCGTTCACGGCCGGCTACTGGGCGTTCCTCGCGCGGACGGAACCCGCGCTGCGGAACAACAACCGCATGGCGCGTCCCCTGCAGCAGATGCGCAAGCTGGCGGACCTCGACGAGGTGATCGCCCAGGAGGCGCGGCGCGGCACGCCCTGACGACGCACGTCCGGAGGGTGGGCCGTCGCGGCGGGGCCGACCCGTGCCTCCCGTCCGGTGTCCGCGGCGCTGAGCGGGCGCTGTCGCGCCCGCGCAGGCTCCCGATAGTGTCGGGGTCGTGAGCAGCGACGCATTCGACGAACGGTACGAGCTGCGCACCATCGCGCCGGCGCTGGACGAGCAGGGGGCTCCCACCGCGGAGACCACCGCGTGGATGCGCGCGGTCAACCTGGGCTTCCACGAGACCGATGCGACGCCCGAGCACGCAGCGCGCGCCGTCGGCGAGTTCGCCGCGGACGACCAGACGTGGCTCGGTGCGTACGTCCGACACCCGCTGCCCGGCTCCGTCGACGAGACCTGGCCCGCCGGCACCTTCGCCTGGTTCCGCAAGGCGCTCAGCTGGGGTGACGGCTCGACGGTCGACACGCAGGCGATCAGCGCCGTGACCGTCCGACCCACCGAGCGGCGACGCGGGATCCTCCGCGCGATGATGACCCGTGCGCTCGAGCAGGGCGTCGCCGAGGGGTACGCGATGGCGTCGCTCACCGCCTCCGAGGGCACGATCTACCGGCGGTTCGGGTTCGGCAGCGCCATCCGCGAGCGCGCCGTCCGCGTCCGTCGTGCCCGCGCGCTGCCGCTGCTCGCGCCGACCTCGGGCACCGTCACGGTCGTCACGCCCGAATGGCTCGAGGCCGGCCCCGCCCGCGAGGTCTTCGCCCGGTTCGACGCCTGTACGCCGGGGTCGATGGTGCGGAACACGGGGACGTGGCCCGTCGCGCTCGGGCTCCGCGGGTACGACGGCGAGCCCGCGAAGGACGTGCGGGCTGCCGTGCACAGGCCGTCTGGTGTGGACGAGGTCGACGGCTACGTGACCTGGCGGGTCAAGGAAGGCCACGGTCGCGACGACGACACCGTCCTCGAGATCGTCGACCTCGTCTACGCCACCGACGAGGCCTACCTGTCGCTCTGGGAGTTCCTGCTCTCGATCGACCTCAACGACGTCGTGCGGTACAACCGCTCGCGGCTGGACGACCCGATCGTTGCGGCGCTCGGCGACAACCGGGCGTACGACGTCGAGCACGAGGAGGACCACGTCTGGCTGCGCGTCCTCGACGTCGCCCGCGTCCTGGAGTCGCGGCCGTACGCCGTCGACGGGTCGCTGACGCTGGCGGTCTCCGACGCGATGGGGTTCGCTGCCGGGACGTACCGGCTCGACGTGGTCGACGGGCGCGGATCCGTCACGCGGATCGCAGACACTCCCGACGGGGACGCCGACGGCGCTGCCGACGTGCGTCTCGACGTCGCCGACCTCGGTGCGGTGCTCATCGGGTCGGTGTCGCCCACGACGCTCGCGGCCGCCGGGCTCATCCAGGCAGACGACCCGACCGCGGTCACCCGGCTGCGCGCGATGCTGCTGCCGGAGCGGACGCCGCACGGGATCACGTACTTCTGATGGGTGCGGGGGCGTCGTCTGGTGCGCGCGCGTCGGCTCAGTCGAGTGCCGGGCCGTCCGACGTCGCCCGCGCGATGGCCCGTGCGCGGCAGGCCGTCGCAGTGCTCGCCAGCCCGACGCTCCGGGCCGCGCTGGTCGGCGACGGCGAGCTCGACGACCGGACCCGCGCGGCCGTCGACGCGTTCGACTGGGTGGACGAGCACGGTCCGGACCGAGCACTGCTCGGGTCGACCGCGCGGACACTGCAGCTGCTGCAGGCGCCCGCTGCGGCCCTCGAGTTCGACCGGATCGCGCGGATGCCGCACGCTGAGGCCGAGCGCGTCCCGCTGTCCCTCCGCATCGTCGGGATCGTGGGCGATCGTCTGGGTCGTACGCGGCCCCTGACCGAGCCGGTGCTCAATGCTGCCATCGCGATGTTCGCGGAGGACGTCGCGGTCGTCCGGCGGGACGCGGTGGACCAGGGGCTGCTCGAGCGGACCGAGGACGGGGCGTCCTACCGGTTCGTCGGCTGAAGCACAACGCGGTCGAGGCTCGTCACCGGGACGACGACCGGCCACGGTTCTCCGTCGAGGAGCACGGACCGGAGGCCGAGCGGCAGGTCGGGGGCGTCGTCCTCGGTGACGATCGAGCCCTCGAGTCCGATCAGGTGCCCGGAGCCGCGGCTGTAGCGCACGCGGTCCCCGATGACCGGCAGGATGACGGTGTCGGACACGGACTCGAAGTCGTCCTCGTGGACGAGCGCGAGTGCGAGTGCGAGCTCGCGGCGGTCGAACACAGTGGGATCATCGAGCGCGTCGGGCTCGTCGACTTCGTCGACGGCGTTCAGCGGGATGGCGAGCAACACGGCGCACACCCTTCCGCCTCGTCGCGGGGATGGTGCTTCGCGTGGTGGTCCATCGGGTCGCCTTCGGGTCGGCTCCTCGCGGCCTCGGATCGGGCCGTGCGGGGACCGTACGTCCGTACAGGTCCCTACCGCGAGGGATGCTCGACGACTTTGCGGGAACCTGCACCGGTGTGGCCTCGCGGCGTCGCGCGATCGCGGTGGTGTGTGGTGCGATGCGCTGGAAGCGCGGTAGCCTCCGCGCCATGGACGACGTCGTCGACTGGCTGCTCGACTCCGATCCCGCGATCCGCTGGCAGGTGGAGCGGGACCTCGTCGGTGCGCCGGTCGAGGTCTGGCGGGCCACCCGCGCTCGCGTCGCCACGGAGGGGTTCGGCGCCGCGCTGCTCACCCACCAAGACGGCGACGGGCAGTGGGCCGGTGGCGCGTACTTCCCCGCCGACTTCGACCCCGACGGCCCCGAGGCATCGGCGCCCGGGCAGCCGTACACGGCGACCACGTGGGCACTCAAGGACCTGCGCGAGTGGGGACTCGGCGCCGCGGTCCTCGGAGACACCGCCGCACGCGTCGACGCGAACAGCCGGTGGGAGTACGACGACCTGCCCTACTGGGGCGGCGAGGTCGACTGCTGCATCAACGCCTTCACCCTCGCGAACGGCGCGTGGCTCGGAGCCGACGTCGACGGGATCGCGCAGTGGCTCCTCGACCACCAGATGGACGACGGCGGGTGGAACTGCTCCTGGGTCGACGGCTCCACCGTCTCGTCGTTCCACTCGACGCTCAACGTGATCGAGGGCCTCCTGCAGCACGAGGTCCTGACCGACGGGCGGCACCCGCTCGCCGCGGACCTCCGCGCAGCCCGACACCGGGGCGCCGAGTACCTGCTCGACCGTCGGCTGCTCCACCGGAAGTCCGACGGAGCGCTCGTCGGCTCGTGGGCGACCGAGTTCGCGTACCCGTTCCGGTGGAAGTACACCGTGCTCCGCGCGACCGACCACCTCCGGGCGGCGGCACTCCGGGACGGCACAGCACCCGACCCGCGCGCGGCCGAAGCGATCGAGGTCGTCCGCGCTGCCCGCGGTTCGGACGGACGATGGGTGCAGGGCGACCGACCACCGGGTCGGCAGTGGCTCGAGGTCGACGTCCCCGCGGGCGAGCCATCGCGGTGGCTCACGCTCGTCGGGACGCGGGTGCTGCGGTGGTGGGACGCTCCCGTCACTCCGTGAGCAAGGACTCTTCGGGGCGTCCGTACACGCGACCGTCATCGAGACACTTCGCGGACCACTCATGTGAGACGAGCTGGAGCGCAGGCGCTGGAGGTACGAACACGCGCACGTTCCTGTCCGCTGAAGGACCGCATTCGACGCGCACCGTTCAGCGGCCGCGCCGCCGGCTGGAACCTCGCCCTCATCTGGGTCGTCATCGTCGTCGGTCTGCTGAGCGCCATCGTCTGCGTCGGGTTCATCCTCAACGAGAGCCTCATCTCGTACAGCACCTGCTCGAACCGAGATGATGGCTGCAGCGGAGGGGATGCAGGCTGGTTCACCGGCATGGGCCTCACCTTCTTCGGCGGGTTCGCCGCCGTCATCACCGCCGGCGCTGCAGGCATCCGCTCCCACACCCGCAGGACCGGTGTCTGCTACCCACTCGGTGGCCTCGGCGCGCTCCTCCTGATCACCGCAGCCGGGTACGTCCTCCTCACGGCCCTGACCCTGACCTAGCCGGATCTTGCTGGTTCGGTCAGCGCCTCCGAGAGTCGATGCGCGCGGCGAAGTTCCTCGCCTGCGTCTCTCCTGCTGACGGGAGCGGGATGCTGCTGATTCCGTCTGTCAGCGTCTTCGTCAGGAGCCGCTCGCCGACCCGTAGTCTCGTCCCGTGACGGATCGGTTCTGGCATCAGCGCGATCCGATGGAGGTCCGTGACCGCGATGGTTCGGGGCGAGCGTCGGCCGGGTGGGTGGCTCTCGCACTCGTGGTGCTCTATTCCGCGGTGCTGGCGCTCGTGCTCTCCGTCTCGAACGGCGTCAGTGCGGCGGATCTCGCTGGCGCGGGCGCCGCACGGCACCCCTTCGACGACCCTCCGGTCCTGGTCGCGCGAGCGGAGTTCGTGGTCGGGCTCGTCGCTGTCGCCGCGCTCCCCACCGCACTCACCGTGATCGCGCTCGGGTACCGCGGCGTGGTGCGAGGCTGGGTCGCCGGCCGTCGAGTCGGCTGGGTCGCGCTGGTCATCGGCGGGGTCGGTCTGCTCCCCGCGTTCCTCGCCTCCGCGCTGGGGGTCCTCGTCTGCATCCTGGACGGAGGTGCGATCGCCGCCTGATGGCAGGCGGGAGACGTCCGGCCGGTACGGTCGGCACATGGACGACATCGCATGGAGTGCCGGGACGTGGAGCAACCCGCCCGTCGCGGTAGCGACCTCGGAAGACGGCATCCGCGTCAGCGCCGCGGAGGGCAGTGATGCCTGGCGGCTGACCTCCTACGGGTTCGTGCACGACACCGAGCACGCACTCCTGGCCCCGTTCACGAACGGCACCGCGATGGAGGTGACCTTCCGTTTGGACCTCGCCGAGCAGTTCGACCAGGCGGGGATCTTCGTCTCGGTCGACGAGGCGACCTGGATCAAGGCCGGGGTCGAGCGGAGCGACGGTGAGGACTGCCTCGGCGCTGTGGTCACGCGAGGGTTCTCGGACTGGTCCTTGTCCCCGGCCCCGGAGTGGCACGGCAGGCTCGTCACGATCCGCGCCAGTCGGTCTGACGACGCGCTCACGGTCCGCGCCCGCGTCGAGGACGAGCCGTGGCGGTTGGTGCGCGTCGCCCCGCTGGACGAGCGAGCCGTGGTCACTGCCGGGCCGATGTGCTGCGCACCGTCGCGTCCGGGCTTCGAGGTGCACTTCACCGCGTGGCAGACCGGCCCGGCTGACGGCAGTCTGCACGCGGACTGACGACGCAGCACCGCTTCGTGTCCACGGCACCAGCTAGCGGCTGGTCCTCCGCCGGACCTGCCGGAGGACGGCGCGCTCCTCGGAGGCGCTGAGACCTGAGCGGCGGACCCGATCGAGACTGCGAGCGCGCTCGTCCTCGAGCACCGAGCGCGCCGTTGCTCCCAACGGCCGTACCCGACCTCCCGTGCGTGAGAAGGCGCACGACGACCGCTGCGCGAAGGCGGCATCCGATAGTGGAAGCCACAACGGGAGGGATCGCGGCCCCGCCCAGTAGCGAACAGCGTGTGCGAGCAACTCACTGTCCTCGACCTCGACGAGTTCGCCGTTGAAGCCGGTGACGCTCGCCACGGTCCGGAGGAAGTCGGCCAAGGCGACTGACTCCCCCACGGCGTTGACCACGCCGCTGTGACCGGCTCGTGCTGCCTGCCCGATCCAGGCTGCCAGGTCGGCGACGTCGATGACCTGCACGAAGCGGCCCGACGTCGTCGGGGTCAGGACGGGTCCGGTCCCGCTCAGCCGCGCGGGCCAGTACCCGAACCGGTCGCTGGGGTCGCCGGGACCGACGATGAGGCCGGGTCGACCGATCAACAGCCGGGACCCGAGACGAGCGGCGGAGCTGCGTTCGGCCGCCACCTTCGCATCCGCGTACTTCGACAGGTCCGTCGGCTCGACGACGTCGGCTGTCTCGTCCGCCCCGGGTTCGTCGTTGCGGGCGTACACGGACGCGGTGGACACCAGTGTCCAGTGCGCCGCGGCGTCAGCGAGGGCGTCGAGGGCAGGCTCGACGAGGTCCAGCTCGTGCGAGAGCTCGATGACCTCGTCCCACTCGCCGTGCACGGCCTTGTACGCACCCGGCGACAGGCGATCAGCCCGGACGAGACGAGCACCCTCCGGGACGGTCCCCGACTCCCCTCGAGCGAGACACGTGACCTCGGCACCTCCTTCGAGGAGGTGTTCGACCACCGCTCGTCCGGCCCACCCTGTCCCGCCCAGCACCAGTGCTCGCATGGACCCAGTCAAGCGTGCCGTCAGAACCAGCGGAGCAGGAACTGTTCGAGGACGTTCCGCGCGACCCCCACCACTCCGGGCACCGGTTCTCCGGAGACCCGGCCGACGCTCCTGAGGAGCGCACGCTGCGCAGCCTCGTACTCGTCACGCTCGGTGTCGGTGTACGTGTCCGGCGCGTCAGTCCGGCTCGTGCCCAGGGCTGCCAGCCGGCGCATGCCGTGGCGGAACCCGACCGGTCGTGGCGCAGCCTCGATCAGCTGCAGCAGGCGCGCGTGCGAGTAGTGCTCTGGACAGCGAGCAGCCCGCCCGATGAGGTCGGTGAGTCCTCGGAGCCCCGCTTCGGTCGAGACCGACCGGACCTGTACGAGCCGAGCACGGCTGCACAGGTCGTACAAGAGCGCTTCGTCCATGCAGTCCCCCTCGCCGCGCCACCATCTTGGCACGACGAGCCCTTCCGCTAGTACCTGCATGTGCACGTAGACAAGCAGCCTTGCGGACTCAGCCCGGAGTCCGAGTACGTCGAGCTCGCGGTGGAGGTGTTCGCCATGCTCGCGGACGCGACCCGCGTGAAGATCATCCTCGCGTTGCGGAACAGCGACGAGCTTTCGGTGAACCGCCTCGCAGAGGTCGTCGGCAAGAGCGCCCCGGCCGTGTCGCAGCACCTGGCGAAGCTCCGCCTGGCGCGGATGGTGTCGACCCGCCGCGAAGGCACGACGGTGTTCTACCGGCTGACCGACGAGCACGCTTCGGAGCTGGTCATCGACGCGGTCAAGCAGGCCGAGCACGTGGTCGGTCACGCACCCCACCACCAGCAGGCCTCCTCATGACGGACCACACGCACACCCACACGGACCGCAACGACCACGGGCACGACCACCACCACGACCATCCGCACGGCGGGGCGAAGGGGTTCCTGTACGACCTGTTCGTTCCGCACACGCACGACTCGGCGGACTCGATCGACGACGCGATGGAGGCCAGCACCGCCGGCGTCCGCGCCCTGAAGATCAGCCTGTTCGTCCTGTTGGCCACGACGGTCTTGCAGGCGGTGATCGTCGCGTTCACCGGGTCGATCGCGCTGCTCGCGGACACGATCCACAACTTCGCCGACGCCTTGACCGCGGTGCCGCTCTGGATCGCGTTCGTCCTCGGACGCCGCGTCGCGAACCGCCGCTACACGTACGGCTACGGCCGAGCGGAAGACCTCGCGGGCATGTTCATCGTGTTCGTCGTCGCCCTCTCCGCCGTCGTCGCTGGCTGGCAGGCGGTCGACCGCTTCATCGATCCTCGGCCGATCGAGCACCCATGGCTGCTCGTCGCCGCCGGACTCATCGGCTTCGCCGGCAACGAGGCCGTGGCGGTCTACCGCATCCGCGTCGGCCAGAAGATCGGCTCCGCGGCACTCGTCGCCGACGGCGTGCACGCGCGCCTCGACGGGTTCACGTCCTTGTCCGTCGTCCTCGGAGCGGTCGGCGTCCTCGTCGGCTTCCCGATCGCGGACCCGATCATCGGCCTGCTCATCTCGGTGTCGATCATGGCGCTGCTCTGGGGAACGGTGAAGTCCATCGGCGCCCGCCTCATGGACGCCATCGACCCGGGCCTCGTCAGCAGGACCGAGCACGCGCTCGAACACACCCCGGGCGTCGAAGCCGTCCGCGACGTCCGACTCCGTTGGGTCGGCCACCGCCTGACCGGCTCCGCCACGGTCGAGGTGGCGGCGCCGTCCCTGCACGAGGCCGCGGACGTCGCCGCGCACGCCGCCGAACACGTGCACGAAGCGATCGGCAACGTCGACGAGTTCACGGTGGTGCCCGCCGTCCACGCGCACCAGCACTGAGTCGACGTGCCGCCGCCGTGCACGCCGGACGTAGGGTGAGGTGTGCACTGGGGGACGAGCGGACTGCGGGACGAGCAGGTCGCCTTCCTGCAGTCGGTCTTCGACGATCCGGTCCTCGTGGCCGATGACTCGTGGGGACTGCTGGACACGCGAGTGCTCCACGTCCGTGACGCCGCCGGCGACTACGTCGTCAAGGCCTCGGGACCGGACAACGCGCACTTCCCCCGGGAGCTCGCGGCTCACCGCGACGGCTGGACGAGCGTCCTCGGCGCCCGGACCTCCCGCCTCGTCGCCGCGGACGAGGACGCACGCGTGCTGGTCCTCGATCGACTCCCGGGTCGGCTCGCGCTCGGGTCGCCCCACGAGGACGACCCCGACGTCCACCGGCAGGCCGGCACCGTCCTGCGACGGTTCCACCAGCAGTCCGCCCGCGAGGACCCGCAGTACCTCGACCGCGAGCGGGACAAGGTGCTCCGGCTGCTCGACGACCCGCACCGCATCGATGCGGACACGGCCGAGCGGGTCCGAGCGCTGTTCGAGACGTGGGTGCCGCACCCGGTGACGGTCGTCCCCACGCACGGCGACTGGCACCCGCGGAACTGGCTGGTCGACCGGGGCCGTCTCCTCGCCATCGACTACGGTCGCTTCGCGCTCCGCCCGGCAGCCACGGACTGCACCAGGCTCGCCGTCCTGTACTGGGAGCGGCGCCCCGAGCTCGAGCGGGCGTTCCTCGACGGGTACGGGGAGGATCCCCGCGACCCCGAGGACTGGCGCTGGCTGCAGCTCCGGGAGGCCGTCGGCACCGCGGTGTGGGCGTATGCGGTGCACGACGAGGCGTTCGAAGCGCAGGGCCACCGGATGCTGCGCGACGCGCTCACCGCGTTCTGACCTGCCCGCACTCGATCGCACCGGAGCAGGATGGGCAGATGGCGTTCATCTCGGACCGGTGGGTCGAGCGTCTGCGTGACGGCACCGCCGCTCCGTCGTGGCCGATCCACCTGGTCGCACTGGTCCTCGTGCTGGGGGCACCTGCGCTCATCGTCGCCGAGCTCCGGTCCCCGGCCTTCGTCGCGGAGATGGCCCGCAGCAGTCGGGTCGGGAGCGTCGTCCTGGTCGAGGCGTTCGTGGTCGTCGTCGGCTTCGCCATGTCGATCGGCACGTGGTGGAGCGGCCGACGCGATCGTCGGGTCCTCGCCCGGATGCGTGCGAGCAGCCACCGACCGGCGTTCTTCCTCCCGGTGCTGACGAAGGGCATCCGCGCCAGCGAGGACCTCCCCCGCCCGCGTCCGGAGGTCTGGACCTTCGACACGGCGGGACTGCACGGGTGGACGCCCGAACGGGACGGCCCGGTGCTCGACGTGCCCTGGTCGCGCATCCACCGGGTCGGGCTCGCGACGAAGGACTCCCGCGGCACCCGGGTCGACTACGCCCTGTGGTTCGGCCTCGACGGCGGCGACCCGCTCGTCCTCGCACCGCGGACCGCCCTCGGACGTCCGTTCGGGGCCGGGCCGGGCGGCCTCGAGACCCTCCTCCCCGTGGTGCGGGCGCTGCGGCGGGAGCTGGACCACCGGCCACGATCCCGCAGCACGGCTCGCTAGGGTGACGACCGTGACGACGGACGAGCCGAGCACCACGACCGCGCCCGACGCCCGAGGCGGTGCGACCCGTCGGACACTCCTGTCGGTCCTGCCGCTGACGACCGCGTGGGCCGGTGCCGCGGCCGTCGTCGCCGTCCCCGTCGTCTGGACGATCGTGGGCGCGGTCGTCGAACAGTCCCCCGAAAGGCTGACCTTCATCGTCCTCCTCGTCCCCGTGATGCTCTTCGCGGCCATCGGCGCCCTCCTCTACGGGTTCGCGGCAGGGGCCCTCGCTGCGCTGCCCGACTGGTTCCTGCGTCGGCGGTCGCCGAGCGCCGTCGGTGCCGTCAGCTCGGTCGTCATCCTGACGGCGGTCGTCTCGGCGACGTTCGGGTGCCTCGCGCTGTTCTCCGGGGTGTCCGCGGCTCTGCCGGTGTCAGGGTGGGGATGGCTGGCGCTCGTGGCGGCCGCGACGGCGGCCGCCACGAGCGCGGTCGTCGCGCGCCACCGTCGGCGGGAGCGGCGCGCTGCGGTGACCAGCCTGGAGGCGCGACCCGCCTGACGGACGCCGGTCGCGCCTCCAGGCCGTCGCCGGACGGCCGTCGGTCCGGTCCGGCTGCTCCCGACGCGACCCGCCTGACGGACGCCGCTCCCGCGGCCGCGCGGGGTAGCGTGAGGTCATGGGGAACGACGACGGTCCGCAGCGCAGCGGCTCCCCGTTCGTCCCCGTCGCCGCGTTCGCCCTCGGGGCGCTGGTCGTCGTCGCCGCCGGACTCGGAGCGCGTCCCGTCCTGACCGGTGCGCGCTGGTCCCCGACGGTCGCCCCCGCCCGCCCACCAGCCGTCGTGTCGACCGCGTCGCCGCCACCCGCGACGAACGAGCCGCAGCCGCCCGGCGCCCGCGCGGCCCAGCACGTCGACACGACCTGGGTCCTCGTCGTCTTCGCGGTCGTCGTGGTCGCGCTGCTGGTGCTCGTGGTCGTGCACCTGCTGCGGAAGCGTCGTCGTCGTGGACGTCCGGAGGAGATCGGGGTCGCCGGCCTCACGGTCGCGGTGGCGGCCGAACCGTCCGCCGAGGTCGGTCGACAGCACCTCCGCCGCGGGATCGGCCGTGCGCTCGAGGTGCTGTCGGCGCCACGCGACCCGTCCGACGCCGTCACCGCTGCGTGGCTCGGTCTGCAGGAGTCCGCCGAGGACGCCGGGTTCCGTCGGGGCGCAGCGGAGACGCCGACCGAGTTCACGACGCGGATCCTCCGACGACTCGACGTCGACGAGACCGCCCTCGCGACCCTGCGTCGCTGCTACCTCGCGGTGCGGTTCGGCGGGAGTCCGGCGAGCGACGCCGACGTCGCCGCCGTCCGCGCCGCACTGCGCACGCTCGACGCACAGTGGGCCGACGCCCCGACGGGCCGATCGTGAACCGCCGCCGCACCACCGGGGTGCTCGTGCTCGCCGTCGTCGCGGCCGCGATCACCTGGTTCTTCGGTGTCGGCGTCCTGCAGTCGCTCGCCGTCGGCGGCGCCGTCGCCGCGGTGGGTCTGACGTGGAGCGCGGTCCGCGAGGACGTCCCGCTGACCTGGCCCGTGCCTCCCGTCCGCTCCGAACCCGGCGCACGACGTGAGCTCGCCGAGACGGCGTGGGCGTTGCGCGCCCGCGGCGGCGTGCCGGAGCGGACGCTCGCCCGCGCCCGCGCGGTGGCTCGGCACCGCCTGCGGACGCTGCACCGACTCGACCTGGACGACCCGGCCGACCGGACGGCCATCGAGGCGGTCCTGCCGCCGGGCGTGGTCGCCGTCCTGGTGCGCGAGCGGCGGACCGAGATCGACCTCACCACCTTCGCGAGCGTCCTCACCGCGCTCGAGACCCTGGAACCCACGACCGAGAGGCACCCGTGACCGACACCCCGCCGCAGAGCGCCCAGCCGCTGCCCATCGCCGACGTCGCCGCGCGCTCCCACGACGTCCTCGACACGGTCGGCGCGGTCGTCGTCGGGATGCGGGAGTCCCTCGAGCTGGCGTTCGCGAGCATCCTCGCCGGCGGTCACGTCCTGTTCGAGGACGTCCCCGGACTCGGCAAGACGCTCGCGGCGCGGAGCCTCGCCGCCGCCTGCGGACTCGACTTCCGTCGGCTGCAGTGCACCCCGGACCTCCTGCCGGCCGACATCACCGGGTCGTTCGTCTACGCCCCGTCGACCGCCGACTTCGTCTTCCGGCCGGGCCCCGTCTTCACCGGGATGTTCCTCGCCGACGAGATCAACCGCACGTCACCGAAGACCCAGTCGGCGCTCCTCGAGGCGATGGCCGAAGGACAGGTCACGGTCGAGGGCGAGGGCTTCCCGCTCCCCCGGCCCTTCCACGTCGTCGCGACGTCGAACCCGATCGAGTACGAGGGCACCTACGCCCTGCCGGAGGCGCAGCTCGACCGTTTCATGGTCCGCCTCTCGGTCGGCTACCCCACCCGCGAGGGCGAGCAGCAGGTCCTCCTCAACCGGATCGGGCGACGGCAGGAGGTCGCGACGGTCCCGGCGGTGGTCGACGCGGCCGACATGCTGCGCATGCAGGCCACGGTCGAGAGCGTGCACGTCGACGAGGACATCGCGCTCTACTGCGTCGACCTCGCGGCCGCGACACGGACCCACCGCGACGTGCAGGTCGGGTCGTCGCCGCGCGGGGCGCAGGCGCTCATGCTCGTCGGCCGTGCGCGGGCGGTCATGGACGGGCGCGACTTCGTCACGCCGGAGGACGTCAAGACCGCTGCGGTCGCGGTGCTCGCGCACCGGATCTCGTTGACGCCGCAGGCGTGGGCGAACGGGGTGGACCCGGCGGTGATCGTGCGGGGCATCGTCGCGCAGGTGGCCGGGCCGCCGGTCGTCGGGGCGGCGGGCGTCCCCGGCGGTACCGGCGGGTCCGGTGCTGCCGGCCTGGAGGCACGGTGAGCGTTCCGGACGGACCGTCGGCCCGCCCCGTGGCCGCGTCCACGCCGCTCTGGGTACGGAACCCCGCACTCGTCTTCGGGCTCGCCGCCGGTGTGTTCCTCGCCGGGCTCGGCCTCGTCACCGGACGTCCCGAGCTCGTGGTGGTGGCGTTGCCGGCGCTCGTGACCGCAGCGTTCGGCGCCCGCCGTCACCACGCGGCCCCGGCCGGTACGACGATCGAGCTCGCACCCTCCGACTCCGGTCGGGGCGTCGGGTACCGGGCGGAAGTCGCCCTGCCTGCCACCGCCGAGGCCGTCGCCGTCGAGTTCCGCGTCGCCGGCGACCGTCGGCACGTCGTCGTGGTCGGACCTCGCCGTGCGGTGCACCTCACCGGCACCGTCCCGGTCACGCACTCCGGACCCCAGGAGGTCCTGCGGACACACCTGTCGCTCCTCGGCCGGGGCGGCACCGCGGTCTCGGTGCCCGACGCCGGTCCGGTGCGGTCCGCGGTCGTCCCGCCCCCGCACCTCCGGATGCAGCACCTCCCGATGCCGAAGAGGGTGACGGGCATCACGGGAGCGCACGACTCCACCCGTCCCGGCGACGGCGGCGAGTTCCGCGACGTCGCCCTCTTCGCCCCGGGCGACCGGCTCCGGCGCATCGACTGGCGACGCACCGCACGGCGGGCCGAGCGCCCGGGTGACCTCTACGTGCGCCGGACCTTCGCGACGGCGGACGCCCTCGTCGTCCTCGTGCTCGACGGCCGGGACGACCTCGGCGCGGACGTCACGGAGTGGAGCGGCGCCCGGCACGGCAGCCGTGACGCGACCTCGCTCGACCTCGCGCGCGAAGCCGCCGTGTCCCTCGCCACCGCGTACGTCGGGGCCGGCGACCGGGTCGGCTTCCGCGACCTCGCCGGCACCGCGCGGTCGGTCGAACCCGGCGGCGGCACCCGGCACCTCGAGCGGCTCCGCTCGACCATCGCCGCGGTGACCCCGACCGGTGACGCGACGGCGACGGCGCGCATGCCGCTCGTCCCGGCGGCGTCGCTCGTCGTGGTCCTGTCGACGTTCCTCGACGACCAGGCGGCGACGATGGCGATGACGTGGGCCGCCACGGGGCACCGCGTCGTGGCCGTCGACGTGCTCCCGACGCCCGACGACCGGCGGGCGAGCCGTCACGAGCGCGCGGCGTCCCGGCTCCTCACGCTCGAACGTGCCGACCGGTTCACGGAGATGACCGCCACCGGCGTCGAACTGATCCGCTGGCGGACCGACGACGGCGATTCCCCCGCCGTGCAGCTCCGCCTGCTGAGCCGCGCTCGGCGGGCCGGATGACGGCCCCCTCGCGGGCGGAGCGGGCAGGCGCCCCGGCGATCGGTCCGGCGGTGCCCGCGTGGTCGATCGGCGCGCTCGGCCTGGTGGCGGGTGTCGTCGGGTCGGTCGTCGTGGTCGGCGCGAGCGGCTGGCTCGTCGTCGCGATCGTCCTCGCGGTGGCCGCCGCGGTCGTGCCCCGCGGCCCGTTCGCGGCGCTCCTCACGGTGCAGCTCGCCCTCGCCGGGATCGACGGGACGGAGCTCCCGGTGCTCCTCCTCACGACGCACCTCCTGCTCGCCACGAGCCTGCTGTGGGCGTGGACGCCGCGGACCGCCCGGGTGCAGCTCCGGGCACTCGTGCCGTCGGCGCTGCGGTTCGTCGCCCTGCAGGTCGGCGCCCAGGTGGTCGCTTTCGTGGTCGTGGCGCTCCTCGGCGGGGCCGGCCCGGTCGGTGGCGTGTGGCTGGCGGTGGCCGGGACGATCGCGCTCCTGGCGCTCACCCTCGGCATGTTCGTGCCGGTGCTGGTGCGCGCCGGCGACGACCCCGAGGGTTGACCGATCCCGCCGTCCGTCGGCGCGGTCAGTCCTCGTCGGCCCCGGGCAGCGCGCCGTACTCCTCGTCCGTCACCCGCTCGAGCCACTCGTTGCGGACCCCCTCGCCGGGCGTGATGAACGCCAGGTGCGAGAACCACGAGTCGGCTTTCGCCCCGTGCCAGTGCTTCGTCCCGGCGGGGACGCGGACGGCGGTGCCCGGTGTCAGACTGACCGGGTCGGAGCCCTCGGCCTGGTACCACCCGGAGCCAGCGGTGCAGATCAGGACCTGGTCGCCGCCGCCGTCCTGACCGTGGTGCACGTGCCAGTCGTTGCGGCAGCCGGGCTCGAAGGTGATGTTGTTCACCGGGACGCCGCCGTCGACCACGGGGGCGTTGAAGCTCCGCCCGGTGAAGTACTGCGCGAACGCGTCGTTCG
Source organism: Curtobacterium sp. 458 (assembly GCF_030406605.1). Lineage (NCBI taxonomy): Bacteria > Bacillati > Actinomycetota > Actinomycetes > Micrococcales > Microbacteriaceae > Curtobacterium > Curtobacterium sp. 458. The sequence goes on along the minus strand of NZ_CP129104.1, from coordinate 1,929,615 downwards.
GCTCCCCGGTCGGGAAGGGCTGCTGGAAGGTGGTCTCGGTCATCGTCTTCGTCTCCGGTCGGCGTCAGGCGGGGTCGCGCGGGGTGATCTCGACGGTCGCGGCTCGGGGTCCGGCCGCGACCATCGGGGGGAGGTAGGGACTGCCGGCGTACTTCTCCTCGTACGCGGCGTCGATGCGGGTGCCGAGGTCGGGGTCGTCGACGGCCGTGAAGGCGACGTCGTGCGTGGCGCCGTCGGCGGTGATCGTCCCCGCCCGCTGCGCGAGCGCCGCCCCGTACCACTTCCCGGACGTGCCGTTCCAGGCGCGGACGAAGACCCGGCCGTCGACGACGACCGACCGGATCCAGGTCGGCGTCCCGGGCGTCCGGCCGTCGGGTCGGAACGGGGCGATGTGGAGGTCGTCCGTCGTGGCGATCCGCTGCACGGTGTCGGCGGGCCAGGCGCTCACCGGTCGTTCTCCACGATGTCCTTGAGGACGGTGGTGGCGGCCATGCCGTTGGGCCACCCGGTGTAGAACGCCAGCTGCAGCAGGGCTTCCCGCAGCTCGTCGTCGGTCACGCCGTTCTGTCGCGCGAAGGCGAGGTGGAACCGCAGCTGGTCCGTCTTCCCGAGCGCGGTCAGCGCCGAGATGGTGACCAGGCTGCGGTCACGCTTGGAGAGTCCAGCGCGCTCCCAGACCTCGTCGAAGAGCACCGCGTCGGTGTAGTGCACCATCCCGGGGGCGAAGTCCCCGAAGGCGTCCCTGCCGCCGGTCCATCCGGTCTGCTCGTCGTCGGTCGTCATGTGGTCCTCCCGTGGTCGTCGGTACCGATCCATGCAACGGCGCACCTGCGTGCGGCGTGAGGTTCTCCGTAAACGGGGTCCGGCAGACCCTCTCTCCCGCGTCGCGGCCGTCCCTACGGTGGGAGGACGATGCACGCACCCGCCGACCTCCGAAACGACCTCCGTCCCTCCGCCACACCGGACCGACTGCCGATCGTCGTGCCGGTGCTGGCGGTCGGCACGTTCCTCATGATCACGACCGAGTTCGTCGTCGCCGGCATCCTCCCCGAGGTCGCCACCGACCTCGGGGTGTCGCTCGGCCGCGCGGGCCTCCTCATCACCGTCTTCGCCGTCGGGATGATCGTCGGGTCTCCGCTCATGACGCTGCTCACCATCCGGCTGCCGAAGCGCCTCGCGCTCCTGTTGGCGATGGCCCTGTTCGTCGCGGGGCACGTCGTCGTCGCCGTCGCACAGGACTTCACCGTCCTGCTCGTCGCCCGGTTCGCCACCGCGTTCGCGACCGGCGCGTTCTGGTCGGTGGCCTCCGTGGTCGCAGCTCGAGCTGCCGGGCCCAGGCTCGGGTCGCGGGCGCAGGGCGTCGTCGGTGCGGGCGGCTCGCTCGGCACCGTCCTCGGGGTGCCGCTCGGGGCGTTCCTCGCGCAGGCCGTCGGGTGGCGTGGGACCTTCTGGGCCATCGCCGCCGCCGCGGTCGTCCTCGCGGTGCTGGTCGCACGGTTCGTCCCGCAGGCGACCGGAGCGGCCGGGCACACCTCGATCCGCGGCGAGTTCTCGGGGCTGCGCTCCGCACGGCTCTGGTGGACCCTCCTCGCCTGCGTGACGACCACCGGCGGGGTGGTCGCCGCCTACTCGTACATCGCGCCGCTGCTCACCGACCGGGCCGGCGTCCCCGCACAGTTCGTCCCGGTGGTGCTCACCGTGTTCGGCGTCGGCTCCTTCATCGGGACGCTCCTCGGCGGACGCTTCGGCGATGCCCGACCCGGGCTGGTCACGATCGTGACCCCGGCAGCGAGTGTCGTCCTGCTCCTGCTGATCGGACTGGTCGCCGGCCAACCGCTCGTCACCGCGGTCCTCGTCGGCGTGCTCGGCCTGTTCGGGCTGAGCGCGAACGGCGTGCTCATCAACACCGCGGTGCACGCCGCCGGCAGCGCGGCACCCCTCGGGGCGGCCCTCACCGTGTCGGCGTTCAACCTGGGCACCGCCATCGGGACCTCGATCGTCGGCGCGATGCTCACCGTCACCGGCGTCGCCGGTCCCGCGCTGATCGGGGCCGGCATCGTCGCCCTGACGCTCGTCCCCGTGGTCGTGATCGCGGTCGGCGCCGACCGGCGTCCGACCGCGCACCGCGCGCCGGACTCGATGTCCGTCAACTGACCACGCGCGCCGCCCGCCGGGGGCCATCCGTGCCTCCCGGCCGACCCACAGACCGACAGACCGACCGACGGACCGACGGACCGACGGACCGACCGACCGACGGACCGTCTACGCCCGGCGCCGCACCCGCGGGTCGACGAACGCGTAGACGATGTCCACGATCATGTTCGCGACGACGATGAGCATCGCCGAGAACAGCGTGAAGCCGACGACCACCTGCAGGTCGAGGGTGTGCACCGCGTCGATGAGGAGCGCCCCGAGACCCTGCATCGAGAACACCTTCTCGGTGATGACCGCACCGCCGAGGAGCGAACCGAGGTCGAGTCCGAACAGGGTCACCACGGGCAGGATCGCCGTCCGGAGCCCGTGCCGCACGACGACCTGGCGTTCGCGGAGGCCCTTCGCGCGGGCGGTCCGGACGAAGTCCTGCGACATCGATTCGAGCATCTCCCCCCGGGTGAGACGGGCGTAGATCGCGGCACTGATGAACGCGAGGACGCACCACGGCAGGACCAGGTGCGTGAACCAGCCCACGGGGTCGTCGGTGAAGGCCACGTAGCCACTCGTCGGCAGGACGCCCAGCACGAAGCCGAACAGCAGGATCGCGAGCAGCCCGATGAGGTACGACGGCGAGGACACCCCGGCGACCGCGACGGTCATCACCGCGCGGTCCACGAAGGTCCCACGGCGCAGTGCCGAGACCGCCCCGCCGACGACCCCGGCGACGAGCCAGAGCAGCGCGGCCCCGACGGCGATCGACGCGGTGACGGGCAGGCGCGACAGGATCAGGTCGGTGACGTTCTCGTGGAGCTGGAACGAGTACCCGAAGCACGGCGCGGCGCAGTTGATGACCGACGCCCCGGAGCCGAAGGTCCGACCGGCGAAGATCCCGGCGAGGTACGCCCCGAACTGCGCGAGCCACGGCTTGTCGGTGCCGAGGAACGCCTGCACCTCGCGGAGCCGGTCCGGCGTGCAGGGCTTGTCGCAGATCGCGCGCGCCGGGTTCGTCGGCAGCAGCAGGAACAGCGCGTAGGTGATCGCGGCGACGACGAGCAGGACGACGACGGCACCGAGGACACGGACCGCGATGAAGCGCAGGGTGGTCACCGGGCACCTCCACGGGGGTCGAGGGCGTCGCGGAGCGCATCGCCGAGCACGTTGAACGCGAGGGTGACGAGGAACAGCGCGGCGCCGGGGAAGACGAGGTACATCGGGTCGGTCTGCACCCACCCGATCGCGTCGCCGATGCTCCGACCCCACGAGGGCGTCGGCGGGGTGACCCCGACGGCGAGGAAGGACAGTGCGGCCTCGGCGCCGATCATCGACGGGATCGAGATCGTCGCGTAGACCGTGATGGTCGCGGCGAGGTTCGGCAGGAGCTGGGTGCGGATGACGTGCCAGCGACCGGCACCCATCGCGGTGGACGCCACGACGTAGTTCCGCGTCACGAGCGACAGGGTCTGCCCCCGGACGACGCGCGCGACGGCCGGCCAGCCGAAGAACCCGATGACGAGGACCACGAGCACCGGCTTCGGGAACGACGTCGGCACGATCGCGGTCAGGGCGATCATGAACACGAGCGACGGGAAGCCGAAGATGACGTCGACGATCCGGGAGAGCACCCGGTCGTACCAGCCCCCGAAGAACCCCGTGGTGACGCCGACGAGCACGCCGATGACGATCGACAGCGCCGTGGCGGCGAGACCGATCCCGAGCGAGGTCCGCGCGCCGTACGTCACGATCGCGAAGAGGTCGCGGCCGGTGAGCGGCTCGACGCCGAACCAGTGCGTCCCGCTCACACCCCCGAGTGCGCCGCGGGGCGCGCCGAAGTCGTTGAGCGCGTCCACGTGGTACTTGTAGGGATCCTGCCCGCTGATCGCGGCGATGAGCGGCGCGGCGATCGCGACCACCACGAACACGGCGATGAGGACGGCGGAGGCGACCGCCCAGCGGTCCTGCCGGACGCGACGGACGACGGCCCGGAAGCCGGTGCTCCGGCCGGCGGACGCGGCGACCGGACGGTCGACGACGTTGGCGGTCACGACGCCACCCCTTCCCACGCGCGCCACGCCTCGCGACGCTCGGCCTGCCGCACGGGGTCGGCGACCGGCGCCGCCGCGAGGAGCATGCGCGTGTAGTCCTGCTGCGCATCGTCGAGCACGGCCTCGGTGCGGCCGTGTTCCACGATGCGGCCGTCGTGGAGGACGACGACCTCGTCGGCGAGCTGCCGGACGACGGCGAGGTCGTGGCTGACGAGCAGCATCCCGAACCCGAACTCGTCCTGCAGCGTGGCGAGCAGGTCGAGCACGGCGGCCTGCACCGTCACGTCGAGCGCACTCGTGGGCTCGTCCGCGATCACGACCGCGGGCCGGAGCGCGAGGGCACGAGCGACCGCGACACGCTGCCGCTGGCCACCGGAGAGCTGGTGCGGGAAGCGTTCGGCCCACGACGGGTCGAGCTGCACCGCCCGGAGCAGCTCGCCCACGCGCTCCCGACGGTCGGCGTCCGAGCGCGGGTCGTGCACGAGGAGCGGCTCGGCGATGCTCCAGCCGATCGTCTGCCGCGGGTTGAGCGAGGACGCCGGGTCCTGGAAGACGATGCCGACGCGGCTGCGGAGCTCCCGCAGGCGCTTCCCCCGTGCGGTCCGGAGGTCGCTGCCGTCCACCTCGACGCTGCCGTCGACGACGGGGACGAGCCCAGCGAGCGCACGGCCGATCGTGGACTTGCCGGACCCCGACTCCCCCACGAGACCGACGGTGCCGCCGGCGTGCAGCTCGAGGTCGATCCCCGAGACGGTCGGCTCGCCGCGGCGTGCGTAGCGCACGGCGACGTCGCGCAGGCGCGCCACCACCGGCCGGGAGGCACGGCTCGCGTCGCCGCCGTCGGCATACGTCGCGGGGGTGCCCGGCCGGGCATCCTGCGGGTCCGCCGCTGACGAGGCGGGGGCGATCCGTCCCTCCAGTGCGGGGACCGCGGCGAGGAGCTCGCGCGTGTAGTCCGCCTGCGGACGCGCGAAGACGTCGGCGACGCTCCCCCGCTCGACGGGGTCGCCGCGACGCATGACGAGCACCTCGTCGGCGACGTCCGCGACCACGCCCATGTCGTGCGTGATGAGCAGGACGGCGAGCGACCGCTCGCGACCGAGGGTGCGGAGCAGGTCGAGGATGCCCGCCTGCACGGTGACGTCGAGCGCCGTCGTCGGTTCGTCGGCGATGAGCGCCACCGGGTCGCCCGCGAGCGCCATCGCGATCATCGCGCGCTGCAGCTGGCCGCCCGAGAGCTCGTGCGGGTAGGCCGTCCGGATCCGCTCGGGTTGCCGGAGTCCGGCGGACCGGAGCAGTTCGTCGACACGGGTCGAGACGCCCGCACGGTCGAGACCGGTCGGGTGTGCCCGCACGGCCTCGGCGATCTGCGTGCCGATCGTCAGGACCGGGGTGAACGAGTTCATCGGTTCCTGGAACACCACGCCGATGCCGGCGCCGCGGACGGCACGCAGGTGCTCCGCGTCGGCGCCGATGAGCTCCTCGCCGCGGAAGCGGGCGCTGCCGGACACCCGCGCCTCGGGTGGGAGCAGGCCGAGCAGGCTCATGGCGGAGACCGACTTGCCCGACCCGGACTCCCCCACGAGGGCGAGCACCCGGCCGGGCGTCAGGGTGAACGAGACGTCACGGACGACGGGCTCCGCGTCGCCGAACGCGACGTGGAGCCCCTCGACCTCGAGCAGCGGGTCGGTCACTGCTTCAGCGACACCGTGAGGTAGTTCGGGTACGCCGGGAAGTCCGCGATGCGGAAGTTCTCGACGTCCGAGCCGGCCAGGAAGGACTGCTTCGCGTACATCAGCGGGACGACGGGAGCGTCCTCCATGATCTTCCGGTCGGCCTGCGCCCAGAGCTTCTGCGCGTCGCTCTGGTCGATCGTCGCGCTCGCCTCCTTGATGAGGGCGTCGACGTCGGGGTTGCTGTACTTCGAGATGTTGTAGCCACCGCCACCGATCTGCGAGGAGTCGTACAGCGGCTGGAGGTTGGCGTTCGCGCTCGGGAAGTCCGGCTGCCAGCTCGAGAGCGACAGGTCGAAGTCCGTGCCGTTCGTCGTCGCCTGGTTGAACGAGTCGTCGTCGAGCGGCTTGAGCGTCACGGTGATCCCGGCGCGCTTGAGCCCCGCCTGCAGGGCCTGGGCCTGCGCCAGCGTGGAGGAGTCGTTCGGCGTCACCAGGGTGAGCTTGAGGTTGCTGACCCCTGCTTCCTTCAGGAGCGACTTCGCCTTGTCGACGTCGCCCGTGGCGCTCGTCTTGTACAGGTCGTAGTCCTGGCGCCCGGCGATGCCCGGCGTGATGAGCGTCGAGGCGTACGTGCCGGCGATCGCGCCTCCGGCGGCGATGCGGAACGACTTGCGGTCGACCGCGTACTGCAGGGCCTGGCGGACCTTGAGGTCCTTGAGGTCACCGCGCTGGGTGTTGATCGCCATGTAGGTGATCGGGCCGGCCTTCGACGTGGCCAGGCGGTCCTGCGCGGCCGGGTTCGAGCGCACCTGGTTGAGCTCGGCCGCACCGAGGTAGATCGCACCGAAGGAGTCCTTCGCGTCACCGTTGTCGGCGATCAGCGTCTGCGTGACCGTCGACGGGTCCTGGCTCTCCTTGAACACGACCTTCGACGGGCCCGCGGTGCGGACGGAGTCGGTCTTCTCGCTCCAGTACTTGTTGCGGACGAGCGTGACCTGCGACCCCTGCGTGTTCGACTGCACCTGGTACGGGCCGGACGACACCGGCTTGAGGTCGTACTGTCCGGTGTTCGTGCCCTCGCCCTCCGGCACCGGCGCGAACGCCGGCATCGACGCGATCCACGGCCAGTCGCCGTAGGCCGCGTTGAGCTTGAAGACGATCGTCTTGTCGTTCGGCGTCTCGATGCTGTCGAGCGTCTTGCCGTCGAACGGTCCCTTGTACGAGTCGCCGCCCACGAGGAGCGACTTGTGGTAGCTCAGGCCACCGGTGAGCGTCGGCGCGAACGAGCGCTCGATGCCCCACTTGATGTCCTTCGTGGTGATCGGCGACCCGTCCTGGAACTTCAGGCCGTCCTTGAGCGTGTAGGTCCAGGTCTTGCCGTCGTCGCTGACCTTGCCCGTGGTCGTCGCGAGGTCCGGGACGACCTTGGCGGTCTTGCCGGGCTCGACGTCCCACGTGGTGAGGCGGCGGGCGACGAGCGCCATCGACGTGATGCCGAGGCTCTGGCTCGTCGCGGGGTCGAGGTGGAATGCGGTCTGCGTCGTGAGGATGTTGAGGGTGCCGCCCTTGGCGGTGCCGCTGGCGTCGTCCGACGATCCCCCGCCCGAGCAGGCGGTGAGCGCGAGTGCTGCTGCGACGGCGACCGCCGCGGTGGTGATCAGGCGCGTGGGGCGTCTCATGACGGTGCTGCTCCTCGTGGGGTGTGGGTGGCGCACGCGCGTGGGGTGGGCGTGCCGCTGGCCGGTGTCGGGCGCTCCGGCGGCGTCCATCCTGGCACCGCGGGCCTCGGCCGGCCGAATCTCGCGCACGACGGACGTCGCACGACGTAACGGTCCAATCGTCGTGCGACGTCACGCATTCCCGATGCGCACACATCGATCCCGCGATGCGAGACTCGGCGTCCGCTCCCCACCCGGGTCAGCGGTCGAACAGGCCGCCGAGGAAGTCGTTCCCGAGGTTCGACGCCTGCTCGCCGAGGCCCGACGCCTGCTCGCCGAAGCCGCCGAGCAGCTGCTCGCCGTCGCCGAGCAGTCCCTGTGCACCCTCGCCGAGGTCCGCGAGACCCGTGTCCGCGAGCCCGAGGTCGCCGATCCCCGACGCGATCCCCTCGAAGTCGACGCCCGAGCCGACGGCCTCGGCGAGCACCGGCCCCGCCGCGGCACTCATCACCGCCGCTCCGGCGACCGCGACACCGATGCCGCCGATGGCCATCGCACCGGCACCCACCGCGGCTCCCCCGGCGAACGCACCGCCCCTGCCACCGAGGACACGGCGCAGGAGACCCGGGCGCTGGACCTCGCCCCGGGTCGCGGCACGGGCGAGTCCGGCGGCCGAGTCGTCGCGCAGGTGCTCGTTCGGCGGGAGCTGCGAGTTCAGCCGGTTGCGGATCTCCTGCCGCTGCCCGGGGGTGAGCCGCGCGAAGGCGTCGTGGTGGACCTGCTCGAGGCGCTCGGGCGGAGCGGTGCGGAGGAGGTAGTCGTACTTCGCGATGGCCACCTTGTCGGCGTCGACCGGACCGCGCTGCTGCCCGTGCGTTCGCGGCTGCGGCTGCGTGGCCTGCTGTCCGGAGTGCTGCGGTGCCGGGGGCTGCTGGGGCTGACGGCCCCGGTCGTCGCCCGTGAGCTTGTCCGCCGCCGACCGGACGACGTCACGCCAGTCGGTCCCCCCGGACGACGTTGCTCCGTTGCTCCGCGCGCCCGCCTGCCCGCGCTTGCCCAGCTGCTTGTCGATGACCTTCGAGGCCATCCCGAGGATGCGGTTGAGGTTCGCCATGGCCCAACCTTTGTGATCACACATGTGAGCACTCAGCGACCGACCGGTGCGTGCGCCGGACGACTGGTCCCAAACTCCTGGGAGCCGCCGGCCTCAGCTCAGGATGCGCGCGAGGAAGGCGTTCCGGAAGCGTCCGATCGGGTCGAGGTCCCGCGCGAGCGCCGCGAAGTCCCCGAGCCGCGGGTACGCCTCGTGCAGTCGCTCGGCACTCGCGACCGAGACCTTGCCCCAGTGCGGCCGCGGGTCGAACGGGGCCAGGGCCTCCTCGATCCGGTGCACCGCGGCCTCGACCGCCTCCGGCTCACGGCGGAAGGTGAAGTGGATGCCGACCGACTGCCGCTCGGACGACGGGGCGAGCCAGGCGGTGTCGGGCGCGATCGTGCGCACCTCGGCGGCGATGAGGATCGGTGCGAGCACGTCCTGCAACGGGCGCAGCGCCTGCAGTGCGGACACGGCGTGCGAGGCTGGGATCAGGTACTCCGACTGGATCTCCGCCCCGGTCGAGGGGGTGAACGCCGACCGGAAGTGCGGCAGCCGTTCGGACCACGGCCCCGGCACGCCGCCCTGCTCGGTGACGCCGGCCGGGTCGTTCTCGCCGGGGTGCACCGGCCCGGTGGCGGCCCGGGCACCGAGGGCGACGAGGTCGACCGTCGGCGCGGGCTCGTCGACGCGGTGCTTCACCCACACCTGGCGGGCGCCGCGGTCGTCGAACGACGTGAAGAGCGACACCGAGTAGGCGTCGGACACCACGGCGTCGAAGTGTTCGGTCACGGCGTCCCACGGCAGGTCGAGGAACACGGTCGTCGCGACCTGGAACGAGGGCTCGATCGCGAGCTCGACGGCGGTGACGACACCGAGCGCGCCGAGTGCCACCCGGTGGGCATCGAGGGCGCCGTCCGGGCTCGACGCATCGACGCGCTCCAGCGAACCGTCGGACCGGACGACCTCGAGGCCGACCACCGCCTGCGCGAGCGACGGGTTGCGGACGCCGGAGCCGTGCGTGCCGGTGGCGACCGCCCCTGCCGTGGAGATGTGCGGCAGGGACGCGAGGTTCGCGAGTGCCCAGCCACGGGCCTCCAGGCCGGCCGCGACCTGCGCGTGCGTCGTGCCGGCCGCGACACGGACGACCCGGCGGTCGCTGTCGACGTCGAGCACGGGCGGGAGCCCGGCGAGCGTCAGCTGCGCACCGTCGGTGTCGGCGATCCGGTTGAAGGAGTGCTTGGACCCGAGCGCCGTGAGGCGCGGTGTCGCCGCGACGACGCGACGGACCTCGTCGACCGAGGTCGGCGAGAGGAGTTCGGACGCCCCGTAGGTGACGTTCCCTGCCCAGTTCGTACGCGTCGTCGCGGTCACGGTCACGAGCCTAGAACCCCCGGTCGAGTCGGTGCCAGGTCTGCTGGAGCCGGAGCTCGTCGCGGAAGCCGCGCGACGTGGTGTGCTCGTCGATGACGAGGAACTCGGTGCCGACCATCGTCGCGACGTCCTCGACGACCTGCAGGCCGACGGCGGTCGTCATGACGGTGTGGTGGGCGGCGCCCGCGGTGAGCCAGGCCTCCGCGGCGACCGGGAACGACGGGCGCGGCTCCCAGACGGCACGGCCCACGGGCAGGTTCGGCAGTGCCTCGGTCGGCGGAACGACGTCCACGACGTTCGCGGTGAGGCGGAAGCCATCCCGGGTGTCGGAGAGCGCCACGACGACGGCCTCGCCGGCGTCGGCGGTGAAGACCAGGCGCACCGGGTCGTCCTTGCCGCCGATGCCGAGCGGGTGGATCTCGAGGGTCGGCTTCGTGGTGGTGAGGGTCGGCGACACCTCGAGCATGTGCGCTCCGAGGATCTTCTCGGCACCCGGGGTGAGGTCGTACGTGTAGTCCTCCATGAGGGAAGCGCCACCGGGGAGTCCCGCGCCGGCGACGTTCATCGCGCGGACGAGGACCGCCGTCTTCCAGTCGCCCTCGGCGCCGAAGCCGTAGCCGTCGGCCATGAGCCGCTGCACCGCGAGGCCGGGGAGCTGCTTGAGCGTGCCGAGGTCCTCGAAGTTCGTGGTGAACGCGGCGGAGCCGTTCTGCTCGAGGAGGGCACGGAGCCCGAGCTCGATGGCGGCGCCGTCGCGGAGCGCGGCGCGGCGTGCACCGCCGTCGCGCAGGTCGTCCACGACGTCGTACTGCTCGTCGTACTCCGCGACCAACGCGTCCACCGCGGCGGTGTCCGCTGCTGCTGCGTCCACCGCGGCGGCCAGCTCGTTCACCGCCCAGGTGTTCACCTGCACGCCGAGCTCGATCTCCGCCTCGGTCTTGTCGCCCTCGGTCACGGCGACGTAGCGCATGTTGTCGCCGAAGCGGGTCAGCTTGAGTTCGCGGACCGCAGCCGCACCGGCAGCAGCGCGGGTCCAGTTCGCGACGCGGATCTGCACCCGCTCGTCGGACACGTGCCCGACCGCGGTGGCGTGCCGGACACCGAGACGGGCGAGGGCGTAGCCGAACTCGCGGTCGCCGTGCGCGGCCTGGTTGAGGTTCATGAAGTCGAAGTCGATGTCGCCCCACGGGAGCGCGACGTTCGCCTGCGTGTGGAGGTGCAGCAGCGGCTTCGTGAGCGCCTGCAGCCCGCCGATCCACATCTTCGCGGGGCTGAACGTGTGCATCCAGGTGGTCACGCCGATGACCTTGCCGTCGGCGCTGGCCTCGATGAGGGCGCGGCGGATGCCGTCGGCGTCCTTGAGGACCGGCTTCCACACCAGCCTCACCGGCACGTGCGGCGCCAGGGTCTCGTGCACGGCCTTGCTCTGCCGCTCGACCTGACGGAGGGTCTCCTCGCCGTAGAGCCCCTGGGAGCCGGTGAGGAACCAGACCTCGTAGCCCGCCAGCGTTTCGGCGGGGTCGACGACGTGCGTCATGAGAGCGCTCCTTCGGGGTTCTGTCCGTAGACGTTCTGGTAGCGATCGAAGAGTCGATCGATGTTGTCCTGGGCGATGGGGACGACCTCGCCGCCCTGCTTCGCGATGTGCACGGTCCGCGCGACGTCCTCGCACATCACCGCGGCCTTCACGGCGTCCTTCGCGTCGCGCCCGATCGTGAACACGCCGTGGTTCTGCATGAGCACGGCACGGCTCCGGTGTCCGCTGAGGGTGTCGACGATGCCGTGCCCGATCGAGTCGTCGCCGATGATCGCGAACGGGCCGACCGGGATCGGACCGCCGAACTCGTCCGCCATCGCCGTGATGACGCACGGGATCTCCTCGGCGCGCGCGGCCCACGCGGTCGCGTACGTCGAGTGGGTGTGCACGACCCCGCCCACCTCGGGCATGTTCCGGTACACGTAGGCGTGCGCCGCGGTGTCGGAGGACGGGCCGTGCGCGTTGCCCCACCCGTCCGCCGGCACGCCGTCGAGGGTGCAGACGACCTGGTTCTCGGGGCGGAGCTCGTCGCTCGACACCCCGCTCGGCTTGATCACGAACAGGTCGGTGCCCGGGACGCGCTCGGACACGTTGCCGCCGGTCCAGATCACCAGGCCGTAGCGGACGAGCTCGCCGTGCAGGGTGGCGACGCGTTCGCGCGCGGCGGCGACGGCCGCCTTCGTCTCGTCGGTGGTCGGGTCCGTCATCGTGTCGGCTCCTTCTCGGTGCGTGCGTCGTCCGCGTGGTCGCTCGGGTCGGCCTGGGCCCCTGCCGCCGGTTCCGGGTCACCGCGCCAGCGGGGATCCGGCCGTGCCGGTGGGGAGAGGCGCGGCTCGGCACCGTCGGCCGGCTCGCCGGGGTCGGTCGGTGCGCTGGTGCGCGTGGCCGCTGCCGCCACGTCCTGGACGGGCAGGGCGGCGCGGTACCGGTCGAGGTAGTCCCGGAAGCCGTCGACGTCGCGCTGGTCGGGCTCGGCGACCTGGACGGCGTCGCCGCGGAACACGGTGTCGGCGAGGAAGTCCGCCAGCGGCCGGTCGGTGTGCTCGAGGTACGCCGCGAGGACCGCGATCCCCCAGGCCCCGCCCTCGCCCGCGGTCTCCTCGAGGGCGACGGGCACGCGGAGGGCGGCGGCGAGCAGGCGCTGCGGCGCACCGGGCGTCCGGAACAGGCCGCCGTGCGCGGTCATCCGGTCGACGGCGACGTGCTCGCCGTGCAGGACCTCCATGCCGATCGCGAGGGTGGCGAAGGCGCCGTGCACCTCGGAGCGGACGAGGTTGCCGAGGGAGAAGCGGGAACCGGGCGTGCGGAGGAGCAGTGGTCGGCCGTCCTCGACGCCGGTCACGGGCTCACCGGCGAGGTAGTTGAAGGACAGCAGGCCGCCGGCGTCCGGGTCGGCGTCCTCGCCCGTTGCTTCGCCGAGCAGGACCGCGTAGACGTCGTCGACGTCGACGGCCGGACCGCCCGTTCGTGCGCTCGTCGCCGCCGCGAACCGCGCGAACACCCGCGCCCACGCGGCGATCTCGCTCGCCCCGTTGTTGCAGTGCACCATCGCCACGGCGTCGCCGGACGGCGTGGTGACCACGTCGAGTTCCTCGTGCGGGGTGCTCAGCGGGCGTTCGAGGACGACCATCGCGAAGATGCTCGTACCGACGCTGACGTTGCCGGTCCGAGGTGCGACGGCGTTCGTCGCGACCATGCCCGTGCCCGCGTCGCCCTCCGGCGGGCAGAACGCCACGCCGGGCTCGAGCGTGCCGGTCGGGTCGAGCCACGCGGCGCCCTCGGCGGTGAGCGCCCCCGCCTCCTCGCCGGCGACGAGCACCTCGGGCAGCAGCGCACGGAGGTCCGGCACCCGCTCGCCGAGCAGGTCCTGCGTGGTCGCGAGCATGCCGGCGTCGTAGTCCCGGTGGCCGGGGTCGCCCGGGGCGCTCTCGACGGGCGCGGAGTCGATCGGGAACAGGCCGCTCGCGTCGCCGACGCCGAGGACGTCCCGGCCGGTGAGGCGACGGTGGACGTACCCGGCGAGCGTCGTGATCCCGGCGATCTGCGCGATGTGCGGCTCGTCGTCGAGGACGGCCTGGGCCAGGTGGGCGATGGACCAGCGCTGCGGGACGTTGAAGTCGAGGGCGGCGCTCAGTCGCTCGGCGGCCGGGCCGGTGGAGGTGTTGCGCCACGTCCGGAAGGGCACGAGCAGCTCGCCGTCCGCGTCGAACGCGAGGTAGCCGTGCATCATCGCGGAGACACCGGCGGCGCGGAAGGTGGTCGGGCGGACGCCGTACTGCCGCTCGACGTCGTCCACCAGGTCGGCGTACGCGGCCCGGAGCCCGGTCTCGACGGCGTCGAGCGAGTAGGTCCACCGGCCGTCGACGTACTCGTTCTCCCACTCGTGGGAGCCGCTCGCGACGGGGCGGAGGTCCTCGTCGACCAGGACGGCCTTGATGCGCGTCGAGCCGAGTTCGATGCCGAGGGTGGTCCGGCCGTCCACGACCTGCCGAGCGGCGTCGTCACCCATGTCGTCCTCCAGACGTCGTCGTCCTGCGTGAGCGCTCACATCCTGGCACGTGAGCGCTCACTCGCGCAACGCGGCACGCCCCGGGGCCGCCCCGCTTCCTCGAGCGGTCGCGACACCCCGCACGCGCGGCGCCCGACGGTCACGATGTGTCGCTCGACCGCGCCGAGACCGACACGAGGTGACCCCTCGCCGGAGCCGAGCCGGGCGTCACGACCTCGCGGCTACGCGCCGACGGTGCTCTCGCGCACCACGAGCGACGGCGTCACGGTCGCCGAGGTCGCCGTCCCGCCGTCGATCAGCTCGAGCAGCGTCCGCCCCGCCACCCGTCCGAGCTCCTCGAGCCGGAGGTCGACCGTGGTGAGCGGCGGACGGGACGCCAGGGCCATCACGTCCCAGTCGTCGAACCCCGCGACGGCGACGTCACCCGGGACGGACCGCCCCGTCTCGCGCAGCCGGTCGCACACGCCGCGTGCGATCTGGTCGCTCCCGGCGACGATCGCATCCACGTCCGGAGCGGTCCGGGCCAGCAGGTCGACCGCCTGCCGACCCCACCGCTCCGACCACTCCCCGTACGACGGCGGACCGACCAGGTGCTCGCCGAGGACGCGTGCAGCACCCTCGACACGTCGCACCGCCGACGCGTGCCGCTCCGGGCCGGTGACGATCGCGACACGCCGCCGCCCCAGGCTCAGCACGTGGTCGGCGACCATCGCGGCACCGGCGGCGTCGTCGAGGGTGACCGACACGTCAGCGGGGTCGGTCGACGGCGTGAACGCGTACACGACCGGCACCGGGACGTCGATCGGCGGGCGCGCGTCCGCCGACCGACCGGTGACGATCACACCGTCGACACCGCGCGCGGCGAGCGACCGGAGGTAGTGCGCCTCGCGGACGTGGTCGTCGCGGGTGTCGCAGAGGAGCACGGCCATCTGACCGGCGGAGAGCGCGTCCTCGGCGCCGAGCAGGACCGGGATGGTGAAGCGTCCGAACGAGTCGGTGGTGATCATGCCGACCGTGTACGTGCGTCCGGAGGACAGCGCCCGTGCACGCGCGTCACCGACGAAGCCGAGCTTCTCCGCCGCCTGCTTGACCCGCTGCCGCGTCGACTCACGGAGCTGTCCGGTGTCGTTGAGCGCCTTGGACGCCGTACCGATGGACACCCCGGCGAGCGCCGCGACGTCGCTGATCCGGACGGGCGGAGCGACTCGGTCGATCGTCACGGCAACTCCTTTCCGGATCGGCTCGGGTAGCGCGATCATACGCAATTCCCGGCAGTCCGGGGTTGCGCAGCGCCGGAGCGTGACGTACGGTCAGCGCCAGAAACCGTTTTCCGGCAACGTTGGCACCTCGACCCCGAGGCCATCGATCCCGTGACCGGAACGGCACCGGCATTCGCAAGGAGGCGACATGACCACCACGCTCGCGACCGACAGCCGCGCGCACACCGCGACCCCGGTCCTCCCGACCGACGGTGCGCACCTGACCTTCCGGCCGCTCCCCGCCGGGGCGGCGCGGATCACAGGCGGGTTCTGGGCGCTCCGGCAGGACCGCAACGGGCGGGACGCGATCCGCAGCGGGTACCACCAGCTCGAGGCCGCCGGGAACTTCCGGAACCTGCGCATCGCCGCGGGTGACGAGGAGGGCGAGGCTGTCGGACCGATCTTCATGGACTCCGACGTGACGAAGTGGCTCGAGGCGGTCGCGTGGGAGTACGGGCGCGCCCCCGCCGAGGACCTCCTGGCGCTCCAGCGCGAGGTCACGGACCTCTACGCCCGCGCCCAGGCCGACGACGGGTACCTCGACTCGGTGCAGCAGGTCCGCGGGAAGGGCGAGCGGTACGTCGACCTCAAGTGGAGCCACGAGCTGTACTGCGCCGGCCACCTGTACCAGGCAGCGGTGGCGCAGCACCGCGCGACCGGCGACACCGGTCTGCTCGACGTCGCGACGAAGAACGCCGACCACCTGGTCGCCACGTTCGGTGACGGACCGGGTCGGACCGTCGACATCGACGGGCACCCCGTCGTGGAGATGGGGCTCGTCGAGCTCTACCGCGAGACCGGCACCCGCGCCTACCTCGACCTCGCGCACTGGTTCGTCGATGCGCGGGGGCACGGCATCATCGAGCGCGCGGGCGGCGAGCCGACGTACTTCTCCGACCGGGTCCCGGCACGCGAGGCGACGACCGTCGAGGGGCACGCGGTCCGTGCCGTGTACCTGGCGGCCGGAGCGGTCGACGTGGCGATCGAGACCGGTGACACCGAGCTCCTCGCCGCGAGCGAGCGCCAGTTCGCCGACATGATGGCCACGAAGGCGTTCATCACGGGCGGCCTCGGCGCACGGTGGGACTACGAGGCCTTCGGTGACCCGTACGAGCTGCCGACCGACCGCGGCTACGCCGAGACCTGCGCCGCGATCGGCGGGGTCCAGTGGGCGTGGCGGCTGCTCCTCGCGACCGGGGAGCCCGTCTACGCGGACGCGATCGAGCGTCTGCTGTACAACGCGTTCCTCGCGGGGGTGAGCCTCGCCGGCACGGAGTACTTCTACGTGAACCCGCTGCAGCAGCGGGACCACGCGCACCAGGACGAGAACCGCTCCCCCGCGCACGGCCGCCGCGGCTGGTTCGACTGCGCCTGCTGCCCGCCGAACATCATGCGCACGTTCGCGAGCCTCGACGGCTACCTCGCGACGGCCACCGACGGCGGTCTCCAGGTGCACCAGTACGCCACCGCCGACCTCGGGCCGGTCCGCGTCGAGACCGGGTACCCGCACGACGGCCGGGTGGTCGTCACCGTGACCGCGGACGGTCCGCTCGCCCTCGGGCTGCGCATCCCCGCGTGGTCGGACACCACGACCGTGACCGGACCGGACGGCGAGGCGTCGCCGGAGCCGGGCACCCTGCACGTCCTCGACCGCACGTGGACGGCCGGTGACACGGTGGAGCTCGTCTTCGACACGACGCCGCACCGGTACGTCGCCGACTCCCGCATCGACGCCTCGCGCGGGCAGGTCGCGATCGAGCGCGGTCCGCTCGTCTACGCGGTCGAGCAGGCCGACCAGGAGGGCTTCACCGTCGACGACCTGACGGTCGACCCGTCCGCACCGATCACCGAGGAGCGGCGCGACGACCTCCTCGACGGCGTCGTCACGCTGCGCGTGCCCGGCTCCGCGCCCTCGTCGCACGAGCAGGCAGCGTGGCCGTACCGCCGGATCGACGCGACCAGGACGGGAGGCGCGACACCGGCTCTCGACGCGACCAGCGTCGGCGGCTCGACCGGTGGCGCCGGGGGCGAGCCGCGCCTCCCGGCCGACACGGCGAGCACCGACACAGCGAGCACCGACACAGCGAGCACCGACACGGCGCACGCCGTGACCGCGACCGCGGTCCCCTACTACGCCTGGGCGAACCGCGGAGCCGCGCCGATGCGCGTCTGGCTGCCGATCGCGCGGTGATCTGATGGACCGCAGAGCGTTCCTCGTGGGTGGCCTCGCCGGAGCCGCCACGCTCGCCCTCGCGGGGTGCTCCGGCACCCTGCCGAAGGTCGACGCGCAGGTGGCGAGCTTCGGGAAGGGCGCCACCGGCACCGTGCAGGTGTGGTGCCGCGCGGCGACCCAGGCCGGGCTCACCGCGACCGTGGCCGGCTTCAACAAGGCGAACCCGGAGCTGCAGGTCGAGCTGACGCCGGTGCCCGACGGGCAGTACGTCACGAAGCTCGCGACCGCGATCCGCGGAGGCGAGCCGCCGGACGTGGTGGACCTCGACGACATCAACTCGCAGCTGTTCATCTTCCGCGAGGCCTTCGCGGACCTGACCGACGTCGTGAAGGGCCTCGACTACTTCTCCGAGCTGTCTCCGGGGCACCTCCGGCTGCTCGAGTACCGCGACCGGTACTACGGCCTGCCGTACCTCGCCGACAACTCGCAACTGTTCGTCAACACCGAGCTGTTCGAGCGTGCCGGGCTCGACGTCGACGACTCCACGAAGGACCTCGACTCGCTCCTGGCCGCGGCGAAGGCGCTCCGGAAGGTCGCGGACGACGTCTACGGGTGGTCGATCGCGGGCAACTCGGCCGGCATCATCGGCTTCGTCACGCAGCCGCACGTCTGGGCGACCGGCGTCGACATGATGTCGGGTGAGGTCGGGTCCCAGAAGCCGAACATCACCGGCAACGACGCCCTCGAGCGGATGCTCGAGTTCTACCGGGAGCTGTGGAAGGACGGCGTGCTGTCGAAGGCCGCGTTCTCGGACGCCGGCACGACGTGGGGGGCCGATTTCCGCGCCGGCAAGGTCGGCATCTTCCCGACCTCGTACGGCGCGACCGTCCCCGCTGCCACGAAGTCGATGCGGGCGAAGATGCGGACGGTGCTCATCCCGTCGTGGGACGGCAAGCGGTCGTTCTTCGACGGCGGCGACAACATGTGCATCCCGAACGGAGCGGCGAACCCCTCGGGCGGCTGGGCGTTCATGCGGTACGCGAACGGGCTCGGTCCGCAGCAGGCGCTCCCGGACGGCGGCTACTTCCCGACGCGCTCGGACGCAGCCACACCGGCGTACCGGAAGCGGTACCCGCTCGCCTCGGGTCCGCTCGACGCGATCGACAAGGGCTACGCGCCGCGGACGCTCGCCTACAACCTGCTCGTCAACCAGCCCTCGTCGCCGTACTTCGCGATGTTCCGCGAGGCCGTCTTCGGCGCCGGGGTCGGCCCGGCCATGCGGGCTGCACAGCCCGAGTACGAGCGGATCCTCGACCAGGTCCAGGCCTGACCCGCACCGTCATCCCGTCGCACAGAGAGGTGCACGCATGTCGACCATCCCCG
This sequence comes from Curtobacterium sp. 458, assembly GCF_030406605.1. NCBI lineage: Bacteria > Bacillati > Actinomycetota > Actinomycetes > Micrococcales > Microbacteriaceae > Curtobacterium > Curtobacterium sp. 458. Next base: position 1,910,757 of record NZ_CP129104.1, on the reverse strand, counting down.
CCAAGCGCACGTCGGGCTCCGCATCCCGGTCCCGCCGCTCGGGAGCCGGGCGCTCCACCGTGGGCGGCCGCCGTCCGGCAACCCGGAACTCGCTCACCCACCCACCCCGCACCGGAGCGTTGCTGGTCACCCCGGCGATCGCGTTCGTCGCGGTGTTCGTCCTCGCACCGCTCCTCTTCGCGCTGTACATCTCGCTCACGAACTGGCCCCTGATCGGCCCGTACCGGTTCATCGGGCTGCAGAACTACCTCACGCTCTTCCAGGACCCGACGTTCGTGCACGCGATCGGCTACACGCTGCTGTACACGGCGATCGTGACGGTGCCGATCCTCGCGCTCGGCTACTTCCTCGCGGTGGTCGTCCGCGCCCGGCGCCGAGGCAGCACGTTCCTCCGGACGGTGTTCTTCCTGCCGTACGTCGTCGGGCTCACGACCCTGAGCTTCACCCTCGTCCTCGAGGCACAACCGAACTCGGGCGCGGTGAACATGGTGCTCCGCTGGCTCGGGATCACCGACGGCAGCACGGCGTGGCTCGTCAACGGCCCGCTCGCGACGCTGCTGATCTGCGTCCTCGTGGTGTGGGCCGTCTCCGGGCTGACCATGGTGCTGCTCATGTCGGCGATGCAGGGCGTGCCGGACGAGGTGTACGAGTCGGCGCAGCTCGAGGGCGCGTCGTGGTGGCAGACCGAACGGCTCATCACGTTGCCGATGATCCGGTCGACGGTCGCGCTCAGCGTCATCATCTCGGTGATCGGGTCCCTGCTCGCGTTCAACCAGTTCTACATCCTCACCCAGGGCGGACCGGGCACCGAGACCACCACGATCGTGAACGCGATCTACAACCGCGGGTTCGTGAACCTGCAGCTCGGCGCGGCGACCGCGGAGTCGATCGCCCTCGTCGTCGTCATCGCCGCCGTCACCGTGTTCCAGTTCTGGGCACTCCGCGAGAAGGACTGAGCCATGAGCACCACGACCACCCCGTCGACCATCGCCGCGGCCGACCTCTCCACCCGCGCGGTCACGACCGGCGACGGACACCGGCGTCGGCACCACCAGGGCAGCGTCCGGCACCCGCGCGACACGGCCGTCAAGCGGACCCTGTACGTCATCGCCGGCGTCGGCTCGGCCCTCGTGTTCGGCGTCCCGCTGATCTGGGCGATCCTGCGGGCGTTCCAGCCGGAGTCGGTGATCACGCAGGCACCGGACCCGGCGACGTTCTTCCACCTCACCTGGCAGAACTTCCAAGCCGTCTTCAGTCCGTCCGCACGCCTGCTCTCCGGCGTGATCAACTCGCTCGTGGTGTCGATCTCGACCGCTGTGCTCACCGCGGTGCTCGCCACGATGGCCGGGTACGGGTTCGCCCGCTTCCGGTTCCGTGGCGCGGGCCTCGTGTTCGGACTGGTGCTGCTCACGATGATGGTGCCGTTCCAGGCGATCCTCACGCCGCTGTACCTCGAGATGAACGCCATGAAGCTCACGAACTCGCTGCTCGGCCTCGTGCTCTTCTACACGACGGTGAACCTGCCGTTCGGGGTGTTCGTCATGCGGAACGCGTTCGAGTCGATCCCGACCGAGCTCGAGGACTCGGCGTTCGTCGACGGCGCCTCGCGCTTCCGGGTCGTCGTGTCGGTCCTGCGTCCGCTGCTCCTCCCCGGGGCTGCCACCGCTGCGCTCTACGCATTCCTGGCGTCGTGGACGGAGTTCCTCGGAGCGCTGACCTTCCTGACGAAGGACTCGCTCTACACGCTCCCGGTCGCGCTGCTCAACCTGCAGACCGGGGCGTACGGGCAGGTGTCGTACGGGAACCTCGTCGCCGGGTCGGTCGTGGCGATGATCCCCTGCATCGCGCTGTACGTGGGCCTGCAGCGGTTCTACGTCGCCGGACTGTCGTCGGGTGCGCTGAAGGGCTGACCAGCCGACGGCGGACGGGAGGCGCGGGCCGGGTCGGGCCCACGCCTCCCGTCCGCCGTTGCGTGCGCCGACGGCTCCGTCGCGGCAGCGCCGACGGCTCCGTCGCGGCAGCGCCGACGGCTCCGTCGCGGGCTGCGCGCTACGCGCTCCGCCGCACCACCAGCTCGGGGGCGATGAGCCGGTCGTCGTGGGACTGACCCTCGACGAGCCGCCGCACCGAGGCGAGCACCCGCTCCCCCATCGCCATGAAGTCCTGCCGCACCGACGTGAGCGGCGGCGTGAAGTGGGCGGCCTCCGGGATGTCGTCGAAGCCGATCACCGCGATGTCGTCGGGGACGCGGAGACCCTCCTCGGCGAAGGCGTGCAGCACGCCGAGCGCCATCTGGTCGTTCCCGGCGAAGACGGCATCGACGGTGTGCACGTCGATCGACTGCGCCGCACGGAAGCCGCTCGCGGGGGTCCAGTCGCCCTCGAGCACGATCGGCTCGAGCCCCCGGTCGGTCATGATCCGCTCGTAGGTCGCCCGGCGCACCTCGGACTCCTGCGAGACCGAGGGCCCGGCTATGTGCACGATCCGACGGTGTCCCGCCGCGAAGAGGTGCTCCATCGCGAGGGTGGCGCCCGCGGCCTGGTCGATCGCCACGGCGGCGACGTTCGGTGCCGCTCCGGTCCGTTCGGCGTCGCGCTGCACGGCGTTCGCCACCACGACGGGCACCGACACGGGGACGGTCAGCGAGGCCAGGGCGTCGAGCACACGGTTGTCGGCGGCGACGAGCACGACCGCGGCGACGTCCTGCGCGAGCAACGAGGCGAGCGCGCCGGAGAGGTCGGCGGGTACCGGGTCCTCGGGCAGGGTCGACAGGAGCACGTGGTAGCCGGCGGTGCGGGCGGCACGTTCGAAGCCGATCGCGGTGCTCGACGGCCCGTACAGGGCGTCGCCCGTGCTGACGAGCCCGAGCGCGCGGCTGCGCCCTCCGGCGAGCGCTCGTGCGGCGGCCCGCGGACGGTACCCGAGCTCGGCGACGGCGGCGACCACCTGGTCGCGGAACTGCTCGCGGACGGTGGGATCGCCGTTGATGACACGGGAGACGGTCTGGTGCGAGACCCCGGCACGCTCGGCGACGTCGAAGATCGTCGGCGCCTTGCGGCGCTTGCCCTCGTGGGCCGTCGTGGTCGTCACGTGGGAAACCGTACCCCCGGAACGGGGCCACGACGAAAGGTCGCGAAACGATCACGACGAGTTGACACCCCGTGAAACAACCCACATGATGTGAGCGCTCACTTTGAGCAGCACCCAAGGGGCACAGCAGCCCGAACCCAGCGCGTCGAGGACGACGTGAGAGGAACAAGAGGTACTTCGATGATGAAGCGCAAGATCGCAGCGGGGATCGTCGCCGTCGGACTGGCAGTCAGCCTGGCCGCGTGCTCCGCAGGGGGCCGTGGCGCCACGGGCAGTGGTGACGGCGGAAGCGGCGACAACAAGGGCGCCCTCGTCGGCGTCGCGATGCCGACCAAGGTCTCCGAGCGGTGGATCAAGGACGGCGACGCCGTCAAGAGCGACCTCGAGAAGGCAGGCTACAAGGTCGACCTCGAGTACGGCGACAACAAGGTCCAGCAGCAGGCCCAGCAGGTCAGCAACATGATCACCAAGGGCGCGAAGGTCCTGATCATCGCGTCGATCGACGGTGGCGCACTGTCCGACCAGCTCGACGCCGCCGCGAAGGCCGGCATCAAGGTCATCTCGTACGACCGCCTGCTCACCGGCAACAAGAACGTCGACTACTACGTGTCGTTCGACAACTACAAGGTGGGCGTCGACCAGGCCACCTCGCTCCTCACGGGTCTCGGCGTCCTCGACTCGGACGGCAAGAAGACCGACAAGAAGGGCCCGTTCAACATCGAGGTCTTCGCCGGCTCGCTCGACGACAACAACGCCGGGTTCTTCTTCAACGGCGCGATGGACACCCTCAAGCCGTACCTCGAGGACGGCACGCTGAAGATCCAGTCCGGCCAGGACCAGCTGTCCCAGGCCGCGACGCAGCAGTGGGACCCGGCGACCGCCAAGGCCCGCATGCAGAACCTCATCGCGAAGTCGTACTCCGGCGGCACCACGCTGAACGGCGTGCTCTCGCCCTACGACGGCATGTCGATCGGCATCATCTCGGCGCTCCAGGGTGCCGGCTACGGCTCGGGTGACCGCCCGCTGCCGATCATCACCGGCCAGGACGCCGAGGCGGCATCCGTCAAGTCGATCATCGCCGGTCAGCAGTACTCGACGATCTACAAGGACACGCGCAAGCTCGCGAAGCAGTCGGTCACCATGGCCGAGGACCTGCTCTCCGGCAAGAAGCCCGAGGTGAACGACACCAAGAGCTACGACAACAAGGTCAAGGTCGTCCCGACCTACCTCTTCCAGCCGACCGTGGTCACGAAGGACAACTACAAGTCCGTCCTGGTCGACAGCGGTTACTACACCGAGGCCGACCTCAAGTAGGAGGTTCCCACCTGACGGACGGGAGGCGCGGGTCGACACCGCCCCGCGCCTCCCGTCCGTCTCCACTCGCGCGCCCACGCGCGCACGACGGAAAGGCGGTCCGCATGGCGGACACCATCCTCGAGATGCGGGACATCACCAAGACCTTCCCCGGCGTGAAGGCCCTGCAGGGCGTCTCGATCGAGGTCGAGCGCGGCCAGGTCCACGCGATCTGCGGCGAGAACGGCGCGGGCAAGTCGACCCTCATGAAGGTGCTGTCGGGGGTCTACCCGCACGGCAGCTTCGACGGCGAGATCCTGCTCGACGGTCAGCCGGTGCGGTTCGGCTCCATCAACGACTCCGAGGCCGCGGGCGTGGTCATCATCCACCAGGAGCTCGCCCTCAGCCCGTTCCTGTCGATCGCCGAGAACATCTTCCTCGGCAACGAGCGCGTCAAGGGCGGGCTCATCGACTGGAACAAGACCAACCTCGAGGCCGCGTCGCTGCTGCAGCGCGTGGGGCTCAAGGACAACCCCGTCACGAAGATCGTGGACATCGGCGTCGGCAAGCAACAGCTCGTCGAGATCGCGAAGGCGCTCTCCAAGGACGTCAAGCTCCTCATCCTCGACGAGCCCACGGCGGCCCTCAACGACGACGACTCGGCCCACCTGCTCGACCTCATCCGGTCCCTGCAGGCCGAGGGCATGACGGCGATCATCATCAGCCACAAGCTCAACGAGATCAAGGCGATCGCGGACAAGGTCACGATCATCCGCGACGGCAAGACCATCGAGACGCTCGACATGCACGCGGACGACGTCTCCGAGGACCGCATCATCCGCGGCATGGTCGGCCGCGACCTGTCCAGCCGGTACCCGGAGCGCGCGAACCCCGTCATCGGCGAGGAGCTCCTGCGCATCGAGGACTGGACCGTCCACCACCCGCTCGACGGCTCACGCGAGATCATCCACCAGGCGAACCTCAACGTCCGGGCCGGCGAGGTCGTCGGCATCGCGGGACTCATGGGCGCTGGCCGCACCGAACTCGCGATGAGCGTGTTCGGGCACTCGTACGGCACCGGCATCAGCGGGACCGTGTACAAGCGCGGCGTCCCGATCAAGACGAACACCGTGACCCGCGCGATCGACAACGGCATCGCCTACGCGACCGAGGACCGGAAGCGCTACGGCCTCAACCTGATCGACGACATCAAGCGGAACATCTCCGGGTCGGCGCTCGGCAAGCTCGCCAACTGGGGCTTCGTGAACAGCTCGCAGGAGACCACGGTCGCGTCGCAGTTCCTGAAGAGCATGAACATCAAGGCCCCGTCGGTGAACGCCGTCACGGGCAAGCTCTCCGGCGGCAACCAGCAGAAGGTCGTGCTGTCGAAGTGGATGTACGCCGACCCCGACGTGCTCATCCTCGACGAGCCGACCCGCGGCATCGACGTCGGCGCGAAGTACGAGATCTACACGCTCATCAACAGCCTGGCGGACCAGGGCAAGGGGATCATCGTGATCTCCTCCGAGCTCCCGGAGCTCCTCGGCATCTGCGACCGCATCTACACACTCTCCGAGGGCACGATCACCGCCGACGTGCCCCGCTCCGAGGCCACCCCAGAGGTCCTCATGCAGTACATGACCCAGGAACGGGAGACCCCTGTCAATGAACGCGCTTAAGTCCGCAGCGAGCTACCTCACCGGACAGCTCCGACAGATCGGCCTCTTCATCGCGCTGATCGTCATCGTGATCTTCTTCCAGGTGGCGACGAGCGGCATCACCCTGGCACCGATCAACGTGTCGAACATCATCGTCCAGAACAGCTACATCCTGATCCTGGCGATCGGCATGGTGATGGTCATCATCGCCGGCCACATCGACCTGTCCGTCGGGTCGGTCGTCGCGTTCAGCGGCGCGATGGCCGGTGTGATGATCACCCAGTGGGGTCTCCCGTGGCCGGTCGCGGTGGTCCTCTGCCTCGTGATCGGCGCGCTCGTCGGTGCCTGGCAGGGCTTCTGGATCGCCTACTTCGGGATCCCGGCGTTCATCGTGACGCTCGCCGGCATGCTCGCCTTCCGCGGCGCGGCGCAGATCGTCCTGCAGAACCAGCAGATCTCGCCGTTCCCGGCCGGCTTCCGGTCGCTCGGCTCGGGGTTCCTGCCGTCGTTCGGCACCACCGGGTACGAGCCGCTCACGATGGTCCTCGGGCTCGCCGCGGCCGCGATCATGGTGATCGCCGCCTTCCGGGGCCGTGCGACGCGTCGGAAGTACCAGCTCGAGAGCGAGCCCTTCGCGTGGTTCATCGTGAAGACGGCGTTCGGCGCAGCGCTCGTGATCTACGTCGCCCTGCTGCTCGCGAGCTACAACGGCACGCCGATCGTCCTCGTCGTCCTCGGCGCCCTCGTGGTGATCTACTCGGTCGTCATGCGCAGCGCGGTGTTCGGTCGCCACGTCTACGCGATCGGTGGGAACGCCCTCGCCGCGCAGCTGTCCGGCGTGAAGACGAAGCGCGTCACGTTCCTGCTGTTCGTGAACATGGGCGTCATCGCGGCGCTGGCCGGTGTGGTGTTCACCGGACAGCTCAACCTCGCGGCGCCGGGTGCGGGCAACGGCTTCGAGCTCGACGCCATCGCGGCCGTGTTCATCGGTGGCGCTGCCGTCACGGGTGGCATCGGCACGGTGCCGGGCGCGATCGTCGGCGGTCTGATCATCGGCATCCTGAACAACGGCATGTCGATCCTCGGTGTCGGCACGGAGTTCCAGTCGCTCATCAAGGGCCTGGTGCTGCTCGCCGCCGTCGCGTTCGACGTCTTCAACAAGCGTCGGGCGGCCGCCGCGCGCAAGTAGGGGCGGCTCGGGCACGCGCCAGCGCGTCCGTTCGGCCGGTTCGGTTCGGCAAAGCGACAGATCTCCGCGGTTCGACCGCGGAGATCTGTCGCTTTCGCGTTGTGACAGCCGCGTTCTGTCGCTTCGGCAACGCGGTCACGCCGTCAGGACGGCCCAACCCCCGGCCGGGAGGCGCAGGGTGTCGTCCCGCAGGTCCCCGCCGCCCGCCTCGACGCGCGTCGCACCCGCCGTGGGCAGCTCGACCGGGTCGTCCGCCAGGTTCAGGGCGGTCACCACGGCCGCGTCCACGGTCGCGGTCCGCAGCACGATCGCGGTGTTCGTCAGGTGCACGACGTCGGTGTGCGCCCGGTGCAGCCACGGGTGCCGTCGTCGGAGCGCCACGAGCGCCTCGTACGCGTGCGTCAGGTCGGTCGGCGCCGGGGGCACCTCGGGGAACGCGGGGCGCACCGCGTCGTCACCGCCCTCACGCTCCTCCTTCACCCCGGCCCAGCCGTACTCGTCGCCCGCGTACACGATCGGTGTCCCGGCGAGCGTGAACAGCACCGCGCCCGCGTGCCCGGCGAACCGCTCCCCCACGGCGCTCGCGATCCGGGTGACGTCGTGGTTGCCGACGAACGTGGTCGGCACCTGGGCTCCGAGCAGTTCGTCGTGCCGCTCGACCGCGTGCGCCAGCTCGAAGAGGTTCCGGTCCGCGATGCCGTGCCAGATCCCCTGCCACAACTCGTACTGGGTGGTCGAGTCCATCGTCGACGCGCGGACGATCGCCGCCGCGTCGCCGTGGATGACCTCGCCGCTGAACCAGGCGTCCGGGAACCGCTCGCGCACCCGCGGCAGCACCCGGGCCCAGAACCCCGGGGGCACGGCGTAGGCGGCGTCGAGCCGCCAGCCGTCGATGCCACGCTCGAGCCAGTGCGTCATGACCGCGACGACGAGGTCCTCGGCGGCGGTGCCGTCGTGGTCGAGCGCGACGAGGATGTCGTGCCCCTCGAAGTCGCGCACCGGGACCGGCTGTCCGGGCGCCCACCCCGACCAGTCCACGGCGAACAGGTCGGCGCTGGTGGCGTCGGGTCCGTCCTGCTCGACGGCGCGGAACGCGGGGTGCTCGCGGCCGACGTGGTTGAACACCCCGTCGAGCAGCACCCGCACACCGCGCTCGTGTGCCGCCCGGACGAGGCGGTCGAAGTCCTCGTCGTCACCGAGGCGCGGGTCGATCCGGAAGTGGTCGACCGTGTCGTAGCCGTGCGTCGAACTCGCGAAGACCGGGCCGAGCAACAGGCCGTTGAGCCCGAGGTCGACGACGTGGTCGAGCCACGGGGTGATCCGGTCGAGCCGGTGCTCCACGGGTCGGTCCTCGACGGGGGTCCCGGGTCGGACGTCGGCTCCGACGAACCCGAGCGGGTAGACGTGCCACCACATCACGTGCGGGACCCAGGCGGGTTCCGGCGGACGGACGGGATCGGGTTCGGCGTTCACGGACCCGATGCTGCCAGCCGTGCCTGGGCTGTGCGCCGGACCGGACAGCCCCGGGCTGAGCGCCGGGGCGGACGAGGAGGACAGGATGGGGACATGGGACGCGCGATCAGGACCGGTGCCGACGCGGCGGCGAACGAGGCCGAGCACGCCGAACGCACCTGCGCCTCGTGCGGTCGTCGGATGCCGTCGTCCGCAGCCCCGGACGCGAAGTACTGCTCGGCGGCGTGCCGGAAGCACGGCGTCGACGCCACCGACCGGGCGCTCGAACAGCGGATCGACGAGCTGCTCGCCGCACGCTCACGGTCGTCGAGCATCTGCCCGTCCGACGCCGCACGGGCCCTCGACCCGGACGACTGGCGGGACCTCATGGAACCCGCCCGCCGGGCCGCTCGTCGCATGGTCGCCCGCGGCGAGGTCGAGATCACCCAGCACGGCAGCGTCGTCGACCCGTCCACCGCCAAGGGGCCGATCCGGATCCGACGACCGCGGTAGGGAACACCTGTCGTCCGCGGGCGTTGCACCCGGGGATGACACTCGACACCACTCCGACCGACACGGCCACCACCACCGACCGACGCGAAGCCCTCGTCGTGGGCGCCAGCGGCATCACCGGGTCCGCGCTGGTGGACCACCTGCTCGACCTCGGCTGGGACGTCACGGCGCTGTCCCGACGACCGCTCCCCCGTGACGGCGTCCGCAGCGTGCCCGCCGATCTCCGCGACCCCGGGTCGCTGCGGACCGCACTCGCCGACGAGCATCCGACACACGTCTTCTTCACCGCGTGGCAGCGCCAGGAAACCGAGGCCGAGAACATCCGCGTCAACGGCGGCATGGTGCGCGACCTCCTCGCCGCGCTGGCGCACGCGCCGCTCGAGCACGTCGCGCTCGTGACCGGGCTGAAGCACTACCTCGGCCCGTTCGAGGCGTACGCCGCGGGCGAGATGCCGGACACGCCCTTCCACGAGGAGGAGCCGCGCCTCGACACCCCGAACTTCTACTACGCGCAGGAGGACGAGCTCTTCGCCGCGGCCGAGCGCCAGGGCTTCACGTGGTCCGTGCACCGGTCGCACACCGTCATCGGGCACGCCGTGGGCAACGCCATGAACATGGGCCTGACCATCGCGGTGCAGGCGACGCTGGCGAAGGAGCTCGACCTCGACTTCGTGTTCCCCGGCAGCGAGGCGCAGTGGAACGGCCTCACCGACATGACCGACGCGGGCATCCTCGCCGAGCACATGGTCTGGGCCGCGACCGCGCCCGAGGGCGCGGACGAGGCGTTCAACGTCGTGAACGGCGACGTCTTCCGGTGGCGCTGGATGTGGCCACGGCTCGCCGCGCACCTCGGGGTCGACCCGGCGCGCGTCGTCGGGTTCGAGGGTGCCGCGCGGCCCCTGGAGCAGCAGATGGCTCCCCACGAGCAGGCGTGGCCGGGGATCGCGGAGCGGCACGGCCTCGCCGAACCGGACATCAGCCGGCTGGCGTCGTGGTGGCACACCGACGCCGACCTCGGTCGGGCGATGGAGGTCGTGACCGACATGGGCAAGAGCCGCGAGGCCGGGTTCACGGCGTTCCGGAGGACCGAGCGCGCGTTCGCCGAGCTGTTCGACCGCTACCGGGCCGACCGCCTCGTCCCCTGACCGACGCGGTCGGGTGCGGCAGGTCGGGTCGCGCCGCGACCACGGACCGGACGGGAGGTGGGCCCCACCCGGCCGGTACCGGCGCGACGCGGAGCCTGCGGAGCGTCGTGACGGCCGAGACGGGAGGGACGGAGCGGGCCCGCACCGCGCCTCCCGTCCGGCCCGTGCGCGTCAGCGCAGGCCGCTGCGTGCGAAACCCTGCACGAACCACCGTTGGAACACCAGGAACACGACGAGGATCGGCACCACGTCGAGCAGGGCGAACGCCATGGTCGCGCCGTAGTCCGAGCCGAACTGCCCCTGCAGGTAGAGCAGGCCGATCGGCAGCGTGAAGAGACGGTTCTCCCGGAGGGCGATCAGCGGCCACGCGAAGTCGTTCCACGCCTGCTGCAGGCTCATGAAGAACAGCACCGCGATGAGCGGCCGCGACATCGGCAGCACGATCCGGAAGAACACGCCTGCGTGCCCGGCACCGTCGATGCGAGCCGCCTCGACGAGCTCCTTCGGGATCCCGAGCAGGAACTGCCGGGCGAGGAACACCCCGAACGCCGAGGCCGCACTCGGCAGGATGACCGCCCAGTACGTGCCGTAGAGGTGCAGACCGGTGACGATGCGGAACAGCGACACCATGATGACCTGCACCGGCACCGCGAGGGTGGCGAGCGCGACGAAGAACAGCACCGTCGACCCGCGGAACCGCAGTTGTGCGAACGCGTACCCGGCGAGCAGGCTGATCGCCGTGGTCAGCACGGCGACCGACACCGCGATCGCCGTCGAGTTGCCGAGCCACTCGACGACCGGGAACGACGAGAACACGCGGTCGAGGTTCTCCAGGGTGAGCGTCCGCGGGAAGAACCGGACGGTCCCGCCGAGCAGTTCGGAACGCGGGGAGAACGCGACGACGACCATCCAGTAGAGGGGTGCGATGACGATCAGCGCGACGACCACCGCGACGACGGTGCGGAGGACGAACAGCGTCCGGGCCCGGGCGGTCATCCGGCGAGGTCCCGGTTCTTGCTGCCGCGCCACTGCGCGATCGCGAACACCACCGCGAGCAGGAGCAGCACCATGCCGATCGCCGCTGCGTAGCCCTGGTCACGGGTGACGAAGCCCGTGTCGTAGGCGTAGGTCACGAGCACCGACGTGGCGTTCCGCGGTCCGCCACCGGTCAGGACGAAGACGATGTCGAACACCTGGAACGAGTAGATGACGTTGAGCACCGTGAGGAAGAACGTCGACGAGCCGAGGAGCGGCACCGTGATCGAGCGGAGCCGTCGCGACCAGCCGGCGCCGTCGAGCATCGCCGCCTCCGGGAGCTCCGGGCCGATGCCCTGCAACCCGGCGAGGTAGATGAGCATGTTGAAGCCGACCCGCCACCAGATCGTCACGAGGACCACGGACGCGAACGCCGCCGCCGGGTCCGACTGCCACTGCACCGGGGTGATGCCGACGAGTCCGAGCAGGGCGTCGAGCACGCCGGAGTTCTGGTCGAACACCAGGACCCCGATCAGTGCCGTCGCCACCCCGGACACCGCCATCGGCGTGATGAGCACCGACCGGAAGAACCCCCGAGCAGGCAGCACGCTGTTGAGGAGCAGTGCGGCGAGCAGTCCGAGCCCCATCGAGATCGGCGTCACGAGCACCGTGAAGAGGACCGTGTTGAGCAGCGCCCGCCAGAACAGCCCGTCGCCGAGCAGCCGCTGGTAGTTCGCGAGGCCGGTCCACTCGGCCGCGCCGAAACCGTTCGTGCGCTGGAAGCTGATCACGAACGCCCCGACGAGCGGCACGAGCACGAACACTGCCAGCAGCACCATGTTCGGTGCGACGAAGGCGTAGGCAGCACGTTCCTCCCGACGGGCGCTCAGCGACCGGCGCCCGGGCGTGCGGTCGGCACGAGTGCTCGTCGCTCGCGCGCCGCCTGCGGGCGAGCTGCTCGTCTGCGCGCTCATGCTCGTCCTCCGGTCGCGTCGGCGATGCCGCGCTGCAGGGTCCCGACCGTCTCGCGCGCTCCGGCCCCGCCGACGAAGGCGTCCTCGAGGCCGTTCTGCAGGACCGTGATGATCGACGCCATGTCGGGCGACGCCACCTGTGCGACGTCCTCCGGCCGGATCACCGACGCCTGGTCGACGAACGTGCGGGTGAGCTCCGGACGCACCCGGAACCGCAGGCCGCCGTCGACGAGGTCGCGCCGGGTCGGGAGCAGCGACGCCCGCTCGCAGAAGTCCCGCATCTGCGGCCGCCGGGTGATGAAGTCGAGGAACGACGCCGCGAGGTCCGGCTTGGTCGTCTGCGCGGTCGCGACGAGGGCGTTGCCGCCGAAGTCACTGCCGCCGCGCTCCTGCCGTGGCGCGTAGGTCGCGGTCCAGGGGAAGTCGAGGGTCTGCGCGGCGTCCGGGATCTGGAACGCACCCGACCACACCATGGCGACCCGCTTCCGGTACCAGGTGTCGCTCGCGTAGGTGGCGGACTTGATCGAGTCGTTGGCCGGCACCCAACGCTCCTCGAAGAACCGCTGGGCGAAGGACACGGCCTCCCGCCCGGCAGCGCTGTCGATCACCGGGGTCTTCTGATCCGCGTCGAGGAACGCGCCCCCGGCCTGGAACAGCAGGCTCAACCAGCGCGTCACACCGTTCCCCTGCCAGTTGTAGGCGAACGGGTAGACGTCGTCCGGCAGCGCGTCGCGCAGCTTCCCGGCGACGTCGCCGAGCTCGTCCCACGTCCACGCCTCGTCGACGGACCGCGGCAGGTCGGTCACCCCGGCCTTCCGCATCAGGTCGGTGTTCACGAGCATCGCCGAGGTGTCGGTGTGGTGGGGCACGCCGTACGGACGGCCGTCGGACTGCACCGCCGCCCACGCCGTCGCCGTGAACCGGTCACCCACGCCGGCGTTCAGCGACCGGGAGAGGTCGAGCAGTTGGCCACGGCCCGCGTACGCGCCGAACGAGTAGTACGGCACGCGGAACACGTCGGGCGGGTTCCCGGCCTGCAGCTGCGCGTCGATGTTCGTGAACATCTGCTCGTACGGCACCGCGTTGAGCGCGACCTTCCGGCCCGGGTACGTCCGCTGGAACGCGCGGATGGCGGAGCGGAAGCCGGCCAGCTCCGCGTCGGTGCCCCACGTCGTGAACGTCAGGGTATCCGCGTCGGCCTGCCCGCCGGTGTCCTGCGGGACGAAGCCGCACCCCGCCAGGGCCACGGGCAGCGTGACGGCACCGAGCCCCGCGAGGAGCGTTCGGCGTGTGATGTGCACTTGTTCTCCGATGATCGGTCCGGGGCTGGGACGACATCTGTTGCGCCAGCATGCTCCCTCGGGGCCGAGCCGGTGCGGTGCGGCGCGATCCGTACCCCGTTCGAACCAATCGGGGGACACGAACCTGCGGCCCGGCCGCGAGCCACACGATCGCGGCTGGTTGTGTTCGTGGCACAGGCGCCGGGGACCCTCGGCGGTTCCCGGAGGAAGGAAGACACCATGTCGCTCGGAGACAAGGCGAAGGACGTCACCCAGAAGGTCGTCGGCAAGGTCGAGGAAGCGGTCGGCAAGCACACCGACGACGACGAGCTCAAGCACCAGGGTCAGAAGGACCAGGTCATGGGCGAGGGTCGTCTCGAGACCGAGAAGGCCAAGGACAAGCTGACGGGCAACTGATCCGCCCGTTGCGCTGACGCCCGTACCGCTCGGCGGTGCGGGCGTTCGCTGTTCGCCGCTCGCCGCTCGCCGCTCGCCGTCAGAACGCGTACCGGATGCGGCAGCTCGGCAGGTGCTCGGCCACGAGCTCCCGGAACCGCTCGACGAGCTGGCCCTTCATCCCCGAGCGGTACCGGACGTTGACGGCGCCGTTCTGTGAGACCTTCTGCTCCTGCAGGTCCGGCCGCCACAGCAGGTCCTCCGCCTTGGGGTGCCAGCCGAGGTTGACCTCGTGCAGCGGCTCGTTGTGCGTGAGGAAGATGACCTCGGCCGCGAGTTGCGCCTTCGACGCCGGGGAGAGCACGTCGTCGACCTGTCGCAGCAGCTCCGCCCAATCGGACTCCCACGTCGGCGTGAGGATGACCGGCGAGAAGTTCAGGTGCACCTCGTACCCGGCGTCGACGAAGTCGTTCACCGCGGCGATGCGTTCCGCGATCGGACTCGTGCGGATGTCCGTGACCTTCGCGGTCTCGTGCGGCATGAGCGAGAACCGGATGCGGGTGCGACCCATCGGGTCCCAGTCGAGCAGCTCGCGGTTGACGTACTTCGTGGCGAACGACGCCTTCGCGGTCGGGGTCATCCGGAACAGGTCGCAGAGGTCGCGCACGTTGTCGCTGATCATCGCGTCGACCGAGCAGTCGGAGTTCTCGCCGATGTCGTACACCCAGGCGTCGGGGTCGCACTGGTTCGGCTCGGTCTTCGGCCCCTGCTTCGCGATGTTCCGGGCGACGTGCTTCGTGATCTGCTCGATGTTCGCGAACACCGTGACGGGGTTCGAGTACCCCTTGCGCCGGGGCACGTAGCAGTAGGCGCACGCCATCGCGCAGCCGTTCGCCGTCGAGGGGGCGATGAAGTCGGCGGAGCGCCCGTTCGGCCGGGTGATGAGCGACTTCTTCACACCGAGAACGAGCGCCTCGGTCTTGATCCGCACCCACCGCTGAACGTTGCGTTCGTCGCCGTGGACCTCGGGGATGTTCCAGTGCGACGCAACGGGGACGATCTCGGCGTCGGGCCAGCGACCGAGCACCTCTTGCCCGCGGGGCAGCTCGAGCGCGGCGTCCTCGGCGTAGATGCGTCGGACGTCGAGCATCGGACGCGTGCGTGCTTCGCTCATCACCACCTGTCTACCGCCGACCACCGACGGTGCAGACTCAGGACCATGACCGCCGAGCCCGACGACCACTTCTTCGTCGTCGACGGTCGACGGTGGCGCCGGACGGACCCGGCCATCCCCGAGGACGTCGCCGCCGCCCTCCGGTCGCACCTCGGACGCGGGCGGAACGCGGTCAAGCAGGCGAAGCGGTCCGGGGACGAGGACGCCCTCGCGGCCGCACGGCACCGCAACGGGTTGGCGAAGCACGGCCTGGGCGAGCGGGGACCGGAGTGGTGGACTCGGCCGGAGTCCGAGCGGGCCGCCGACGCCCGCCGTGCGCTCGACGAACTCGACGCCCTCGACGCCCTCGACGGGGACCGTTCGTGACGGTCGTCCGGCCACCGCGCTGGGAGGTCATCTTGATGACGACCGTGCTCTGGCTCCTCGTGGGGCTCGGCGCCGCCATGCTCATCGCAGGCACGCTGGACGGCGAGACCCTGATCGTAGCGACCGGTGCGATCTGTGCCCTGCCCGGCGCGTGGGCTGCCGTGCGAGCGCCCAGTGTGCGCGTCCAGCTCACCGACGATCACCTGCGCTACCAGGGGTGGTTCGTCAGCTGGACAGCACCCCGTCGTTCGATCGCCGTCGTGCTCGACGACGCGACGGTCGAGTGGCGAGACGGGCGGGGGGTCGGACGCCGACGGCACATGCCCCTGCTCGCCCAGGCATGGGAGGACGGCGGGACGAAGTTCGCGCCGTTGTGGCGGTGGCGGCGGGAGGGTCTGCTCGCGGTCCGCGAGTGGGCGGGCGCTCGCGCCGTCTGACCCGGCGACGAGCGGCTAGGGCCGGTACTCGTCGCGCTTCGCGGGCGGCGGGGTCGGCGCCGCGCCGGGGCCGACCGCGCCGTGCGACCCGAGACCGTCGAGCGCGCGGGCGAGCACCTGCAGCACCGTCACGACCACCCGGCCGGCGGCCTTCACCACATCCCACATCGCGTTCCCCCTCTGACCGAGCACCAGTGCGGCCAGGGTAGCCGAGCGATCAGCCCTCGGTGTGGCCGAGGTCCGGCTCGGTGAGCAGGCACACCGTGCGGGTCGCCGCGGCGTGGACCTCGAACACGACGACCTCGTTGCGGCCCTCGCGGAGCACCGGACCCGGCACGGCGAGGGTCTTCTGCGGCCCGCGCGACCAGTACCGCCCGAGGCAGAACCCGTTCACCCAGGCCACGCCCTTGCGGAAGCCGTCGAGGCACAGGTACCGGTCGTCGACGGACGCGAGCTCGAACGACCCGGACGCGAACACCGGTCCGGCGAGCACGTCGCCCGGCTCCGGGGAAGCACCGGCGAGCAGGGCCAGGGCGGCCGGCGCGATCGGGTCGAGGGCGAGCGGCGACGCCGTCCACCGGGACAGCAGCTCGCCGTCGACGCGGACGTCCCCGACGAGGCCCTTCGGCTCGCCGATGCGGGGACCGTAGTCCACGCGTCCCTGGTCCTCGACGAGGAGCTCCAGGGTGCCGGTGACGGGCGGGAGCGTGATCGCGCGATCGTGGTGCTCACGTTCGAGGACGCCGACGACGACCCCGTCGGCGGAGACGAGCGCCCGGTCGCGGACCTCGGTCCCGACGGTGAGCACACCGCCGGACGGCAGCGCGACCTCGGTGCGGTACAGCACGAATCCGGAGGCGGCGCCGAGCGCGTCGAACGTGGGCGGTGCGTCGTGCGCGGTCCACGTGGTGAGCGACGGCAGCAGCGTCGCCAGGGGTGCGACCTGGTCGAGACGGACGGCGACGTCCGTGGCGGGGGCGACCCGTGCCTCCAGGCCGGAGGCGAGGCGACCCGACCCACCCGGCTGCATCGACTCGGGCAGCGGCGGCACGGACGCGTAGCGCTCGATCACCGCACGGAAGGCGTGGAACTTCGCCGTCGGGCGTCCGGCCTCGTCGAGCGGGGCGTCGTAGTCGTACGACGTCGCGATCGGCCGGTACACGCCCTTGTCGTTCGCGCCGTTGGTGAACCCGAAGTTCGTGCCGCCGTGGAACATGTAGATGTTCACGGAGCCTCCCGCGGCCAGCAGCACGTCGAGCTCCGCCGCGCTGTCCGACGCCGGTGTCGTGTGGTGGTGCTCGCCCCAGCTGTCGAACCAGCCGTCCCAGAACTCCGAGCACATGAGGGGCCCGGTGGGCTGCACCTCACGGAGACGCTCGATGCGGGCGGCGGCGCGGGATCCGAACGAGCCGGTCTTGTGGAGCGACGGGAGCGAGCCGTCCTCCAGCATGGTGCCCATCGGCTGGTCGACGCTCGTGAACGGCACGGTCAGGCCGATGTCGCGGTGCATCTGCTCGAGCGCCCGCAGGTACGACGAGTCGGAGCCGTACGCGCCGTACTCGTTCTCGACCTGCACGAGCACGATCGGGCCGCCGTTGTCGATCTGCCGCGGCACGAGTACCGGGGCGAGCTGCTCGAGGTAGGTCTGGACCGCCGCGAGGAAGCCCGGCTCGTTCCGCCGGCCACCGACCGTGCCGTCTGAGAAGAGCCAGTACGGCAGGCCGCCGTTCGTCCACTCGGCACAGATGTAGGGGCCGGGCCGGACGATGGCGTGCATGCCCTCGGCGGCGACGAGATCGAGGAAGCGCCCGAGGTCGAGGCCGCCCGTCAGGTCGAAGACCCCGGGCCGGGGCGCGTGGGCGTTCCAGGCGACGTAGGTCTCGATGGTGTTCAGGCCCATGAGCTTGGCCTTGCGGATCCGGTCCTGCCAGAGGTCGGGGTGGACGCGGAAGTAGTGGATCGCGCCGGACAGGACGCGGTGCGGCTCGCCGTCGAGCAGGAAGTCGGTGTCGCCGATGGCGAAGCGCATGGGAGGGGCCTTTCAGTGGTCGGGGCCGCGCGGACGGTGTCCGCGCGGCCCCGCTCCGGTTCGAACGAGTGCGGTGGTTACTTCGAGGTGACCTTGAAGCCCTGCTCGTTGCCGTACTTCACGATGGCCTTCTGCCAGGCCTCGAGACCAGCGTTCAGGTCGGTCTTGTTCTGGTAGGCCTGGCCGACGGTGTCCGCGTAGACGCTGTTCGCGTAGACCTGGAACGGCAGGTACTGCCATCCCTCGGCCACGCTGGACGACGCCTTCGAGAGGGTCTCGTTGATCGCCTCGCCGCCGAAGTACTCCGGCTTCTCGGCGGTGAAGGACGACGAGGTGAGCTGTGCCTTGGTCGACGGGAAGCCACCAGACTTGAGGAACACGTCGATCGAGTCCTGCGAGGAGTTCAGCCACTTGAGGAAGCCGGCGGCGAGGGCCGGGTTCTTCGACTGCTTCATGACGACCTCGGCGGAACCACCGTTGTTGGCGGTCACGTCGGAGGAGCCGTCGTAGGTCGGGATCGGGGCGACGCGCCAGTTGCCGCTGCCGTCCTTCACGCTCGACTCGAGGACGCCGGGCATCCAGGCGCCGGTGACCATCGTGGCGATCTCACCGTTGCCGAGCTGCTTGTACCAGTCGTCGGTCCAGCCGGGGGTCTGCGAGAGCAGGCCCTTCTCGACGAGCTGGTTCCAGGTCGAGGTCCACTTCTTGGTGCCCTCGTCCTGCAGGTTGACGGTGACGTCGGTGCCCTTGACCTCGAACGGACGGCCGCCGGCCTGCCAGATCATCGAGGTGGTGAAGCCCGCGTCGCCGGAGTCGGCCGCGATGTAGGCGTCCGGGTTCGACTTGTGGATCTTCTCGGCGTCGGCGACGTACTCGTCCCACGTCTTCGGCGGGGTGGTGATGCCGGCTTCCTTGAAGGTCTTCTCGTTGTAGAACATCGCCATGGGGCCGGAGTCCTGCGGCAGGCCGTAGACCTTGCCGTCGAGGTCGACCGACTGCCAGGTGCCCGCGCCGTACTTGTCGGCGAGCTTGTCGAACCCGTACGACTTGAGATCGACGAGCGAGTCGCTCAGGGCGAACTGCGGCAGGGCGAAGTACTCGATCTGCGCGACGTCGGGGGCGCCCGAGCCGGCCTTGATAGTGTTCTGCAGCTTCGTGTACTGGTCGTTGCCGGTGCCGGCGTTGACGAGCTTGACCTTCACCTTGGGGTAGGCCTTCTCGAACGCGGCGACCTGGGCCTCGGCGGAGGGGGTCCACGACCAGTAGGTGAGCGTGCCGCCCTTCTCGAGGGCCTTGGTGATGTCGTCGGACGACCCGCCGGAGCCGGAGCCGCCGGAGGCGCAGGCCGTCATGGCGATGGCTGCGGTGACGCCGATCGCGAGGGCGCTGAGCCCGCGCCGGAGACGCTTGTGCATGGGTGTGCCTTTCACTTCTTCGTGGAGAGGGGTGGTGCTGCTGTGTGCCGGGCCGGGAGGCGCGTGGCGGGGTCGCCCAGCGCCTCCCGTCCGACCGGTCACGCCTTGACGGAGCCGGCCGCGAGGCCGGACTGCCAGGAACGCTGGAGGAAGAGGAACGCGACGACGATCGGGACGATCGTGAGGAGCGATCCGGTGATGACGAGGTTGTAGATCGGGTGCGCGGAGACGCCCTGCGCCTGCGCGCTCCACTGGTTGAGGCCGACCGTGAGCGGGTAGAGGTTCGGGTCGCTCAGCATGATCAGGGGCAGGAAGTAGTTGTTCCAGGTCGCGACGACCGCGAAGAGCAGGACCGTCACGACGCCGGGCGCGAGGAGCCGCAGCGCGATCGTGAAGAAGATCCGGAACTCCCCCGCGCCGTCCATGCGGGCCGCTTCGATGACCTCCGTCGGGACCGCGTCGATCGCGTACGTCCAGATGAGGTACATGCCGAAGGGGCTGATGAGCGAGGGCAGGATGATCGCCCACGGGGTGTTCGTCAGGCCGACGGACGAGAACAGCAGGAAGGTCGGGACGGCGAGCGCGGTGCCGGGGATGGCGATCGCGCCGAGCACGACCGCGAAGACCGCGCGCCGACCGGGGAACCGGAACTTCGCCATGCCGTACCCCGCGATCGTGGCGAGCAGGGTCGCTCCACCCGCGCCGACGACGACGTAGAGGACGGTGTTCGCGAGCCAGCGGAGGTAGATCCCGCCGTCGTACGTCAGCGTCTCGCCGATGTTCTGGAACAGCGAGAAGCCGCCGCCGAACCAGAGTCCGAAGGTGCTGAGCAGGTCGTCCTGCGACTTCGTCGCGTTGACGACGAGGTAGAAGAGCGGCAGCAGCGAGTAGACGGTGATGACGATCATCACCACGAGCAGCAGGGGTGACTTGCGTGCGCGG
This sequence comes from Curtobacterium sp. 458, assembly GCF_030406605.1. NCBI lineage: Bacteria > Bacillati > Actinomycetota > Actinomycetes > Micrococcales > Microbacteriaceae > Curtobacterium > Curtobacterium sp. 458. The sequence continues at coordinate 1,890,429 of NZ_CP129104.1, read as the reverse complement.
GGTCCTCGGCCCTTCGGGCCCGTCGGCCTGGAGGCGCGGCTGCGGCCCGCCCCGCTGCGACCGCGGGTGGTCACCGCCTCCGTCACGGTCGGTGCCGTGGTGCGGGTGTCGAGGGCGCTCATCGGTTCTCCGCTCGGGTCCCGCGCACCTGGACGATGTAGGCGATCACGGCGGTGATGACACCCATGACGATCGCGACGGTGGCGGAGTAGTTGAACTGCTGGCCACTGAAGGACAGCGAGTAGGCGTACATGTTCGGGGTGAAGGCGCTGCCGATGACGTTCGGGGCGAGGGTCTTCAGGAGGTTCGGCTCGTTGAAGAGCTGGAAGCTGCCGATGATCGAGAAGATGGTGGCGATCACGATCGAGCCGCGGAGCGCCGGGATCTTGATCGACCAGACGGTGCGCAGCGGACCGGCACCGTCGATCTCGGCGGCCTCGTAGAGCTCGGTGGGGACGACGCGGAGGGCGGCGTAGAAGATCAGCATGTTGTAACCGACGAACTCCCACGTGACGATGTTGCCGATCGACGCGAGGACCCAGTCGGGACTGAACGGCTGCAGGAGGTCGATGCCGAGCGCGGAGTTGATCGAGCCGGTCAGGCCGAACTGGTTGCCGTAGATGAAGCCCCAGATGAGCGCCGCGACGACGCCGGGCACCGCGTACGGCAGGAAGATCGCGATGCGGAAGAACGACGAGGCCCAGAGGCGGGCGCTGTCGAGCGCGAGGGCGGCGACGAGCGCGACCACGAGCATGATCGGCACCTGCACGACGAGGAACAGTGCGACGCGGCCGAAGCCCTGCCAGAACTTGGCGTCCTGGAACAGCTGGACGTAGTTGGCGAACCAGACGAACTGGTTGCCGCCGATGAGCTGGTCGCGGAAGAGGCTGAGCCAGAGTGCGTACCCGATCGGGACGACGAGCATCGCGACGAGGACGACGACGAACGGCCCGACGAACATCCAGCCGGTCCAGCGGCCGCGCTGCGAGGTGCGGCGCCGCGGCGGCGTGGCCGGAGCTGCTGCTCCTGGCGCACGCGCTTCGAGCGTGGTCATGTGACTCCCTTGTCGTGCTGCGTTCGGGTGCGTCGATGTTGACGTCAACATCGAACGCCGCGACGATAGCATGGCAACGTCAACATGCGCTAGCGTCTCCGGAGTCGGGCTCGATCACGATCCGATGACGAGCGCCGAGGGAGGCCGCGTGACCACGGAACTCAGCGGCGTGCGCCGTGCACCGTCGATGGCCGCGGTCGCCGAGGCCGCCGGCGTGTCGATGCAGACCGTGTCGCGCGTCGCCCGTGGCTTCGACAACGTCTCCCCGGACACCCGCGACCGCGTGCAGCGGGCGATGGACGAGCTCGGCTACCGGCCGAACCGCGCCGCCCGCGCGCTCCGCTCGGGACGCTTCCGCACGATCGGCGTGATCATGTTCACGCTCGCGTCGTTCGGCAACATGCGCACGCTCGAGGCGATCGCCGACGCCGCCGGGGCCGCGGACTTCACGATCACCCTGCTGCCGATGGCATCCCGGACCGAGGAGGGCGTGCGCTCGGCGTTCTCGCGGTTGCACGAGCAGGCTGTCGACGGCGTGGTGATCATCATCGAGTCGCACATCATCGACACCGCCGAGGTGGCGCTGCCGGACGGCGTCCCGATGGTCGTCGTGGACTCCACGGGCACGACCCAGCACCCGTCGATCGACACCGACCAGGCCGAGGGCGCACGGTTGGCGACGCAGCACCTCCTCGACCTCGGGCACGACACCGTCTGGCACGTCGCCGGACCGGTGTCGTCGTACTCCGCCGCACGCCGTCTCGCCGCGTGGCAGGACACCCTCGAACGTGCGGGTCGGGTGGTGCCCCCGGTGTTCCACGGCGGCTGGACCACGTCGCACGGGTACGAGGCAGGGCTCACGATCGCCGCACGACCGGACATCACCGCCGTGTTCGCCGCGAACGACCAGACCGCGCTGGGGGTGCTCCGCGCCGCGCACGAGTCCGGCCGGGACGTCCCCGGTTCGCTCAGCGTCGTCGGCTTCGACGACTCGCCCGAGGCCGACTCGTTCTGGCCGCCGCTCACCACCGTGCACCAGTCGTTCGACGAGGTCGGCCGACGGGCGGTCCGGAACCTCCTCGGGCAGATCGAGGGCGCTCCCGAGCCGGCGTCGACCGTCGCCGACCTCGTCCCGACGCGGCTCGTGGTCCGGGCGAGCACGGCCGTCCCGCCCGCCGGCTGACCCCTGGGCCGCGGCCGCACGCGCGCGCCCGGAACGAGTCGCTCGGTGCGAGGTTTCCCACGCGGTGCGAGGTACGAGAGCACGACGACCCCGACCGGTTCTGGGGGCAGCGCCGCACGACCGGCGTCTGGGAGCATCGTCGCGTGCGCACCCGCTGGAAGGTCCTGCTCGGAACCGTCGCGGCGGTCGCCGTCACCGCCTCGGTCGTCACCGTCCACTCGGAAGCGCTCGACGCCGCCGCGCACGCCCGGGCTCTCGCCGAGGCACCGCCACGCAGCGCGACCCCGCGCGAGGACACGCTCGCGTACCTCCGCGCGGCGAAGGCCCACGACTGCGCCCTGCTCGACCTCCTCGAGGCGAGCGGCACGACCGACTGGTGCCCGAAGGCGCCGACTGCGTGGTCGGACGGGGAGTCCGAACTGCTGGCCTACCGCGACGTCGGGAAGCCCTACGTGGTCTCCGCGAAGCAGGCCGCCCAGGCCGAGGTGTGCGTGCCGTCGGTCATCACCCAGCGCTGGATGACCGGAGCGGACCCGGGCACGATGCAGTGGAGCTGGTGCTGGGCGCGGACCACCGACGGCTGGCGACTGGTCGACGAGGGCCAGGGCTGACAAGCACGGCCACCCGCCCGCCGACGCTCGTCGGCTCCGCGCAACCGCGGGTCTGCCCATGGAACCACGGATGCGACATCGAACCAGGCATCGAGACCGGTTCGACGTCGCATTCGTGGTTCGGAGCGGCGAAGCGCAGGCGCCCCGCCGCAGTACCCCGCGGCCCGCCGCAGCGCCTCAGTGCAGCCGCAGCGACGTCACCATCGGGCAGGCGAACGGGTCCCGCGCCGCGAGCCCGACCCGGTTGAGGTACGCCACGACGATGCCGTACGACCGCAGCAGTGTCGTCTCCGTGTAGGGGATCCCGAGCGAGCGGCAGTGCGCCTGCACGAGCGGCTTCGCCCGCCGCAGGTTCGGCCGCGCCATGCTCGGGAAGAGGTGGTGCTCGGCCTGGTGGTTGAGGCCGCCGAGCAGGTGGTCCACCCACCGTCCGCCGACGATGTTCCGGGAGGTCCGCACCTGGCGTGAGAAGAAGTCGATGCGCGCGTTCTCGGCGATGACCGGCATGCCCTTGTGGTTCGGCGCGAACGAGGCGCCCATCATGACGCCGAACACCGCGACCTGCACGCCGATGAACGCGAAGCCGATGCCGATCGGCAGGAACGCGAACACGGCCCAGAAGTACAGCCCGAACCGGGCGAGGAGGAGGACGCCCTCGACCGCTCGGCCGCGCGAGGTCCCCTTGACGTGCTCGCCCGTGACCACCGCGCGGATGGACAGCCAGTGCAGGTTGAGCCCCTCCATGGTGAGCAGCGGGAAGAACGCCCAGCCCTGCACGCGCGTCAGCAGCCGCAGGAGCCCGGTGCGCTGCGCGGCGTCCTCCTCGATGAACGACACCGTGTCCTGCGCGATGTCCGGGTCCTTCCCGATGGTGTTCGGGTTGCCGTGGTGTCGCGTGTGCTTGTTCATCCACCACGAGTAGGACATACCGACGAGGAACACCCCGACGAACCGTCCGGCGTGGTCGTTCCACCGGTTCGACGCGAAGATCTGCCGGTGCGCGGCTTCGTGCGACAGGAACGCGAACTGCGTGAACACCACGCCGAGGACCCCGGCCGGGATGAGCGCGAACCAGCTGTGCCCGACGAACGCGGTCACGACGAAGGCGACGGCACCGACGGCGACGAGGACGGCGAACACCGTCCAGTAGAAGCCGGTGCGGCGCTGCAGCAACCCGGCGTCCTTCACCTGCTGGAGCAGGTCCTTGTAGGTGGAGGTCCCGGAGCGTGCCCCCGCCGGTCGCGGCGAGGTCGGGCGGTACAGGGTGGACGAAGTGGCCATGGGGCTGCTTCCGTCAGGGACAGCCCTTCGGCCGAACAATGGGTTCCCGCGTGCGCGGTTCCGGCAACCGTAGGGCCTCTCCCCGTACGTCCGCAGGGAGCTGCGCGTACTGTCCGGAAAGAGTCGGTCCAGCTGTACCGGCTCCGGATGGGCGCCGCCTCCCTCTGTCCGGAACACTCGTCCGCGCGTGCTCACCCCGCCACCGCAGCACGGATCATGAAGCACATCGTCTACGGACTCACCGCCGTCCTGACCACGGACGAGGCGGCCGACGCCGTCCTGGACTACGCCGCGGCGCTCGCCCACGCCGGGCTCACGGACGTGATCGCCGTCCCGACGGTCGACCTGTTCGGTACCCAGACCACGACGTCGTTCCTGCTCGCCCCGGCGCTCGGGATCCTCGTCGAGGACGCACCGGACGACCCGCTCGGGCCCGACACCGCTGCGTTCGTCGCCGAGATCACGTGGCGGTCGCAGGCGGTGCGCTCCGCACCGCCCCACCTGCCCCCCGCGTGACGGACCCGCGCAGCGCGTGTCGTTCCCTGGTCGTGACCGCCCGCCGGCCTGGAGGCACGGGTCGGGCCCGCACCGTGCCTCCAGGCCGGTGGTCAGCGCGTCATCACGACGCACCGCCGGGTCGGTGGTCGGCGCGTCAGCGCGCCGGCGCCTCTGCGAGCACGGCCGTGGCGATGCGGTCCGCCGCCTCGGCGGGGCCGATCGTGGTGGTGTCGACGACCGCCGCCTCGGCGTGCAGCCAGGTGCGCGCCGCCTCGGCGTAGCGGTCGACGTACCCGAGGCGGAAGGTCGACGGCCCCATCACCTCGTCGTGCAGGATCCGGTGTCGGAGCGTCTCGGGGTCGGTGTGCAGCACGAAGTGCCAGACCGGGATGCCGTGCCCCGCGAAGCCGTCGCTGATCTCGCGCCAGTAGGACTCGACGAGGACGGTCATGGGCATCACGAGGGTGCCGCCGGCGTAGTCGAGCACCCGGCGCGCGGTCTCCACGACGAGCGGGCGCCACGGGTCCCAGTCCTGGAAGTTGCCGGTCCACGGCAGGCTCGGCGAGACGTCCATCAGCGTCTCCCCCACCTTCTCGGCGTCGAGTACCCGCGCGTCCGGCAGCCGTTCCTGCACCAGGCGACTCGTCGTCGTCTTCCCCACACCGTGCGTCCCGTTCACCCAGACGATCATGCGGGGACTGTAGCGTGTGGTCATCGACGATCGGGGGGACGATGCTCGCAGGGGACGTCGCGGCCAAGCGGTTCGCGCCGACGAAGTGGCGTGAGGGGTACGACCAAGAGCAGGTCGACGACTTCCTCGCGCGGGTCCAGGCCACGCTGGCGGAGTACGAACGCGGACGGCCGGCCGATCCGTTGCGCGCCGAGGACGTCGTGGCGTCGCGCTTCCGGCCGACGCGGTTCCGTGCCGGCTACGCGCAGGACGAGGTCGATGACTTCCTCGACGAGGTCGCGGTGGAGCTGCGCGGGCACGAGGCACGGTGGGGCGCCCGCGACTGACGGTCAGGCGGCGAACGCGGACGCGAAGAGGAGCACGGCCGCGAGTCCGATCAGCAGCCCGACCGCGACGATCGCGCCTGCGGTGAGCAGCGACACCATCCCGACGAACACGGCGCCGAGTCCGCCGAGTCCTGCGGCCTGACCGAGCGCGGACGGTTCCGACACGGACTGCGTTCCGCGAGCGAAGAGCTCGTCCATGTCGCGGGGGACGTCATCAGCGGGCACGCGCCGAGCCTACGACGACGAACGGGAGGCACGGTGCGTCGCCGCACCGTGCCTCCCGTCGGGTCAGCCCGCCAGGGCTGTGCGGCTCACTCGCTCGTCGTCACCCAGTCGATGAGCAGGTTGCCGCTGGCACCCCAGTTGCCGGTCTGGAACATGAACCGGTGCGGGGTGGTCGGGACGTCGTGCGTGATCGTCCCGATGACCTTGCCGTCGACCTTGTACGTGACCGACTTGCCCGGGTCCCAGTCCACCGTGTACGTGTGCCAGTCACGCCAGGAGACACCCGTGGGGATCTGGACGCGCTCGGCCTCCTGGCCCGGGGTCATCGAGTGGTGGAACGCCATGGGCTCCGACTCGAAGTTGCCCTCGGGGAAGTCGATCTCGCCGTCGGCCCAGCGGTTCGACGTCGGCCACAGCATGAACGCCGCGCCGTTGCCGTCACCGCCAGTCGCCTTCGCGCGGACGGAGAACGACCCGCCGACGTGGTCGTACGCGCCGGTCTTCGTGCCGAAGGTGCCGGCCGTGCCCGCCCCACCGAGGCGGGCGTCGAGGACGCCGTCGTGCACGGTCACGGTCTGGCTCGGCGCGTAGATGCCGGACGTGCCGTCCGGGTACGGCTGCCACGCTTGCTGGTACAGGTTCGCGACGTTGCCCAGCGCTGCCGACACGTCGAAGTCCTCGACGAACGACGCCTGCGGCGGCGTCGCACCGCTCGGGTCGTCCGCCTGGGCGTCGGCGGACGCCTGTTCCGTCGGCTCGTCGCTCGGCGTGTCGGTCGGCGTCGCGCTCGGGGTGTCGGTCGGCGTCGACTCCTCGATGGGTTCGCCGGTGGGCGTCGCGTCGGGGGTCGGTGTCGCGTCGTCCGACGGCGTGGTCTCGTCGGAAGGGTCGGACGTCGCCTCGTCGCCCGGAACCGTGTCGTCCGACGGCGACGCGGTCGGGGTGGGGGTCGGGTGCCAGTGGTGGTGCCAGCCCCACCAGGGGCTGGCGGTGGCAGCCGTCGGGATGCCGATGATGAGCGCGGCAGCGGCGGTCGTCGCGATGACGACGTTCCGGCGCTTCACCGGGCGCTCCGTCCGTCGGCGGACAGGGGGGTTCTTCGCGCGCGGAAGCGCGTGGTCGAGACAGAGATGTCGAGCTCCTCGGAGGGTTCGGGATCAGGGGCGCAGGACGCGGGACGGACGCGGCGAGCGGTGGTGCCAGGCAGTGCTGTGGGGTGCTGTGGTGCTGCGCTCGGTGATGCGTCCTCGAACATTGTGCCTCATGTGTGCCCTGTTCGGGGGGTATTGATGACCCCTCACCAACTGGTGCGTGATCCGGCGAGTACGACTGGCCCCATGACACCTCCTCGGCCCCCCTTCCGCGGCCGCCGTGCCGTCGTCACCGGAGCGAGCGGCGGCATCGGCCGTTCGCTCGCCCTCCAGCTGGCGGACGCCGGCGCGGACCTCGTGCTCGTGGCCCGGTCGCAGGATGCCCTCGAAGCCGTGGCGTCGGAGGTGCGAGCGCGCGGGACGAGGGCGTCCGTGGTGGTCGCCGACCTCGCCACGGCGGACGGCGTGGCGCAGGTCGTGGACCGGCTCGACGGCACCCGGATCGACGTCCTCGTGGCGAACGCGGGCGTCGGCGCCCACGGTCCGTTCGTCGACGAGTCCCCCGAGCGGACCGCCACGCAGATCGCCCTCAACTGTGCGGCGGTGACGGCCCTGACCCACGCGTTCCTGCCGGGGATGCTCGCCCGCGGGGTCGGCGGTGTGATGACGGTCGCGTCGACGGCGTCGTTCCAACCGACCCCGGGCATGGCGGTCTACGGCGCGACGAAGGCGTTCGTCCTGTCGTTCACCGAGGCCCTGTGGCAGGAGACCCAGGGGCGGGGCGTCCGGGTGCTCGCGCTCTGCCCGGGCCCGACCTCGACCGGCTTCTTCGACGCGGCCGGGGCCGGCAGCGGGGTGATGGCGCGCGGACGACAGACGCCGGACGAGGTCGCCGCCGTCGGGCTCCGGGCGTTCGCGCGTGCTGGAGGCCCGACGGTGGTGTCCGGTGCCGGCAACCGGGTCACGGCGAACGCGCACCGGTTCGTGCCACGTGGGCTGATGGCGAGGATGTCGGCTCTGGTGACGGCCGGCTGAGGAGCGGCCGTGGCGACGACCGCGGCCGGTACTGCTGGCGCTGCCGTCAGTCGTAGCCGAGGACGACTCCGTCCTCGGCAGCCTCGTCCGCGCCCGGTCCCGGTTCGCTCAGCGGGTCCACGTGCCACTCCGTCGCAGCGTCTCCGGCATCGCCGTCCACACGTCCGCCCAGAGCAGCTCGAAGTCCACCGCACTGATCTGCCCGGCGAGCGCCGCCCGTTCGTACACGAGCAACGCGTCGAGCGACCCCGCGAGCAGCCGAGCGTCCCCGTGCCCGCGAGGCCGGCCGCCGCCGTGGAATGTGGTCACCGTGAGCGTCCGGACCGAGGGCCGTGTCCGCCGCGTCGCACGTCGGAGGACGAGGAACCCGGAGCCGTACAGCGCGACGGCCGCGAGGATCCCCCACAGCGCGGAGCCGTTCAGCGCAGCCATCACGCCCAGCGCCGGCAGCGCGCCCACCACACCCCAGACGTGGAGGGCACGCAGCAGGAAGCGCTCGCGGGGACTCGTACCTGGCGGGAAGACCACGAGCGTGCGCGAACTCCACAGGGTGCGCCCGGCGGGGTGGACGGTCTCGCGGCCCCACACGTGCAGGTGGCGGTCTCGGAGCGTGGCGAGCAGGAGCGGTGGCTTCGTGGACGAGTGCACCCCCGTACCGTGCACCCGCGGGCCTCGGCGGCGCAGCGCTCCTGACGGACTCCTCACGCCCCGTCCCCGGATCCTGATGCGCCGCTCACCGGCCGCGTCGATGGGACGGACCTTCGGGGTTGCGGACCTGGCGGACTGCGGGTATACCTAAACCGGTTCAATGAAACCGGTTCAAACGATCCGGTCCGATGCACCGCGGCGAGGAGGCCCCCGATGGAACGACGACCCACCATCGTCGACGTCGCGCGGCAGGCCGGCGTCTCGAAGGGCCTCGTCTCCCTGGCGCTCAACGACCGGCCAGGCGTGAACCAGGTGACGAAGGAGCGCATCCAGGCCGCCGCAGCCGAGATCGGCTGGCGTCCGAACCCCGCCGCCCGCAGCCTGACGAGCCGTCGCGCGTACGCCCTCGGGCTGGTCGTGAAGCGGGACCCGCGCATCATCGAGACCGACCCGTTCTTCGCCGCGTTCATCGCCGGTCTCGAGACCGTCCTCGCTGACCGCGGGCAGGTCCTCGTCCTCAGCGTGGTGCCCGACCCCGGTGCCGAGGAGCGCGCCTACCGGTCCCTCGCCGCCGACGGCCGCGTCGACGGGTTCATCCTGACCGACCTCCTGCGCCACGACCGCCGGATCGCGCTGCTCGCCGAGCTCGGCGTCCGAGGGGTCACCCTCGGCGAGCCCGACGTCCCGACGACCCTGCCGGCCGTGCGACGCGAGTACGAGCACGGCATCGACGAGCTCGTCCGGTACCTCGCCGACCTCGGGCACGAGCGGATCGCACACGTCGCCGGCAACGAGGACATGCTCCACGGCCGTGCTCGACGGGAGCAGTTCGAACGGGTCGCCGCCGACCTCGGGGTCGATGCCCACGTCGTCCCGACGGACTTCTCCCCCGAGCAGGGTGCCGAGGCGACCCGGAGGCTCCTGACGCTCGCGCCCGAGGTCCGCCCGACGGCAATCGTCTACGGCAACGACCCGATGGCGGTCGCCGGCATGGCCGTCGCCCAAGGTGCCGGCCTGCGGATCCCGGACGACCTGTCCGTGACCGGACTCGACGGCTCCCAGATCGGGCAGTACGTCTACCCGGCGCTCACCACGCTGGACAACGACCCGGTCGAGTGGGGGCGCGTCGTCGCGTCCACGCTGCTCGACCTCGTCGACGGCAACGACCCCGTCGACCGCACCCTCACCCCGGCACGGCTCATCGTGCGCGGGTCGACGGGCGCGCCCGCACCCCGGCCCTGACGCCGGACCCGACCAGGACGGACACGCGGAGCCCCGCGACTCCGGACGCGTCGGCACAGCACAGCACACCCGACCACCGACGAAGGAGTCACCATGCAACGGCGCATGCTCGCCATCGGGACCGCGATCGCCGCGGCCACCGCACTCGCCCTGACCGGATGCTCCGGCGGGGGAAGCGCGTCGAACAGCGACGCGATGAAGGCCAAGGGCCCGATCACCATCTGGTACTCGAACAACGCGCAGGAGGTCCAGTGGGGCAAGGCCGCGGTGGCCTCCTGGAACGAGGACCACCCGGACCAGCAGGTCAAGGGCCAGGAGGTCCCGGCCGGCAAGAGCACCGAGGAGGTCATCGGCGCGGCCATCACCGCGGGCACGACGCCCTGCCTGGTGTTCAACAACCTGCCGGCGGCGACGGGGCAGTTCCAGAAGCAGGGCGGCCTGGTCGACCTGTCGAAGTTCAGCGGCGCGGACGTCTACATCGAGGCCCGCTCCGGTGACACGGCAGACCAGTACAAGTCGTCGGACGGTGACTTCTACCAGATGCCGTGGAAGTCGAACCCGGTGATGATCTTCTACAACAAGGAGATCTTCAAGAAGGCCGGGCTCGACACCGAGGACCCGAAGCTCAGCACCTACGACGACTTCCTCGCTGCGGCGGCGAAGATCAAGGCATCGGGTGCCGCGCCGTACGCGATCTACCCGACCCCGACGAGCGAGTTCTTCCAGCCGAACTTCGACTACCTGCCGCTCTACGCCGCGGCGACCGGCGGCAAGGGCATGGCGACGAAGGACGGCAAGGCGACCTTCGACACGCAGGCCGGTCGCGACGTCGCCGAGTTCTGGAAGACCGTCTACGAGAAGGGCTACGCGGGCACCGAGCAGCTGCAGGGCGACGCCTTCGCCACCGGCAAGGCCGCGATGGCGATCGTCGGCCCGTGGGCGATCGCGTCCTACAAGGGCAAGGTCGACTGGGGCAGCGTGCCCGTCCCGACGAAGGACGGCATCTCCGCCGACCAGACCTGGACCTTCCCGGACGCCAAGAACGTCGGCATGTACTCGTCCTGCAAGAACCAGGGCACCGCGTGGGACTTCCTGAAGTACGCCACGAGCAAGGACCAGGACCAGAAGCTCCTCGAGACGACCGGGCAGATGCCGATCCGCAAGGACCTCGCGACCACGTACGCCGACTACTTCTCGCAGAACCCCGCGTACCAGGAGTTCGGCTCGCAGGCGGCCCGCACGGTCGACGACCCGGCCGGCGCGAACACGATCGCCGCGCTCCAGGGCTTCCGTGACTTCTACACGAAGGCCGTCATCTCCGGGCAGGGGAACCTCGACTCGCAGCTCAAGGCCGCCGCGTCGAAGTTCACCCAGCAGATGCAGCAGCAGTAGGACGGGAGGCCCGGCTTGACCACGCAGACCGCGTCACGTGCGCGCGGGGTCACGCCGGGCAGCCCGACGGGCGGCGGCCGGAAGCCGCTGCACGTCCGACTGCTCGGCAAGGACCCCCTGGGGTGGCTCTTCAGCGCCCCCTACCTGGTGTTCGTCATCGCGATCTTCGCCTACCCGGTGTGCTTCGCGGTGTACATGTCCTTCAAGGACTACTTCTTCGCCGCTCCCGGTGTGAGCGTCGACCGCCCGTGGGTGGGACTGCAGAACTACGTGCAGGTCTTCCAGGACCCGCAGGTGCTGCAGTCGTTCCGGAACGTCGGCGTCTTCCTCGTCATCAACGTGCCGCTCACCGTCGTGCTCGCCCTCGTGCTCGCGTCGGCGCTCAACGGCGCGGTCCGCTGGTCGACGTTCTTCCGGGTGAGCTACTACGTGCCGTACGTCACCGCGAGCGTCGCGGTCGTCGGCGTGTGGCTCTTCCTGTTCAGCCAGGGCGGTGTCGTGAACAGCGTCCTCGGCCCGCTCGCCCCGAGCCCGTCGTGGCTCAGCAACTCGGCCCTCGCGATGCCGATGATCGCGGTCTTCGTGACGTGGAAGCAGCTCGGGTTCTACATCCTGCTCTACCTGGCGGCACTGCAGAACGTGCCGAAGGAGCTGTACGAGTCGGCGTCCACGGACGGCGCGGGCAAGGTCCGGCAGTTCTTCTCGGTGACCGTCCCGGGCGTCCGCCCCGCCACGGTGCTCGTGCTCCTGCTCAGCACCGTGACCGGCGCCAACCTCTTCACGGAGCCGTACCTGCTGACCGGCGGCGGCGGCCCGAACGGTGCGTCCACGAGCCCCGTGCTGCTCATCTACCAGCAGGGCATCCAGCAGGGCCACCCCGGGTACGCGGCGGCCATCGGCATCGTCCTGATGATCGGCGTCCTGATCATCGCGTTCCTGCAGAACCGGTTCGCAGGTGGGAGGGAATCATGACCGAGGCGACCATGCCCCAGGCCGCAGGCGAGCTGACGGAGACGACCCGCGCCTCCCGGCAGGACACCCCGAGGCGGCGGCGACCCCGCCGCATGGACGGGGTGCAGCTGACCCGCGGCCAGGCCGCGCTGCGCTTCGTCGTGCTGCTCGCCGGTGCGCTGCTCTTCCTGTTCCCGTTCTGGTACATGGTGATCGGCTCGCTCCAGCGCGAGCCGGACACCTCCGTGGCCGGTGCGTTCCCGAACCCCGCGAACATCGACCTGCACAACTACGCACAGATCGACTCCCGTGTGGACCTGCTGCAGGGCCTCGTGAACTCGGGCATCTTCACGGCCGGGGTGGTGCTCTGCACGGTCGTGTTCGGTGTCCTCGCCGGGTACGCGCTGTCGGTGCTGCAGTGGAAGGGCCGCGGCGTGACGTTCGCACTCGCGCTGCTCGTGCAGGTCGTGCCGTTCCAGCTGCTGATGATCCCGCTGTACGTCCTCATCGCCCGTGACTACGGCCTGAGCGACAACTACCTCGGGATGATCCTGCCGTTCGCGATCAACTCCGCCGCGGTGGTGATCTTCCGGCAGTACTTCCTGCAGGTCCCGCAGGAGATCTTCGACGCCGCCCGCATCGACGGCGCCGGGGAGCTCCGGGTGCTCTGGAGCGTCGCGCTCCCCCTCATCCGACCGGCGCTCGTCACCGTCGTGCTGGTCACGTTCATCGGGCCGTGGAACGAGTTCCTCTGGCCGTTCCTCATCACGAAGGAAGCCTCCATGCAACCGCTCGCCGTGTCCCTGGCGAACTACATCTCGAACGTCGCGTCCTCGACCGCGAACCCGTACGGCGCGATCCTCGCCGGCGCGGTGGTGCTCGCTGCCCCGGTCGTCGTGCTGTTCATCGTGTTCCAGCGCTGGTTCATCGCGACCGACATCGGGTCGGGGGTGAAGGGCTGATGCCGGCGCTCACGACCGATCTGCTCGCCGAGGAGTACCAGCGGGCACTGCAGCACACGAACGCGCTGACCGACCGCATCTCGACCGACGACTTCTCGGCGCACTACGCCGACCCGCCCGCGTGGATGATCGGGCCGTTCCGCCGCGACCCGTCGCTCACCTTCACGGCGCCGGAGTGGACCGACCCGACCGACATCGGTTGGACCGCGTCGTCGGTCTTCAACCCGACGCTCGTGGTCGCGCCCGACCAGCGCGGCACCGTGGTCGCGGTGGACCCCGACACCGGCCGGGAGGCACGACACGCCCTCCACCTCGTCTACCGAGCATCCCCGGTGAAGGAGTCGACGTCGTCCCGGATCGGGCACGCGGTCCTGACCGCGGACGGCTGGGTCGACGACGGCGCGCCGATCCTCTGGCCGACGGAGGCGAACGAGGGACTCGGCGTCGAGGACCCGAAGCTGTACCGCGCCGAGGGGCGCTGGTGGTGCTACTACAACGCGATCTGGGACACCCGGGGCAGTGCGCTGCGGGACAGCTACCCGGACGCCGGGGACGTCGGCTGCGACATCGCCCTCGCGGTCTCGGACGACCTCGTGCACTGGGAGAAGACCGGCGTCGTCGTGCCGTACGAGGTCTCGCACCTGTGGGCGAAGGGTGCGGTCATACCCCGGGACGACCGCGGCAACGCCGTCCGGATCGGCGGCGAGTACCTCATGTACGTGTCCGAGGGGTGCGGCGGGAAGCTGACGGTCGGGCACTCGGACGACATGCTCCACTGGACCTTCACGCACGAGGACTACCTCGACGTCAGCGCGCTCGGCCAGCACGTGCACGAGGTCGCCTGCGCCGTGGTCGACGGCGACCGGCTCGTCCTCGACTTCTTCCTCGCCGACCACGACGGCGCGTTCGCGGCCGGACAGGCGCTGTACGACGTCGATGCGCCGTTCACGCAGCTCGACGTGCACGCCGGTGGTTCCCTCGCCTGGGGCGGACTGCTGCGGTGGCCGACGCCGGACGGTCCGCGGCTCTTCGCACAGGGGTGGGACGCGCCGCGCGGCAGCCGCGAGCTGTACTGCTACGAGGAGGTCCCGGCATGACCCGGACCGTGCCGGCAGCCGAGTTCCCGTACGCCCTCGAACGGGTCGGTCTCGTGATGGAACCGCTGGCCGACGAGCCGCTCGAGGCCGAGGGCGTGCTCAACCCGGGCAGCGGGTACGGACCGGACGGCGAGCTCTACCTGCTCCCCCGGCTCGTGGCGGACGGCAACGTCTCCCGCATCGGCATCGCCCGGGTCGTCGTCGAGGACGGCGTCCCGACCGGTGTCGAACGGCAGGGTGTCGTGCTCGAGCCCGAACGGTCGTGGGAGGTCGGCGCGGTGAACGCCGGCGTCGAAGACCCGCGGACCACGTGGGTGTCGGCGCTCGACCTGCACGTGATGACCTACGTGGCCTACGGACCGCTCGGGCCCCACACCGCCATCGCCGTGTCGAGCGACCTCCGGACGTGGCAGCGCCTCGGGCCGGTGCGGTTCGGGTACGACGACGCACTCGACGTCGACCTCTCGATGTACTTCAACAAGGACTGCGTGTTCCTGCCGGAGCCCGTCACGGCCCCGGACGGCACCGAGACCCTCGCGGTGCTGCACCGGCCGGGCTGGGACCTGTCGGAGATCCGGCCGTCCGAGGGGCTGCACCCGCCGGGCTGGGTCGAGGACACCCGTCCGTCGATCTGGATCTCGTTCGTGCCGCTCGACCGGGTCCGTGCGGACGTCGGGGCGCTCGCCGAGTGGCGCGGGCACCGGGTCCTCGCCGGGCCGACGGAAGCGTGGGAGGAGCTCAAGATCGGCGCGGGGCCGGCCCCGATCCGGGTACCGGAGGGCTGGCTCCTGCTCCACCACGGTGTCACGGGCGAGCTCGTCGGCTCGCTCGCGCAGCAGCAGAACGTGAACTACGCCGCCGGGGGCATGATCCTCGACGCCGAACGCCCGTGGGAGGTGCTCGTCCGGACGGCCGAGCCGCTCATGACCGCGGACACTGACGACGAACGGTCCGGCATCGTGCCGAACGTCGTGTTCCCCACCGCCGTCGAGGAGATCGACGGCGTCCACCACGTCTTCTACGGCATGGCGGACTCCAAGATCGGCGTCGCACGACTCGTGCGGCGCTGATCGCCCCCACTCCCCCTCGAACGAGGAGATGCAATGGTGCATCGCACCCTCCTGGCCGCGCTCGTCGCGGCTGCCACGGCCGCGGCGACCCTCGTCGCCGCCCCGGCGCAGGCGACCACCCCGCGCACCGCGACCGCCGAGGCGGGCGCGAGCAGTGCCTCCCGGCCGGTCACGAACCTCGACCACCTCGACTTCCTGCTCGACGACGTGCCGCTGCCGGACGTCCCCGGACACAGCACCTACCAGCAGACGCAGCACCCGACCGCGACCGCACCGTGGGTCTACGCGGACCGGAACGCCGACGGGACTTACCGCCGCGTCGGCGGCGGCACGCTCGACCCGGCGACCGGGCACTGGGGGCAGGGCGCGTTCGACGCCGACGACATCAGCCGCGCTGCCGTCGTCTACGTCCGCGACTGGCAGCAGAACGGCACCGCATCGAGCCGGGAGCACGCCCGGGAGCTCCTGCGCTCGCTCACCTACCTGCAGACCGACAGCGGGCCGGACGCGGGCAACGTCGTGCTGTGGCAGCAGACCGACGCGACGCTCAACACCAGCCCGACACCGCCGGACTCGCCGAACCCGTCCGACTCCGCCGACTCGTTCTGGGTCGGTCGCACGATCTGGGCGCTCGGCGAGGCCTACCCGGCGTTCCGGCACGCCGACCCGGGCTTCGCGCGGTTCCTCCAGGACCGCCTGCGTCTGTCGCTCGGCGCGCTCGAGCGGCAGTCGCTCGCCTCCTACGACCGCTACGACACCGTGAACGGATCGCGCGTCCCGTCGTGGCTCGTCGCCGACTCGACGAGCGCGACCGCGGAGGCCGTGCTCGGGCTGAGCGCCTACGTCCGGGCCGTCCCGAGTGACCGGCAGGCGCGCACGGTGCTGCAGCGGGAGACGACGGGCATCGCGGCCATGCAGCGCGGCGACACGACCTCGTGGCCGTTCGGTGCCGTGCTCCCGTCGGCGACCTCGCAGTCGACCTGGAACGCCTGGGGCGGGATGGCCCCGGCGGCGCTCGCGACGGCTGGTTCCGTCCTGCAGCGCTCCGACTGGCAGCGGGACGCGGAGCGCGAGACCGCGCAGTTCGCCGCCGAGGTGCTGGCCTCCGGCGGCCCGGACAACGGGTGGACGCCGACGCCGTTCGACCGGACGCAGATCGCGTACGGCGCCGACTCGCTCGTGCAGTCGTTCCTCGCCGTGGGCGGAGCCGGGCAGGACCGCCTCGCCGCGATCGCCGCGGGCTGGTACTTCGGCGCGAACCCGGCGGGGGTCCCGGTGTACGACCGGTCGACCGGTGCGTGCGTCGACGGCATCGCCGCGGACGGCACGGTCAACCGGGGCTGCGGCGCCGAATCGGCGATCCACACCGCGCTGTCGATGCTCGCGCTCGACGCCCACCCGGCGGTCCGTACTGCGGCCGAGACGGTCACCTCCCGGTCCGACGTCGACGGCATCACGACCGTCGAGGCCGAGGGCGGGGCGCTGTCCGGTGGCGGGGGCGGCCACGTCCCGACCGTCGTCCGTCCGGATGCGGCGTGGACCGGCTCGGCGAACTGGTCCGGGCAGGCGTACGTGCACGCGCCCGCCGGATCGACCATCACGATCACCGTGCCCGCGTTCCGCCAGGACACGCTCCTCTACCCGGTCGTCTCGCAGGCCTCCGGTCCGTCTGGTCGCACGGACTGGACGGTGCGCGGAGCAGACGGCCGGACGCGGTCGCTCGGCTCGACGCCGAACGGCGGCGCGGGGGCGCAGGGCACGGCGTCGACCTCGTCGTTCCTGCACCCGCTCTCGCTGGGCCGGACCGCGCCGGCGGGCACGACGACGATCACGGCGACCGTGCGCGGCGGATCGGCCGACCTCGACGCGGTGCTGCTCCGGCCGGTGGTCTCGCACCTCGGGCTGGGGGCCGGTGCGTCGCCGTCGGACCTGTTCGTGAACGGGACGACCTCGGCACGATCGACCACCGCGACCTTCGAGCAGCGCTCGACCGTGTCGGTGTACGACCGCTCCGGTCGGCTCGTCCGGACCCTGCAGCTCGCTCCTGGAGCCCAGCGGGTGCCGCTCGCACCGGCCGGGTTCACGGTGGCGGCGCCGCGCTGACGCGTCGGACCACGCTCGCCGTGCGCGTGTGCCCCGCTACCGTTGGGGCATGCGCGCACGGCTCCGTCTCCACGCACCGGCCCTCGTGCTGCTGTTGCTCGCCGGGGTGGCCGTCGTGGTGGCGATCCTCGCGGAGTCACTGGCGTGGCCGGTCGCCCCGGCGTTCCCGTCGCTGCACAGCGGCAGCTACTCGTACGTGGCCGGGTCGGCAAGCTTCCGCGCGACGCTCGTGGCGCGGGCAGTGGCGTGGACCGCCGCGGCCCTCGTCGTGCCGCTGGTCGTCGCTGCCCTGCTCGCCGTCGTCGTCCGCGGCCGTCGCCCCCGCCGAGGGACGGCCGGGTCGTGATCGCCCTCAGGCCGTGGCGTTCCACCGACGCCGACGCGCTGGTCGCTGCACGCACCTCGACCGACGACCTCGGCACGCAGTTCGGCCCGCTGCCGGACTCCGGAGCCGCGGCGCGCTTCATCGAGACCGTGCTCGTGACGGCCCCCGACCGGCAGCACTGGGCGATCGTGGTCGACGGTGTCGCGGTCGGCAACGTCGGCCTCACCGCGATCGAGCGACGGCACGACACCGCGTGGGTGTCCTACTGGCTCGCGCGCTCCGGTCGTGGTCGCGGACTGGCGACCCGCGCGGTGGCCACGGTCGCCGAGCGGGCGTTCGGTGACGGGCTGTTCCGGCTCGAGCTCGGGCACCGGGTGAACAACCCCGCGTCGTGCCGCGTCGCGACGGGTGCCGGCTTCCGGGCCGAGGGCGTCGAGCGACGGAAGCTCCGGTACGGCGACGAGCGGTTCGACGTCGAGACGCACGCTCGGTTGGCGACCGATCCGTCCCCCGAGGTCGAGCCGCTGCCCGTCGACGGATCCGCCTGACGGTCCCGCCCCAAAAAGGCTCAGAGCACGGGCCACGAAGGCTCAGAGCACGGACCACCCGCTCGGGAGCGCCGCCCGTCCGGTGAGGGCGCGGAGCAGCACGGGGGCGTCGCCCGAGGACGGATCGGCGTCGCCGACGAGCAGCCCGAGCACCCGGAGCGCTTCCGCTGACGCCGCAGCTGGCGGATCGAGGTCGAGCCCCGCCGCCACCCGGAGGTCGATCGTGTGCACGGTCAGCTCGAACACCCTCGTCGGCAGGTACGCGGCGAGCGCCCACTCCCCCATCGGCGCGGCGATCCGGCGGTCCCCACCGGCATCGCGGACCTGGGCGACGACCCGCTCCACGATCACCGCGACGCTCGCCGGACGGTCCGTCCCGAGGTCACGTCCGGCCTGCCGCCCTCGCTCCGCCACTGCCGCCGGATCCGCGCGCGAGGACCGGACGACCCGGTAGTAGTCGATCGTGGTCGCTGTCGACGTCGTCGTCCCCTCGTCCAGGTACTGCTCGACCGTGGTGAGTGCCCGCACGGTGTGCCCGACGAGGTCGCTCCGGCTCCACTCGCCGAGTGCCGGACGGTCCCACCCCAGCGGTTCCGCGGAGTCGAGCGCCGCGACCGTCGTCGCGAACCACTCCGCGGCGGTCGCGAACGCGTCCCGCGTGCTCGTCCAGGTCATGTCCCACCCTCCCGACCCCATGCTGGCGCGTACGGTCGATCGGCGTTCAGGCGAACCGCGCTCCCGTCAGCCGCAGGGACTCGTCCCAGACCCGGCGAGCCTCGGTGTCGTCGGTCAGGGACGGCCAGGCGTCGATCCAGCCCGCTGGCCCGCCGACGCCGAGGCGCCACGTCGGGGCCGCGAACCGTCCCGCTCCCGCCGGGTCGGTGGCGGCGAGGAGAGCCGGGTACGCGGCCGTCTCGGGGGTGCCGACGACCCAGCCCCGGGCGGAGAGCCAGCGGATGAGCCGGACCGCGGTGGTGTCGGTGCTCCGGCCCATCTCCGGCCGCGCGGCGAGGAGACTCGTCGGCGCGACTCCCGGGTGGCTGATCGTCGTGGTGATCCCCCAGCCCTGGGCCTCGCTCCGCCGTCCGAGCTCGAACGCGAAGAGCGCCGGGGCGATCTTCGACTGGCCGTAGGCCCGCATCGCGTCGTAGGACCGTTCGGACTGCAGGTCGTCCCACTGCACACGGGCTCGACGGGCGGCGATGCTCGTCTGCACGACGACGCGAGCGCCCGCAGCCCGCAGCAGCGGGAACAGCGCGGCGACGAGCGCGACGTGCCCGAGGTGGTTCGTGCCGAACTGCAGCTCGAAGCCGTCCGCCGTGGTCGTTCGCGACGGCGGGGTCATCACGCCGGCGTTCGCGACGAGGATTTCGATGGGTCGGCCGTCCCGGACGAGCCGCTCCCCGAGCGCCGACACCGAGGCCAGGGACGAGAGGTCGAGGGACTCGGCCTCGAGCCGTGCTCCCGGGTGCTCTGCCCGGATGCGGTCCTGCGCCACCGCGAGTTTCGAGGCGTTGCGAGCGGGCATCACGACCTCGGCGCCGGCCGTGGCGAGGTGGGCGGCGATCCGCACGCCGATGCCGTCGCTGGCGCCGGTGACGAGGGCCCGGCGCCCGGTCAGGTCGGGGATGGTCGGTGCGTGGACGGTGCGTGGCATGCTGGGCCCTCCGTGGTCGGTGCCCTCAGCCTGGCCCGCAGCCCGTCCCGGAGCCACGGCCTGACGATCCGTGGCTGGGAGCACCGTGGTGCGAGAAGATCGCCGCATGATCGACCGAACCGGACTCGCCGACTTCCTGCGGAGTCGTCGCGCCGCGCTCCAGCCCGAGGACGTCGGCCTGCCACGAGGGGCCCGACGTCGCACGAGCGGACTCCGGCGCGAGGAGGCGGCGCTCCTCAGCAACATGTCCGCCGACTACTACGCGCGGCTCGAACGGGGGCGCGGACCGCAGCCCTCGGACCAGATGCTCGCGTCGATCGCGCAGGGACTGCGGCTCTCGCTCGACGAACGCGATCACCTGTTCCGCCTGGCCGGGCACGAACCGCCGACGCGCGGTGCCGGGTCGGACCACGTCGGTCCGGGGATCATGCGGATCCTGGACCGTCTCGTCGACACCCCGGCCGAGATCGTCACCGAGCTCGGGGAGACGCTCCGCCAGACACCGCTCGCCGCCGCCCTGGTCGGGGACGCGTCGATCCGCACCGGGCACGCCCGGAGCATCGGGTACCGCTGGTTCACCGACCCGGCCGCGCGGGCGCTGCACCCCGAGGACGAGCACGAGTTCCTGTCGCGGATGTACGTCTCCGGTCTCCGCGGTGTCCTCGCTCGGCGTGGCCCCGGCTCACGGGCCGCAGCCCTCGCCGAGGACCTCCTCGCCCGGAGCGCCGAGTTCCGCGCGGTGTGGGCGCTCCACGAGGTCGGCATCCGTCCGGCCGAGGAGAAGCACTACGTCCACCCGGACGTCGGCCCGCTCACCCTGCAGTGCCAGGTCCTGCAGGACACCGACCGTGCACAACACCTGCTCGTCTACACGGCCGAGCCCGGCAGCGACAGCGCCGACCGGCTCCGACTCCTGTCGGTCATCGGCTCGTCGGTGTCCTCGAGCGCCTGAGAACGGACCGTCACGCACATGCCGACTCGGGCATGCACCACCGACACCGTGTGCGACACTCGCTCGACCACGACCACGACGTCGATCACGACATCGACCACCGCGAAGGAGCCCGCCCGTGCGTGACTCGGAGAAGCTGCACGTCGTCGCCGCGACGCTCCTCACCGTCGGCTTCCTCGGAGGGTTCGCCGCGGTCGCATCGATCGTCTGGGCGCCGGAGGGCGGTGGCGCGAACATCGGGATGGGGCTGCTCGCCCCTCCGTGCTTCCTCGTGGGCCTGGCCGGCATCGCCGTGTCGGTCGCGGCGCTCGTCACGGGCCGGCGGGAGCGTCGCAGCGCGCGGACGACGCAGCGTCGCTGACGCGTCAGCGCCGGAGGAACGCCCCGGCGACGAGTCGGAGCAGCAGTGCGACTCCGCCGAGCACGCCGACACCGGTCGCCACGATCACCAGGACCACGAAGCGTCCCAGCGCCTGCACCTCGCTCTCGTCCTCGCCCGCCGTGACCTGCGCCGCGCACGCGTACACCACGAGGGCCGTGACGAGCAGCAGCAGTCCGATCCACGTCGCGGCCCGGACCGCGATCGGCTGCCGCAGCGCATCGCTCAGCACCGCGGCGCGCGCGGTCGCTCCCTCGGTCTCCCAGTCGGTCGGTCCCGGCATGGTTCCCCCTCCGTCGGCACGATCCTAGGACGCACCGGTGCCGGCCTGGAGACACGCCGCGGCTCGGTCAGGACGCGCGGGCCACGGGGTGGTCACGCCGGGTGGGAGCCGCCCCACGTCACGGCGATGATCGTCACGTCGTCGGCGCGGTCGCCGCGCTCGGCGAGCGCCGCGACGTCGGCGACGAGACCGTCGATGTCGTCGCGGGCATCGACGAACGCCTGCCAGCGGTCCAGCGACGCGAGGTCGCCGCCGAACAGGTCGAGGACACCGTCACTGACGCTGACGACGCTGTCCCCGGGCTGGAGGTCCGTCTCGACGCTGGTCCACCCGGACCCGACCCCGAGCGGCAGGTGTCCGGAGCGGAGGAACTCGCTGCCGCCTGCCGCCCGACGGACCAGGGTCAGCCCGTGACCGGCGTCGACCCATCGCAGGGTCCCGTCGACGCTGATGCGGCCGTGGAAGCACGTCGTGAACTGCGCACTGACCATGTCCACGGAACCGGTGCTCAGGCCGGCGGAGGTCCACCGGAACGCGAGCGCGGGGTCCGGCTCCTCGAGGCTGCTCCGGATGACGGCGCGGACCGCTGCGGCGATCATGCCGGCCCCGACGCCCTTGCCCATGACGTCGCCGAGCGTGAAGCCCATGCCGCCGTCCGGTGTCGGGTACCAGTCGTAGAAGTCGCCGCCGACGGTGCGGGCCGGGACGCAGGTGCCCGCGACGCGGATCGCCGACGGGAGTCCGTTGCCGTCGACGGGCTGCAGGGAGCGCTGCACGATGGCGGCCTGGGTGACCTCGGCCTCGGCGACCCGGCGCGAGCGCTGGGCGACCGTGAGCTGCGCGAGGGACCGTCGGGAGAGCTCGTTGACCACGGCGGCGGCTGCGCTGTAGACGACGGCGGCGATGACCAGCCGGACGACCTCGCTGCCCGGGAACGCGCGTCCGGGTGCAAGGGCGAGCGGCAGCAGGATCGTCACGAACACGCCGAGTACCGGGACGAGGACCCGCCACCGTCCGTGCCCGGCGGCGATCCAGACGACGGGGAGCACGAGGATCGCGAGGAAGACGGACCGGGTCTCGCCGGTGCCGAACCGCAGGAGTCCGACGGCGACGAAGTCGAGCAGCGGGATGACGATCTCGGCGCGCGCCAGACGGGTCGACCGTGCCATGAGCGCCGCGAGGCCGAGCAGCACGACCGCGAGGCCCGCTCCGGTCCACATCGCCGTGGCGTCGGTCACCGTCAACCACACCGGCAGGAGGGTGCTCGCCGCGGCCGCTCCGACGATCAGCGCGGCGACCAGTGCCTGTTTCGCGAGGGGCTCCCACGCGGCCCGCAGGCCGGACAGCACGATGGGACCCGTGTCGGTCGCCCGGACGGTCCGACGGGGTGGTGCCTGCGTCATCCCGCTCCTGTCGACGGCGCTGTCGTCCCGGTGACGGACGACGTTCCCACGGACCACAGTAGTCCGCCGACACGTGTCGAGCGCGCTGATCGCCGCGCCGGCCCGTGGTGCAGGCGACCGTCCTGCCGGAGCCGAGCCGTGCCTCCAGGCAGACCGCGCGGAGCGCGCAGGGCGCGCCGCACACGGCAACGGGTGCCGACCCGCTGTCGCGACCCGGCACCCGCTGTGCTCACTCGACGCTCGCCGTGGCGCGCGCCGAGGCGTCCTCAGCCGATCGAGACGGCCGTCCAGGAGACGGGCGGCAGTTCGATGGTGATCGTGTCGCCCTCGCGGCGGACGGTCTCGTTGGTGCGGAGGCCGACGCGCTCGGTGTCCGAGAGGTCGTTGACGAGGTGCACGTCGTCCTCCCAGATGCCCTCGGCGCGGACCTCGCCGTCCGCGCCGATGCCGGCGAGGTCGATCGTGACGGTGGTCGACTCGGTCTGGTGGCGGTTCACGAGGAACACCGCGGCCCTGCCGTCCTCGATGGTCGCGGCGGAGTCCACGACCGGGACCTCGCCGTACTTGCCACCGTCGACCGTGTCACCCGAGGCCTTGACCTGGAGCGAGGTGCCGTTCGCGAGCTTGGACGTCAGCGAGAACGGGAAGAACGTCGTCTGGCGCCAGGCCGGGCCGCCCGGCTCGGTCATGATCGGGCCGATCACGTTGACGAGCTGCGCGATGCTGGCCGAGGCCACGCGGTCGGCGTGACGGAGCAGCGAGATGAGCAGCCCGCCGACGACGACCGCGTCCGCGACGGTGTAGACGTCCTCGAGCAGGCGCGGCGCGACCGGCCAGTCCTGCAGCTCGAAGGTCTTCTGCTGCTCGTTCCACTTGCTGAGCGACCAGACGTTCCACTCGTCGAACGAGATGTCGATCCGCTTGTCCGACTTCTTGTGCGCCTTGACGTGGTCGGCGGCGGTCGTGACGGTGTCGATGAAGTGGTCCATGTTCACGCCGGACGCGAGGAACGACGACATGTCGCCGTCCTCCTCGTAGTAGGCGTGGGCGGAGATGTAGTCGACGTCGTCGTAGGCGTGCTCGAGGACGGTGCGCTCCCACTCGCCGAACGTCGGCATCGACGCCCCGGAGGACCCGCAGGCGACGAGTTCGAGGTCGGGCTGGATCTGGCGCATGGCCTTGGCGGTCATCGCGGCGAGCTTGCCGTAGTCGTCCGCGTTCTTGTGGCCGAGCTGCCAGGGGCCGTCCATCTCGTTGCCGAGGCACCACATCTTCACGGCGAAGGGCTCCTGGCGGCCGTTCGAGCGGCGGTACTCGCTCAGTGCGGTGCCAGCGTCGATGTTCGCGTACTCGAGGAGCTCGATGGCCTCCTGCGTGCCACGGGTGCCGAGGTTCACCGCGAGCATGAGCTCGGAGTCCACCTGGTCGAGCCAGTGCTGGAACTCGTGCAGCCCGACCTCGTTCGTCTCGGTGGAGTGCCACGCGAGGTCGAGGCGACGGGGACGCTGGTCGACCGGGCCGACGCCGTCCTCCCACTTGTACCCGGAGACGAAGTTGCCGCCCGGGTAGCGGATCGCGGACACGTTCAGCTCCTTGACGAGCTCGATCACGTCCTTGCGGAAGCCGTGCTCGTCGGCGGTCTCGTGCGCGGGCTCGTGGATGCCGTCGTAGACGTGCCGTCCGAGGTGCTCGACGAACCCGCCGAACAGGCGACGGCGCACCGGCCCCACGGTGAACGCGGCGTCGAGGACGAGGTGTGTGCGGGGCATGGATCTCCTTCGATCGTCGTGCGTCGGGGTGACACGAAAGTGAGCGCTCACCCAGCCACAACGCTAGCCGGTTCGGGGCGGGGACGAAAGGGGTGGTGCTCCGGCGTGTCCAGCGCTAATGTGAGCGCTCACGGAGCGATGATGCCCCACGGCACGTCGCCCCGACCGGAGCAGCGAAGGAGCCTCACCACGGGGCTGCGACGCCGCAGCAGTACGGAACACCGACCCTGTTCCGCTCGGCCCGTCCCGATGGAGTGATGCCATGCCGATCCGACCAACCCCGCCCGTGCAGCCGCGCGGTGGGTCCTTCACCCGGCGGAGCCTGCTCGCCGCAGGAGCCGCGGCCGCCACGGTGCTGCCGCTCGCCGCCTGCTCGAGTCCGCTCGCAGCGGGCATCGCCGGTGCCCCGCTCAACCCGGAGACGCTCGTCTTCTGGAACCTCTTCGGCGGCGGTGACGGCGCTCGCATGCAGCAGATGGAGGCGGGCTACGCCAAGCAGCACGGCGGACCGTCCTCGATCCAGGCGACGACGTTCGCCTGGGGCAACCCGTACTACTCGAAGGTGACACTGGCCACCGTCGGGAACAAGCCGCCGGACGTCGCGATCGCCCACCTCACCCGCGCGAAGCCGCTGTGGGACGGCGACCTGCTCGACCCGATCACCTCGGACGACCTCGCGAGCGTCGGCCTGAGCGCCAGCGACTTCAACCAGAAGGCGTGGACGGCGCAGAAGACCGACGGCAAGAACATCTGCATCCCGCTGGACACGCACCCGTTCGTGCTCTTTTACAACGTTGACGTGTGCCAGAAGGCCGGCCTGATCGACAGTGACGGCAAGCTCAAGGACCTCTCCGGGCTGGAGGCGTTCGAACAGGCACTCGCGGCCGTCTCGAAGGTCACCGGCGGCGTCGCGCTCAACGTGGCGAACGTCAGCGAGATCGCGACCCCGTGGCGCTTCTTCTGGACGATGTACAACCAGATCGAGGGGTCGACGCCGTTCATCAGCGACGGCGGCTCGAAGCTCACGGTGAACGAGGACAACTACACCAAGGTCACCACGATGACCGAGAAGTGGGTGAAGAACGGCTGGCTCAACAAGGGCCTCGACTACGCCACCGCCGAGACCCTGATGTTCACCGGCAAAGCCGGGTTCTTCATGCAGGGCGAGTGGGAGATCAGCACGGCGCAGTCGATCAAGGGGCTGAAGTTCGGCATGGCGCCGATCCCGCAGCTCTTCGACAAGCCGGCCACCCAGGCCGACTCGCACACGTTCATCCTGCCGAGGAAGGACCGCACGCCGGAGCAGCGGAAGGCGCACATGCTCTTCATCAAGCAGATGCTGGAGCAGAGCATGACGTGGGCCGAGGGCGGGCACGTGCCGGCCTACATGCCCACGTTCGACAGCACGGCCTACAAGAAGCTCGAGCCGCAGTCGGACTACGCGTCCGCTGCCGAGAGCGCCGTGTTCGACGACCCCGCCTGGTACGGCGGCTCCGGGTCGACGTTCGAGAACACCGTCGGGGCGCAGCTCGCGCTCGTGCAGCAGGGCGCCTCGAGCCCCGCGGCGGCCCTCTCGGCGATCAAGAGCCAGCTCAGCACGTACCTCAACACCCCCAGCCCGCTGTAAGCCCCGCGCGAAAGGCACGACGACGTGACCGCAGCACCAGTCCTGACCCGCCCGACGGAGGCCGCAACGGTCCCGCGGCGGCTCCGCACGCGTGTGAACAGCACCACCCGTGGCCAAGGCCGCAGCGGATGGCTGTTCCTCGCCCCCTTCGGCCTGTTCTACCTGGCCTTCCTGCTCGGCCCGACGGTCTGGATGATCGTCTCGAGCTTCTTCAACACCTCCACCGTCCGCACCGGGCTCGGCAGCTTCGCCGGGTTCGCGAACTACGCGGAGATGCTCGGACGCGCCGACTTCTGGTCGTCGCTCTGGCACACCCTGCAGTTCACGCTCTACACGACCCCGCCACTGGTCATCCTGGCGTTCGTGTTCGCGGTGCTCACGAACCGGATGAACCGCGGCCAGTGGTTCTTCCGCCTGGCGTTCTTCCTGCCGTTCATCCTGCCGTCGGCGACGATCTCGCTGATCTGGGTGTTCATCTTCACCCCCGCGACCGGTCTGTTCGCGTCCGTCCAGCAGGCCCTCGGCATCACGCCGGGCGCCGGCGTGTTGGCCAGCCCGAACACCGCGATGATCGGCGTCGCGATCGCAACGGTCTGGTGGACCCTCGGGTTCAACTTCGTGCTCTACCTGGCGGGTCTCCAGGAGATCCCGCGCGAGCTGTACGAGGCCGCCGCGGTCGACGGCGCGTCGAGCTGGCAGCAGATCAAGTCGATCACCCTGCCGCTCCTCGGCCGCACGACGACGCTCGTCATCCTGCTGCAGATCATCGCGAGCCTGAAGATCTTCGACCAGGTGTACCTGATGACGAACGGCGGCCCGGGCATCTCCACCCAGGTGTCGCTGCAGCTCATCACGGGTGTCGGCTTCACCGACAACCGCCTCGGTGCCGCGTCGGCGGCGTCGGTGCTCCTGTTCATCGTGATCGTCGCGATCGCGGTCATCCGGCAGCTCGTCGAGCGCGCTGCCGCCAAGCGAGAGATCGGTGCCTGACGTGACCACCACCGAGAGCGTCACCACCGCCCGGCCGAAGCTCCGTTCCGGGGTGTCGGCCGCAGCCCCCGCGAACGCGGCGAAGATCGGCGTATCCGGCAGGGGCTTCAACATCGTGGCCGGGATCATCCTCGGGGTGTTCGCGGTCATCTGGCTCATCCCGAGCCTGTTCGCCCTCAAGACATCGCTGTCCGACAACGGTGTCGCCGCGCTCGGGGCGAACTCGATCCTGTCGAACTGGAACCCGACGCTGCACTCCTACGCCGCGCTGTTCCAGGCCGGCGACATCTGGAACTGGTACCTGGCCTCCGGCATCACGAGCCTCGTGACGACGGCACTCACGGTGCTGTTCGCCTCGATGGCCGCGTTCGCGCTGTCGCGCCTGGTGTTCCGCGGTCGCAACGTCGCGTTCCTGCTCATCATCCTGGGCATCATGATCCCGACGCAGGTCCTGATCATCCCGATCTTCCAGGAGCTCAACGCGGTCGGTCTGCTCAACACCTACTGGTCGGTCATCTTCCCGCAGGTGCCCGCGGTCATCGCGGTGTTCATCTTCAAGCAGTTCTTCGACGGCATCCCCCGGGAGCTCGAGGAGGCTGCACGCATCGACGGTGCGGGCATGTGGAAGATCTACTGGTCGGTGATCCTGCCGCTGTCGCGTCCGGTCATCGCCGCGGTCGCGATCCTGACGTTCGTCGGGGTCTGGAACAACCTGCTGCTGCCGCTGTTCGTGCTGTCCAACCCGGACCTCATGACGATCCCGGTCGGGCTCGCCACGGTCCAGGGCAGCTTCGGTCAGCGCTACGCCGACATCCAGGCCGGTGCGATCCTCGCGGCGCTGCCGCTGATCATCCTCTACCTGATCTTCCAGCGGCAGATCGTGGAGGGCGTGACGGGGTCCGGCCTCAAGGGCTGACGCCACCACCTCACGAACGGAGGCACGGTGCCGGCTGGCACCGTGCCTCCCGTCCGTCTGCTGCCCGCGCAGCGCGCCGGGCGCGCCTCAGAGCGGCGCGAGCCGCGTGCGCAGCAGGCAGAACTCGTTGCCCTCCGGGTCCTGCAGGACGTGCCAGGACTCCTCCCCCGTCTGCCCCACGTCGGCCGGCCGTGCGCCGAGCGCCAGCAGTCGCTCCAGCTCGGCGTCCTGGTCGCGGTCGACCGGGCTGAGGTCGAGGTGCAGCCGGAGGGGCTGCGCCTTCGCGTGCTCGACCTTCGCGAGGATGATCGTCGGCGTCGCGCCGCCGAACCCGGAGGCCGGACCGATCTCGATGCCGTCCTCGTCCTTCCCGAGTTCGACGTAGTCGAGCACCGCGCACCAGAAGCGCGAGAGGGCTTCGGGGTCGGCGCAGTTCAGGACGAGTTCGCTCAGTCGGCTGCTCATGCCGCGGACGCTACCCATCGGTGGGCCCACTCGGTCGTCCGCGACGACGACCCGGAGCACAGGCCGCGCGGCTAGCCTTGCTCGTCGTGACGCTCCCCCGCCGGCCCCTGCGCGCCCTCGTGCTCGCCGCGGTGGTGGCTTGCGCGCTGGCCCTCGCCGGGTGCAGCGGGACGTCCGGCACGGAGACCTCCCCGGACGGCGGGCGCGGTGGCGGTGGCGGTGGCGACGCGAGGACCACCGGCTGGTCGTACCAGGACGCCACCGGGACGACGATCCGCCTCGACCACCGCCCCGAGCGGGTGGTCGCCCTCGACGACCTCGCGATCTCGATGGTCCGCTCCGGCCTGCACCCCGTCGGGACCTTCGGCCGGCTCCCGCTCGCCGAGGACGACCGGTGGGACGGCCTCGACACCGACGGCATCGCGGACGTCGGATCGGCGAGCACGACCGACGGTGCCGGCGACGGCTCGGACGGCATCGACGTCGACCGGGTGGCCGCGCTGAGGCCCGACCTCATCGTGACCACGATCGCGCCGGTGGACGCCTCGGGCACGCTCCCGACCGACCACGTCGGGACGGGCATCGCCGACGCTCCGCAGCAGCGGGAACTGGCGAAGATCGCGCCGGTCGCCGAGGTCCGGTGGGGTGGTGACGGCGCCGACGTCGTCCGCGACGTGACCGACCTCACGCTGTCGCTCGGCGCCGAGCAGTCGGTCGTCGACGCAGCGGAGACCGAGTTCGACGACGCCGCGTCGGCGCTGGAGGCAGCGACCCGCGACCACGACGTCCGGCTGACCGCGCTCTACGCCGACCACGACGGTGTCTACGTCGCCCGTCCCGAGGACGTCCCCGCGCTGCAGCTCTGGGCGTCGCACGGTGCCGACCTGACCGTGCCCGGGCCGAAGGGCTACGCGTGGGGCGTGTACTCCTGGCCGAACGCCGGCAAGGTCCGGGGCGACGTGCTGTTGCTCTCGGACCAGGGCTACCAGGCGGACGACCTCGTGCGGCAGCCGACCTTCGCCGACCAGCCGGCCCTCGTCGCGGGGCAGGTGCACCCGTGGACGTCGCCCGTGCTCGACCACGCGTCCCAGGCCGCAGCGATGCGCCAGCTGACCACGTGGATCACCGAGAGCGAGCGCCTCGACCGGTAGCGCGGCCCCGCCCGCCCGCGCGCGCCCGGCTCGCCCGCGCGCGCCCGGCCCGCCCGCGCGCGCCTGCCCGGCCGTACCCCCGCGCGTCCCCGCCTGCCCGGCGAGTCTCGGCCCCGCGGACAGTCCCGCAGCCGGAGGGCCGCGAAACTGTCCGCCCAGCCGAGTCCCGGGAGACCGGCGGCGCCGGCTGGCCGGCCGCGCCCACCCCGCGGCACGGCGGCGGTCACCCTGCCGGGTAGGCCGCGTTCACCGCCTCCTGCGCCTGCTTCCACACCGATGCCCGCGCACCCGCGTACGTCCCGCCCTGGCCGTTGCCGACGTACCGGAGGTTCGTCTTCCCACCGTCCGTGTTGCCCTGCCAGTACGCGGTGACCACGCGGGAGGTCCCACCGACGAGCCACACCTGGTCCGCGACGTCCGTCGTGCCCGTCTTGCCGAACAGCGTCATGCCGTCGGCGGTCTGCCCGCCGGTCGCCGTTCCACCGCGGAACGCGCCCTGCATGACCTCGAACGCGGTTGCGGCGACGACGGGCGAGAGCACCTGTCGGCAGGTCTCCGGCTGTCCGCCGAGGTCCTTCCCGGTGCGGTCCACGACCTCGTCCACCACGACCGGGTCGCAGCGGACGCCGCCGTTCGCGATCGCGGTGTACGCCGACGCCATGGTGAGCGGCGCGATGTTCTCGGTCCCGAGGATCGCCGCCGGGTTCGCACCGACCCAACCGCCCGTCGCGAGGTGGACGCCGAGCCGCTCCGCGACGTCCCGGACGTCGCAGAGGTCGAGCTGCGCGGCCATCGACACGTACGCGCCGTTGACCGACTGCGCCGTCGCCGCACGGACCGAGTACGGACCGGTCTGGCCCGGTGAGTCGTTCCGCGGGTTCCACGGCTCGTCGATCGTCTGTCCGCACTGGGTCCACGTCCGCTGCTCGTGCCGGGTGCCGTCCACCACCGTGTCCGGGCTCCGTCCGGCCTCGAGCCAGGCGAGCAGCGTGAACACCTTGTAGGTCGAGCCGGGCTGGAACCCGGTCGCGTCGCCGGAGGCCTCGTCCACGGCGTAGTTCAGCGAGCTCGACCCTCGGGGTGCCGCCGCCGAGCGGTCGTACGCGGTGTTCTGCGCCATCGTCAGGACACGTCCGGTCGAGGCCTCGACGGAGTCGAACGTCGCGCCGAGGGCGAGTGCGGGTTCGGCGGCCGGGTCGTACCGGTCGAGCAGTGCCTTCTGCTGGGCGTTCCGGTCGAGGTCGAGCGTCGTCTGCACCCGGTACCCGCCCGTCCGCCAGGCCTCGTCGCGTTCGGCCTGCGTCGCTCCGAGCTGCGGCAGCGACCGGGCGACCTGCACGGCGTGTTCGCAGAAGTACTGCGCGCCGTCGACGACCGACGCGCACCCCTGCTGCGGCGCGGTGAGGTGCACGTACTCCGCCGGCTCCGACGCGAGCGCGGTCCGGAGGTCACGGCCCGACAGGTGCCCCTGCTCGTGCATCGCGCGGAGGATGACGTCTCGCCGGGCCTGGTTGTCCCGGTGGTGGGCCGGCGTCGAGAGGTCCCGGCGCTCCGGCCACTGCACGATCGCCACGAGTGACGCCGCCTCGGCCGGGCTGAGGTCCGTGGCGTCCTTGCCGTAGTACCGCTGCGCCGCGGCCTGCACGCCGTAGGTCTGGTCGCCGAAGTACGCGATGTTGAGGTACGCGGTGAGGATCTCCTCCTTCGAGTACCGCTTCGCCAGGCCGATCGCGAGCTTGATCTCCTCGAGCTTCCGCTGCGGGGTCCGGGCCGTGGCCTCCGCGACCGCCGCCTCGGCCTCGGCCGCGGGCAGCTGCGAGGCCTGTTCGATCTTGATGTTCCGGACCAGCTGCATCGTGAGCGTCGACCCGCCGGACCCGCCCTTCCCCTGCTTCGCCGCGACGCTGACGACACTGCGGACGAGCGAGGTCGCGTCGACGCCCCCGTGGTGCCAGAACCGCTTGTCCTCACCGTCGACGGCGGCGTGCTTGAGCGTGTCGCTGATCCGGTCGTACGGCAGCTGCTCGCGGTTCCGGTCGAACACGTCCGCGAGGTGCACGGGCTTCCCGCCGCGGTACGCCCACACCTCGTTGCGGCTCGGCAGCTCGCCGACCTCGATGTACTCCGGCAGCGACGAGAACGCGTCGATCGCCGACGACGTCCCGAACCCCGCCAGCGCGACCGCCGGCGTCACGCCGACGCCGACCACCAGGCCCGCCAGCACGCTCCCGCCGACGAAGCCGCTCACGGCCGCCATCGCTCGTCCGAACCCCATGTGTCCCCCTCGTGCACCGCGGATCGGTGCGTTCCGTGTCGGACCGTGCCGGGCGGACCCGGACGGTCCCCGGGATCTCCCGGGGGATCCCCGGCGCGTGGACTGGGAGAGCGCCGAGTCGGTACGGATCGTTACCCCGTGACGGCCTGGAGGCCCGTGGCGGCGCCGCCACGGGCCTCCAGGCCGTCCTCCGGTCACGTTCCGGCAACGGCCGCCCCTGCTCGCGCTGCCGGTACGCTCGCCCGGTGACCTGCGAACAGTGCGGACGGCCGGTCCGCGGCGAACCCGTGCGGACGGCGACCCGGACGCTGTGCCGGGAGTGCGGCGAGGACTTCCTCGGAGCCGCCGCCGGTCTGCTCGCGGGCGGCGGTGTCCCCGACGCCGTCGCGACCCGGGGCTGGTTCCGTGCGCTGCGGGACGCCGCCCGCGAGCGACGGGACCGGCGGTAGCGAGCGCCGCCGTCAGCGGCGCAGCGCTCCGACCGCGGTCTTCGTCGCGGCGGCCACGAGCGCGTCCGAGGGCTCGGCGTCCGAGCGGTCGGTGCGGGTCATCACGACGAGCACGATCGGTCGCCGCCCCGGAGGTGTCACGACACCGATGTCGTTCCGGACGCCGTACGACCCCGTGCCGGTCTTGTCGGCGACCCGCCAGCCGGACGGCACCCCGGCGCGGATCGTCCCGTCGCCCGTGGTGGTGCCGAGCATCGCGGTCCGGAGCACGCGCTGGTCGTCGGCGTCGAGGGCGTCCCCGAGGAGCACGGCACGGAGGTCGGCCGCGAACTGCTCGGGCGTGCTGGTGTCCCGGTCGTCGCCGGGCGTCGCCGCGTTCAGGTCGGGCTCGAGCCGGTCGACGCGGGTCACACGGTCACCGATGCCACGGAGCCAGGACTCGACGGCGTCCGGGCCTCCGAGGCGCTCCACGAGGAGGTTCGCCGCGGTGTTGTCGCTCACACTGACGGCTGCGTCGACGAGCGCCCGGACGGTCATCCCGGTGTCGACCGAGCGCGAGGTGACCGGTGCGTACTCGAGCAGGTCGCCGCGGTCGTAGTGGATGATCGTGTCGAGGTCCGCCGCCGTCGACCGGTCGAGCACGGCCGCGGCGATGAACACCTTGTTCGTCGACGCGAACGGGAAGCGCTCGTCGCCGCGGTACGCGAGCGTCGTCCCGGACTCCGTGTCGACGGCGACGACACCGAGTCGGGCGTCGGACTCCCGTTCGAGCGCAGCCAGGGCGCCGTCTGCCGAGACCGTCGGCGCGGCGGTCGGGACGTCGGTGGGTGCAGCGGCTCCCGGAGTCGTCGCCTGCCCGACCGGTGCGCCGGGTCCGGAGCACCCGACGAGGGCTGCGGTGAGGCCGGCACCGACGATCACGGCCGTCCATCGTGGAGCACGCACGACCCCAGCCTGCACGAACGACGGCCTCAGGGTTCGATCGACACCCAGTCGATGAGCACGTGGCCGGGCTTGCCGGTGTTGCCGATCTGGAACGTGTACCGGTGCGGGGTGGTCGGCACCGACTCCGTCACCGTCTCGAGCAGCACCCCGTCGAGGAAGTAGCTGACCGACTTCCCCGGCACCCAGACCGTCGTGTACGTGTGCCAGTCCTTCCACGACGCGTCGGTCAGGATCCGGTACGCCTTGTCGGCGTGGCCCGGCACCATCGAGTGGTGGAACACGTCCGGCTTGCCGGAGAAACCGCCCTCGGGGTAGTCGAGCTCCCCCTCGGACGCGTCGTTCGACGTCGGCCAGAGCATGACCGCCGTCCCGTTGCCCCGACCGCCCTCGACCTTCATGCGGATGCTGAACGTGCCGCCGGTCTGCGCCCACGCCGTCGCCGGCGGTCCGAAGACCCCGGCCGCGCCCTGGGTGCCGTTCATCGCGACGTCCATGACGCCGTCGTGTGCACTGATCAGTGCGCCCGAGTAGTACTTGTCGCTCGTGCCCTCGTCGTACGCCTGCCAGGCGTTCGCGTAGGTCGCGCCGAACGGTCCACCGCTCGCCGCCGGGGTCGTGAAGTCCTCGAAGAACGCCGCCTGCGGACCGAGCACGGGTTCCGGAACGGTCGGGGTGGGTGTCCGGGGTTGCACGGCGCCCTCCGAGGTCGAGCCGGACGGGTGCCCGGAAGCGGCGCCGCCGGCTGGCTCACCGGAGGCGGTCGTGCCGTCGGGAGCAGCACCGTCCGGCGTCTGCTGCGTCGACGCCGCGCTGCTCGGCGTCGCGCCGCTCGGCGACGCGCCGCTCGTCGTCGCGCTGCTGGGCGACGGCGACAGCGACGGGAGGAGCTCGCTGCCCTGCGCCGGCGTGAGGAACGCCAGCATCACGGCGACGGTGACCCCGGCAACGACCAGCACGACGGCTCCGCGGAGGAAGCCCCCGCGCGTCGAGGTGGTCCGCTCGCGCCGTTGCGAGGTGCGTTGCCGTTTCACGATCTGCTCCTGTACTGCCCTGTCACCATCAGGTTCACGCACGGAACGAATCGGCGCCTCCCTTCGCGGGGTCCACGGCGGCAAGCCGCACGGGCGTGCGGGAAACCGAGCACCGGTAGCGTGGCCCGCATGGCCGTCCGACTCACCCGTCTCGACCCCACCGGCGCCGACCGGCAGGCCCTGGTCGCCTTCCTCACGACCGAGGAGTTCCCGTTCCACGTGCGACGTCGCATCGACCGCGCAGACGCCGAGCACGACGTCGACGGCGGTGCATGGCGCGACGACGAACACGACTCGTTCTGGATCGACTCGGACGAGCGGGGCCGCGTCGGCGTGCTCCGCCTGGAGGACCTCGAGGACCCGGTGCCACTCTTCGACCTCCGCATCGCCGGCGAGCACCGCGGGCAGGGGTTCGGCGTGCAGGCGCTCCGCGCGGCGACCGACCACGTGTTCCGGACGCTGCCCGAGGTGACGCGCTTCGAGGGGCAGACCCGCGAGGACAACACGGCGATGCGGCGGACGTTCCTCCGCGCGGGGTGGGTCAAGGAGGCGCACTACCGGGAGGGCTGGCCCGTACCCGGTGGGGAGCCGCTCGCGTCGGTCGCCTACGGCGTGCTGCGGCGCGACTGGGAGTCCGGCACCACGACCCCGGTCCCGTGGGACGACGAGCCGGCCTGACCGCCGGACCCTGCCATGCCTCCGCGCGCGAGCTCGTCGCGGAGTGCTCGGATCTCCGCGGTGAGCTCGCGGAGTTCGCGTCGGGTCGCGGTCTGCGCTTCCTCGTTGCGACGGCCGACCTGATCGATGATCCAGCTCGCGATCGTCGCCGTGACCACTCCGAGGAGGGCGATCCCGCTGATCATCACGCCGGTGGCGATCAGACGACCCTCGACCGTGACCGGTGTGAGGTCGCCGTAGCCGACGGTCGTGATCGTCACGACCGACCACCACAGAGCGTCACCGAACGAGACGATGCTCGCTCCGGGGGCACGGTGTTCGACGTCGAACACCGCCAAGGCGGAAACGAACACGAGCAGGGTCGTGGTCGCGACCACGTACACGGTCACCCGCCCACGGACAGCCGTGCCGGTCGTGTGCTGGAGGACACGGAACAGCTGCACCAGCCGGAGCAGCCGCAGGGGTCGCAGGAACGGCAGCACGATGACGGCGAGGTCGAGCAGGTGCATGACGAACCACCGCCCGCGTCGCTCCGCCGTCGTGAGCATGACCAGGTAGTCGACGATGAACATCGCCCAGGTGACCTTGACGACCGTCTCGCACAGGACCCGCACGGCGCCTGACGGATCGGCGAGCACCTCGATCGCGTACGCGGCGAGGAACGCCAGCGCCGCCGCCGCGAGCGGCCACTGCGTCCACCGGACCCAGGTCGTCTGTCTGAGCTGCATGCACGAACGCTAGCCGGATGCCACCGTCGCCCAGCGCACCAGGTCGTCGAGCCCCGGGTGGTACTCGTTCGTCGTGTCGACCTCGAGCAGTGGGCAGCCGAGGTCGAGCGGCGGCACGGTCGCCGGCGCGTTCGCGAGCGCGCGGTCGTTCAACCGCGCCTCGTGACCCCGGGCGACGAACCGCTCGTGCCACGTCGGCGTCACGCAGTGGAGGTTCCGGATCGGCCACGGACCGCCGAGGACGTCGCGGACCTCCGCCTCGGACTGCCCGCGGTACAACGTCGCCTCCGCGATGACGCTGGACCCCGCCCGGGCGTACGCCGCCGTCACGCTCCAGAACGCGGCGACGCCCTGCGGCACGACCTGATCGCGGTCGACGTCGCCCGCCGCCGTGATCCCGGCGTAGAGCTCGTCGCGGTGCACCTGCGGCCAACCGAGCTGCGCGGCGAGCGCCGTCGCGAGCGTCGTCTTGCCGCTCCCGGGTGCGCCGCTCACGAGCAGGATCGTCACGGCGCTCCCCAGACGACGACGCTCCGCCAGAAGAGTCCCGGCCACACCCGGGCGTCGGGCAGGTGTCGCCGGGCGGACGACCGCACTTCCCGGTGGGACAGGGTCGGCGCGACCGTCGGTGCGGTCATGTGCTCCGGAGCGCGATCGGTCCCGAGCGGGTGCCGCACGAATCCCACGATCGGGTTGGCCACGAGCGAGAAGACCACGCGGGGCAGGTCAGCCCACGTCGAGCGAGTGGGGGCGATCGCGACGAGTCGCCCGCCGGGGCGGACGAGCGCGCGCAGCCGTGGGAGCGCGTCGTCGGCGTCGAGGTGGTGGAGCGAAGCCACGAGGACGACGAGGTCGACCGGCTCGGCGGGCAGCTCCGCGGTGATCCGCGCGCCGCTGCGCGCGGCGAGTCGCGCCATCCGTGGGTCCGGCTCGACACCGGCCGCGTCCGGGAGCACGCGACGGAGCCGGGCGAGCAGCAGCCCGGCTCCGCAGCCCACGTCGAGGACACTGCTCCCCCCGCGCCGCCGGAGCGCGCGGGCATGGGCGACGACGAACCACGAGTAGGCCGCGTTGTGTGACCAGAGGTGTCGCGCGTTCCAGCGGTCGAGGGTGGCCGACAGCGGGTGCATGGTGACCAACCTACGGACAGGCGGCCCGTGGCGGCGCCACCACGGGCCTCCCGTCCGTCCTTCGATCGCGTGGGCGACGCGCGTCGGGGGACGAATCTGAGCATGCACTCGGAGTCGTTGCACTCAGTGCATCGATGCACCTAGTGTTCACAGACGTGACCCTCGCACCCGACCGCCGTGCCGCCCTCAAGGCGAAGCACCGTGCAGCGATCCTGCAGGCCGCGCGCGACCTCATCGCGGAGCAGGGCGGACGCGAGTTCGGGGTCGACGACCTCGCGGCGCGGGCCGACGTCGCGCGACGGACGGTCTTCAACCACTTCGCGTCCCTCGACGAGGTCCTCCTCACCGTCTGCGAAGAGGAGCTGTCGGTCATCATCGACCGCTTCCTGGCCGACATGGCGAAGACCCCGGTCGGCGACGGGTCGCGGTCGTCGATGTTCGACGAGCTCGAGTCCGCCGCCCGCGGAGCCGACCTCGCGCCGGCGATCGCGAGCATGTACCGGATCCTCGGCGAACCCGGCAAGTCCGACCCGAAGGCCGCGGTGCTCACCCAGACCGCGTTCTCCCGGGTCACCGAACGACTGCGCGACGAGGTCACCCGCCGCCACCCGGCCGCGGACGAGCTCGACGCCGCGCTGCTCGTGGAGTCACTCATGAGCGGCATCGTCGTGATCGCGGACCACTGGCTCACGCACACGGGCCCCTCGCTCGACCGCGCATCCCTGGACGCGTGGGACGCGTTGCTGAGCAGACTCGTCCACAGCGTCCGCAGCGGCTACATGCCCACCGACTGATCGTCACCCCCAGGGGTCCACCGGCGCACCCCGTCACCACTCAGCACGCACAACGAAAGGAACGGGGCTCTCCGCATGGCCGGTCTCCTCTACCGACTCGGGCGCTTCTCCGCCCGCAGGCACTGGCTCGTGATCATCGCGTGGATCGTGATCATGGGCATCGCCGGGCTCACCTACAGCCTGTTCGCCGGCTCGATCTCGTCCTCGATCTCGATCCCGAACACCAAGACCAGCCAGGTGCAGGACGAGCTCGCGGACAAGTTCCCGTCCGCGAACGGCGGCACCGGCACGCTCGTCTTCACGACCACGAACGGCAAGGCGTTCACGGACGACCAGAAGACCGAGGTCAAGGACTTCCTCGACGGGCTGAAGAGCGAGGACGGCGTCAAGGACGTCACCGACGGCTTCACGACGCAGCAGCAGCTCGACGACCAGCGGCAGAAGATCGTCGACGGCCGCGAGCAGATCAGCGACGGCCGGAAGCAGATCTCCGACGGCCGGAAGCAGATCGAGGACGGCCAGGACCAGCTCGACGCGCAGAAGTCGCAGCTCGAGTCGGGCAAGACGAAGATCGAGCAGGCGCAGCAGCAGCTCGACGCGCAGAAGGCCCAGGCCGAGGCCGCCGGTGCCGCCGCCTCCGCAGCCGCGCAGGCACAGCTGCAGCAGGCCCAGGCGCAGATCGACGCGCAGCAGCAGCAGATCACCGCGGGTCAGCAGCAGATCACGGCAGCCCAGCAGCAGATCGACGAGAACACGAAGAAGCTCGACGAGAACGAGCAGAAGCTGGACGACAGCGAGCAGGAGCTCGAGCAGGGGTCGAAGCTCCTCGACCTGTCGAAGGACATCCGGTTCGTGTCCTCGAACGACTCCGCCGCGATCGGCACCGTGCAGTTCACGAAGTCGACCTACGAGGTGCCGCAGAGCACGAAGCAGGCCATCTCGGACAAGGCCGAGGCGGCGAAGATCAGCGGCGTCGACGTGTACGTGTCGAACGACATCGCGCAGGGCGTGCCGTCGATCCTCGGTCCGGGCGAGATCATCGGCGTGATCATCGCCGCACTCGTGCTGTTCCTCATGCTCCGCACGGTGATCGGCGCCGCGATCCCGCTCGTCTCCGCGGTGCTCGGCGTCGGCGTCGCGTCCCTCGCGGCGCTGTCGTTCTCGAGCCTCGTCGAGTTCATCTCGGTCACGCCGGTCCTGGGGGTGATGCTGGGCCTGGCGGTCGGCATCGACTACTCGCTCTTCATCCTCAACCGACACCGCACGCAGTTGAAGGCCGGCATGGGCGTGCACGAGTCGATCGGCCTCGCGAACGGGACCTCCGGCAACGCGGTCGTCTTCGCCGGCACGACGGTCATCGTGGCCCTGCTCGCGCTGAACATCACGGGCATCCCGTTCCTCGGGCTGATGGGCACGGTCGGCGCCGTCGCGGTGCTGTTCGCGATCCTCATCGCGACGTCGTTCACCCCGGCGCTGCTCTCGCTGCTCGGCATGCGCATCCTGCGCCGCAAGGAGCGCGAGCGGGTCGGCAACACGGACTCGATCCGGGTGCCGAACAAGCCGATGTCGACCTGGCGCGCCGTCATCACGCTCGTCGCCGGCGTCGCCGTGCTCGGCACCATCGCCCTGCCCGCGACGCAGATGCGACTCGGCCTGCCCACGGGTGCGTCCGAGGACGTCGAGTCGTCGCAGTACCAGGCCTACAAGACCCTGTCGGACGAGTTCGGCGCCGGTCAGAACGGTCCACTGCTCGTCGTGGCGAACCTGCCGAAGGCGGTCAGCAAGGACGACGTCACCGCGACCGAGGTCACCATCGGCCAGGCCCTGGCGAAGAACGACGACGTCGAGGCCGTGCTCCCGATCGGTGCGTCGGAGGACCGCGACATCATCGCGTTCCAGGTGAAGCCCGCCGGCGGCCCGGACAGTGTCTCGACCGAGACGCTCGTGAAGGACCTGCGCGAGCAGCAGGTGAGCGTCGACGACGGGAAGGCCACGCTCGGCGTCGCGGGCAACGCCTCCGCGAACATCGACGTGTCCGAGAAGCTCTCGAACGTGCTGCCGCTCTACCTCGCGGTCGTCGTCGGGCTGTCGCTCATCATCCTGATCATCGTGTTCCGGTCGTTCCTCGTGCCGATCACCGCGACGGCCGGGTTCATCCTGTCCGTGCTCGCGTCGTTCGGTGGCCTGACCGCGATCTACCAGTTCGGCTGGCTCGGCTCCGTGTTCGGCGTGCACGACCCGGCGCCGATCCTGAGCTTCCTGCCGATCATCGAGATCGGGATCCTGTTCGGGCTCGCGATGGACTACCAGCTGTTCCTCGTGTCGGGCATGCGCGAGGCGTACGCCCACGGCGCATCGGCGAAGGTCGCGGTCCAGCGGGGCCTGCACGCCGGACGGGCCGTGGTCACGGCGGCGGCGATCATCATGATCTCCGTCTTCGCGGGCTTCATCTTCTCCGACTCGTCGACGATCAAGCCGATCGGCTTCGGGCTCGCCTTCGGTGTGCTGCTCGACGCGTTCGTGGTGCGGATGCTGCTCATCCCCGCGGTCATGCACCTGCTCGGACGCAGCGCCTGGTGGATCCCGAAGTGGCTCGACCGCATCCTGCCGGACGTGGACGTCGAGGGCGCCAAGCTCGAACGCGCCCACCCGAGCGGCGGGCACGGCGAGCTCGCCCAGCGAGGCGGCGACGCCGAGCACCACGGCGCGCACGCCGCGGCGGCCGAGCCGGACGCGAACCCGCACGAGGGCCACACTCCGACGCACCGCGCGTAGCGCTCCGCGCTGACGCAACCGCCTGGAGGCGCGGTGCCGGTCCCCGAGACCGGCACCGCGCCTCCAGTGCGTCGCCCGTCGCGTAGCGTCCGCGAACCCGGTCGTTCGTGCACGAAGCGTAGGGTGGGGGCATGACCGAGACCGACGTGGACCCGCTCGCCCTCGACCGGCAGCTCTGCTTCGCCCTCGCCGCGACGAGTCGGAGCGTCATCGGTCTGTACCGCGATCTCCTCGAGCCGATGGGGCTCACCCACCCGCAGTACCTCGTGATGCTCGCGCTGTGGGAGCGCGATCCGCGGTCCGTGCGGGAGATCGCCCGCGAACTCCGCCTCGACTCCGCGACACTCAGCCCGCTGCTCAAGCGACTGGAAGCCTCCGGGTACCTCAAGCGTGCTCGCAGCACCGCCGACGAACGCCAGCTCGAGGTCTCCCTGACGACGGCAGGCCGAGCGCTCCGCGACCGTGCCGAGGCGGTGCCGCTCGCCGTGGCCGACCGACTGGGATGGCCGCCCGCCCGGCTCGAGGCCCTCAAGGACGACCTGACCGAACTGCTGGAACGGGTCGACGACATCTGACCCTGGCGCGCCGCAACGCTTCGTGGCAGAATCATTCGTGCACGAACGAAAGGAAGGGCGATGGGTCGCTTCGGCCGCTGGTACGAGAAGTGGAACACCACGCTCATCGAGAAGATGGGCCCGTCGCAGATCGGCGCCGGCCACCCCGAGGGCGTCGACGACCGGACGGTCGACCGCCCCTGCCCCATCTGCGGGCAGCCCCTGTCGCTGCACCAGGTGATCCGACCCGAGGGTCAGGTGCGCTCGTCGACGCTGGTGTGCCCCGGTCGCTGACGATCCGCCCCGAAGGGGAATTGCACCCGGCAACACGTGGTTCAACGGACACGTGAAGCTCTTCGAACCCGCCGACTTCGGCGCACTGCACCTCCGCAACCGGATCGTCATGGCACCGCTCACGCGCACCCGCGCCGGCGCCCAGGGCATCCCGAACGACCTGCTCGTCGAGCACTACCGCCAGCGGGCGGGCATGGGGATGATCATCACCGAGGGGACCTGGCCCGTCCAGGAGGGCCGCTCCTACCCCGGCCAGCCCGGCATCGAGACCGACGAGCAGATCGCCGGGTGGCGCCGCGTGACGGACGCCGTGCACGCCGAGGGCGGCACCATCGTCATGCAGCTCATGCACGGCGGCCGGGTCTCCCACACGTCGATCTCCGAGACGCCGCGCATCGTCGGTCCGAGCGCGATCGCCGCCCCCGGGCAGACGCACCTCGCCGACGGCAGCAAGGCCGACATGCCCGTCCCGCACGAGCTGACCACCGCCGAGGTCCGCGAGGCGGTCCAGGGCTTCGCGCAGGCCGCACGCAACGCGATCGCGGCCGGGCTCGACGGCGTCGAGGTCCACGGCGCCAACGGCTACCTCGTGCACGAGTTCCTGTCCCCCGTGTCGAACACCCGCACCGACGAGTACGGCGGCTCCCCCGAGAACCGCGCGCGCTTCGCGATCGAGGTCACCACCGCCGTCGCGGAGGCCATCGGCGCCGATCGCGTCGGCATCCGCCTCTCGCCGCAGCACAACATCCAGGGCGTGCTGGAGGAGGACGACGCCGACGTCCTCGCCACCTACACCGCGGTGGCGGAGGGCCTCGCGCCGCTCGGTCTCGCGTTCATCGACGTCCTCCAGGCGGAGATCGCGTCGGACCTCGTGCAGACGATCCGCCGCACCGCCGGAGCGCCGTTCATCGCGAACTCGGGCTTCTCGTCGGTGACCACCCGTGACGAGGCGATCGCGCTGCTCGACTCCGAGCACGTCGACGCCGTGGCGGTCGGTCGTCCGGCGATCGCGAACCCGGACCTCGCGCTCCGCTGGGAGCAGGACGAGGAGCTCAACGAGCCGCGTCCGGAGCTGTTCTACGGCGCCACGGCCGAGGGCTACACCGACTACCCGACGCTCGCCGAGTCGCGCGTGCAGGTCGCGTAGTCGACGTGAGCGACTGACGGACGGGAGGCGCGGTGCCGGCTGGCACCGCGCCTCCCGTCCGCCTCGGGGGTGCATTCACTGCGCGCCGTCGCGGAACGACGCCGCCGCTGTCGTGCGACAGCGGCGTCGTTGCCCGCACGCGCGGCCAGGGCGACCGCGAGACGAGCGACGTCGTGGTCGTCGTACGACAGCGACGGAGTCGTTCGACAGCGGTCGACCCAACGACGACGGACGGCAGCCGTGGCGGCGAGAGCCACCCCACCCCGGGAGCAGAAGACGCGGGAACAGAAGACGCCCCCGGTTCCGATGGAACCGGGGGCGTCTTCCCTGCTGTCTCAAACAGTGTGCGCTCGAAGGGACTCGAACCCCCAACCTTCTGATCCGTAGTCAGATGCTCTATCCATTGAGCTACGAGCGCGTGGCGTTTGCGGCCGTGGAAGACTCTACAACAGGTGCGGGCCACGCGCCAATCGAGGCCCTCCGGACCGGCCGCTCGGCGTGTCGCGCCATCGCCGACGGCCTAGGCCTCCTCGTCGAACACCTCGCCGAGGAACGTCTGCAACGCCTGCCACGACCGCCGGTCCGCCGTCGCCTGGTACTGCGCGCCGTGGTCGGGAGCGTCCGTGCCCGGGACGGCGAACGCGTGCATCGCGCCCGAGTAGGTGACGACCTGCCAGTCGACCTCGGGCGCCGCACGCATCTCGTCCTGCCACTCGTGCACCTTCTCGTCGGGGACGACCGGGTCGGAACCACCGGTGAGCACCAGGAGCTTCGCCCGGATCTGGTGCGCGTCGGACGGCTCGTGGGCGATCAGACCGCCGTGGAACGACACCGCGCCGACGAGGTCCGCTCCGGTGCGGGCGAGCTCGAGGGCCGTCGACCCGCCGAAGCAGTAGCCCATGACGGCGATGCGGGTGTGGTCGACGTCGGGGTCGCGGCGGAGCTGCTCGAACCCGGCGAGTGCACGGGCCCGGAGCAGCGGGAGGTCCTGGTAGTACGAGCCGGCGACCTGGCCGGCCGTGTCGTCGCCGGGTCGGACGTCGGCGCCGTAGATGTCGGCGCCGAACGCGACGTACCCGAGGCGCGCGAGCATCGTCACCCGGGCGTGCACGTGCTCGTTGACGCCGTGCCAGTCGTGCACGACGAGCACGGCGGGACGCGGGCCCGCGATGGCGTGGTCCTTCGCGAGCACGCCCTCGAGGACGGTGCCCTCGTGGTCGTAGCGCACGGTCTCGACGCGCACGTCGGCGCCGGCGGGGTCGGGGACGGTCTGCAGGATGTCGTCGATGGTGGTCACGAGCCGACGCTACGCCCGCTGACCGGGCGGCCGCCCCGCCCGTGTGCGTGGTGACCGGACGACGGACGGGAGGCACGTGGCGGCCCCGCCACGTGCCTCCCGTCCGGTGGTCGGCCGCTCAGGCGTCGATGTTGTCCCAGCCGTCCGGCCCCTCGGACCCGGCGGCGTAGTCGTCGAGCGGCGTCTTCCCGTCGCGCCAGGCCTGGAGGAACGGCTCGACGACCTTCCAGCCCTGCACGGCGCTGTCCCCGCGGACGGAGAGCGTGGCGTCGCCCTCGAGGACCCCGGCGAGCACCTCGCCGTAGGCACTCAGCCGGCCGGGGTTGAAGGTCACCGACAGCGCGGTGTGGTCGATCGTGTACGGGTCGCCGGGGCCGTTCACGTTGAGTTCGAGCTGCATCTCGTCCGGGGCGATCCAGATGCGGAGCCGGTCGGGCCGCTCGGCACCGGTCAGCCCGTTCGGCACGTGCGGCGAGTCCTTGAACGTGATGACGATCTCGCGACGCTGCTGCCCGAGCGCCTTGCCCGACCGGAGCGTGATCGGGACGCCGGCCCAGCGCCAGTTCGCGACCTCGAGGG
This sequence comes from Curtobacterium sp. 458, assembly GCF_030406605.1. Classification (NCBI taxonomy): domain Bacteria; kingdom Bacillati; phylum Actinomycetota; class Actinomycetes; order Micrococcales; family Microbacteriaceae; genus Curtobacterium; species Curtobacterium sp. 458. The sequence goes on along the minus strand of NZ_CP129104.1, from coordinate 1,845,828 downwards.
TGAGCTGCGCGAGCGTCTCGGTGCCGAGCGAGGGGTCCACACCGTCCTCGTCGACGTAGCTCGGGAGCTTCCGGTCGCCGACCGTGCCGGCCGTGTAGCGCGCTCGCTTGCCGGCCGCGACGACGTCGCCACCCCAGGGTCGGACGGCGCGCAGCACGAGTTCCTTCTGCGTGCGGAGGTCGTCGGCGTCGATCGACGCGGGTGCCTCCATCGCGACGACGGCCATCACCTGGAGCAGGTGGCTCTGGATCATGTCGACGAGGGCGCCGGCCTTGTCGTAGTAGCGGGCACGTCCCTCGAGTCCGAGCGTCTCGTCGTAGACGATGTCGATGCGCTCGACGTGCTGGGAGGACAGCAGCGGCTCGACGATGCGGTTGGCGAAGCGCAGGCCGAGCAGGTTGAGCACGGTGGAGCGGCCGAGGAAGTGGTCGACGCGGTGGATGCGCTCCTCGGGCAGGAACCCGTGCAGCACGTCGTTCAGGTGCTCGGCGCTCGCGGCGTCGGTACCGAACGGCTTCTCGAGCGCGAAGCGGGTGCCTTTCGGGAGCTCGAGCCCGGCGAGGACCTCGCAGCTCTTCTCGGTGACGGCCGGGGGCAGGGCGAAGTAGACGGCCGGGTCGTGGTGGCAGTCCGCGAGGAGGGCCTTCAAGTCGTCCGCGCTGGTGACGTCGGACTTGCGGTAGCTCGACGCCTCGACGACGGCGCGGAGCCGGCCGCTCAGTCGCTCGGAGCCGTCGTGCGCGCCCTCGTCCTCCTCGTTCTTCGACGCCTGTGCGTTCTCGAACGCATCGTGCACGAGACGCTTCCAGTCGTCGTCCGACAGGTCCTCCGTACCGGCTCCGACGAGCTGCACGTCCCAGTCCTCCTTCACCTCCAACAGGGTGGCGAGACCGGGGAGCAGCAGCCGCTTGGAGAGGTCGCCGCTGGCACCGAGGATGAGCAGGGTGGTCTGGAGGCTCGACATGCCCCAGAACGTACTCACGAGTCCTGCAGGTGGCCGGGTCCGGACCCGTCTCCGTCGGGCTGCGCGCCGCGCACACCACCGGCGGGCGTGCGCCCGGTCGCGCCGCTACGGTGGGGGCAGTCCGGCGCGAGGGAGCACCATGAGCAGTGAGCACGACGGGCGGCGCCTCCGCGTCGCGGTGATCGGCACGGGCATGATCGCGGGCGTGCACGTCCGCGCGGCGTCGGCCGCGGGTGCCGAGGTCCTCGGGGTCCTCGGACGCACCCCGGACCGGTCCGCCCAGGTCGCCGAGCAGCTCGGGCTCCCCCGTGGGTACGGGTCGCTCGACGAGGTCATCGCGGACGCTCCCGACGTCGTGCACGTGTGCACCCCGAACGGCCAGCACCACCCGCAGTCCCTCGCGGTGATCCGCGCCGGCATCCACGTCGTCTGCGAGAAGCCGCTCGCGCTCGACCCCGAGCAGGCGGACGAGCTCGTCGCCGCGGCGGCGGAGGCCGGTGTCGTCGCCACCGTCCCGTTCGTGTACCGGTACCACCCGGTCGTCCGGGAGATCCGCGCCCGTGTGGCCGAGGGCGAGCTCGGTCGACTGCTCGCCGTGCACGGGCACTACCTGCAGGACTGGATGCTCGACGAGGACGCCTCCTCGTGGCGGGTCGACCCGTCCTCGAGCGGTGCATCGCGGGCGTTCGCCGACATCGGCTCGCACTGGTGCGACCTCGTCGAGTTCGTCACCGGCCAGCGCTTCGTCGAGGTCTCGGCCGCCACCGACGTCGTCTACCCGACCCGACCCGCGGCGTCCGGCCCGTCGTTCTCCGGATCCCCCGACCCGGACCCGCTCGCGGACGCCAGCCAGCGCGCCGACGTCACGACGGAGGACACCGCGGTCGCCACGTTCCGCACCGGTGCCGGCCGCATCGGGAACGTCGTCATCTCGCAGGTCTCCGCCGGCCGCAAGAACCGGCTCTGGTTCGAGGTGGACGGCACCCTCGGGTCGGCCGCCTTCGACCAGGAGCAGCCGGAGTCGGCCTGGTTCGGCACCGAGCGCGGCGCCCAGATCATCGTCCGCGACCCCACGCAGGGCCCCCCGGACCAGCGGCGCCTCGCGGTCGTGCCGGCTGGCCACCCGCAGGGCTACCTCGACGCGTTCACGGCGTTCGTCGCCGACACCTACGACGCCGTCCGCGGCGGGTCCCCCGAGGGGCTCCCGACCTTCGCGGACGGCGCGCGCGCCGCGGCGATCATCGCGGCGGTCCTCGACAGTGCGCGCGACCGCGCCTGGCACGCGATCGGCTGAGCGCTCCGCGCCCGACTGGAGGCCCGCATCACGTGACCGGCGTCGGTCACGTGGTCCGGGCCTCCAGTCTGAACGCGTACAGCCTGCGGGATGCACGCTGGTCGCATGGGCACCACCGTGAGCGACTTCGTCATCGACCGCATCAAGTCCTGGGGCGTGTCCCGGGTGTTCGGCTACCCCGGGGACGGCATCGGCGCGTTCGACGGAGCACTCGGCAAGGCGGACGGCAGCGAGCGTGCCCTCGAGTACGTCCGGCCGACGCACGAGGAGATCGCCGCGCTCATGGCGACCGCGCACGCGAAGTTCACCGGCGAGGTCGGCGTGTGCGTCGCGACGTCCAGCCCCGGAGCGTTCCACATGCTCAACGGCCTCTACGACGCGCAGATGGACAACCAGCCGGTCGTCGCGATCGTCGGACAGCAGGGCCTGGCGTCGATCGGGACCTTCACGCAGCAGGAGTCGAACCTCGAGCGGGTGTTCGCGGACGTGGCGTGCTACGTCGAGACCGTCGCCTCGCCGGACGCTGCCGGGGTCGTGATCGACACGGCGTTCCGCACCGCGATGCTCCGGAAGCAGCCCGCCGTGGTGGTCCTCCCCCACGACGTGCAGGCGATGGCGTGGGAGGAGCCCGCGGCCGAGCACTGGGTGTCGCGGTCGAGCGACGTCCCCGCCTCCACCCGCATCACGCCGTCGGCCGAGGACGTCCGGCGGTTCGCGGAGATCCTCAACGCCGGCGAGAAGATCACCTTCCTCGTCGGGGCCGGTGCCCGCGGTGCGACGGACCAGGTCCTCGCCGCCGCGGAGAAGACCGGCGCCGGCATCATCACCGCCCTCCGCGGCAAGGACGTCGTGCCGTCGGACGTGCCGTACCACACGCAGCAGGTCGGGCTCCTGGGGTCGCGGCCGAGCCTGACGCAGATCAAGGAGTGCGACACGATCGTGCTCCTCGGCACGAACTACCCCTACGGCGAGTACCTGCCGGCGACCGGGCAGGCCCGCGGTGTGCAGGTCGACATCAAGCCCGAGCAGCTCGGCCTCCGCTACCCGACCGAGCTCAACCTCTGGGGCGACGTCGGCGCGACGCTCGACGCGGTCCTGCCGCTCCTCGAGCAGACCACGGACCGCTCGTGGCAGGAGCAGCTCGCCGACGAGATGCGGGAGTGGGAGGCCGAGATGGCCCGCCAGGCCGAGGTCTCCTACAGCGACGGCGTCAACCCGCGGCGGGTGATCAGCGCCGTGAACGAGCGCCTGCCCGAGGGCGTCACCGTCACATGCGACGCCGGGACCACCGCGGACTGGTACGGACACCACATCCGCCTCCGCCGGGGCATGCACGGCGACATGTCCGGCCGGCTCGCGACCATGCTCGCCGCGATGCCGTACGCCGTGACCGCCAAGTTCGCGTTCCCGGACGCTCCGGCCGTGTGCACCATCGGCGACGGCGCGTTCCAGATGCTCGGCATGAACGAGCTCATCACCGTGAAGAAGTACATGGCGAGCTGGCCGAACCAGCAGCTCGTCATCGTGATCATGCACAACGACGACCTCGGGCAGGTCTCGTGGGAGATGCGCACCGAGGACGGCAACCCGATGTGGCGGGGCTCGCAGGACGTCGAGACGATGGACTACGCCGGCTACGCCGAGCTCCTCGGGTTCACGGGCATCGCCGTGCACGACGACGCCGAGGTCGAGGCGGCCGTCGAGCGAGCGTTCGCGAACCCGGGCGTGACCGTGATCGACGCCTACGTCAGCCGGAGCGTGCCGCCGCTCCCGCCGCACATCACGGCGGAGTACGCGATCAACACGGCGAAGAGCCTGCTGAAGGGCGACCCGGTCGAGCTCGACGTCGTGAAGGACTCGGCGAAGGCCATGGCGGCGGAGGCCGTCGAGCGGGTGAAGGGCGCGCTCGGCCGCGACTGAGCGGGTCGCGGGTGTTGCTCGTGTGAACATCGTGTGACGCGTTCGGGGGGCGTCTGGCGTGTTGCCTGTGCGTCCTCCTAGGTTCGTCGCCGATGAACACTTCCCACCACTCCCGAACGCGTCGTGGGCGCCTGGTCGCGGGCGCTGCGCTCGCGACCGCCGGTGTCCTCGTCGCGCTGTCCGTGCCGTCCGTCGCCAGTGCTGCCGAGGGCGACACCACGATCGACCTGTACAACGTGAACGACTTCCACGGTCGGATCGCGCAGTCCATCTCACAGACGAACGGCGTCCCGACCCCCCGCGACGGCGACGCTGCCGGAGCGGCGACGTTGGCCGGCGCACTGGAACAGCTCCGCGGCGACGGCACGACCTCCGCGTTCGTCAGCTCCGGCGACAACATCGGCGGCTCGACGTTCGAGTCGTTCATCCAGGACGACCAGCCCACGATCGACGTGCTCAACCAGATGGACCTCTCCGTCAGCGCGATCGGCAACCACGAGCTCGACAAGGGCCAGGACGACCTCCGCGACCGCGTGATCGGCGGCCAGGGCGAGGGCGTCCGTGCGGCGCAGTGGGACTACGTCTCCGCGAACATCCTCGACTCGGCCACGGGGAAGCCCGCGTTCCAGCCGTACTCGATCCAGGAGATCAGCGGCGAGCGCGTCGGCTTCATCGGCGCGACGGTGGACCTGATCGGCCAGGGCCTCGTCGCCCCGGACGGCATCGAGGGCCTCGAGATGGGCGACATCACGACCGAGGTCAACAAGGTCGCCGCGCAGCTCACCGACGGCGACACGGCGAACGACGAGGCCGACGTGCTCGTGCTGCTCGTGCACGACGGCGCGGAGTCGTCGACGCCGGTCACGCCGACCTCCGACACCGACTTCTCGCGCGCGGTCTACGGCGTCACCCCGAAGGTCTCGGCGATCCTGTCCGCCCACACCCACCAGACGTACGCCTACTCGGTCGTCCCGACGGGCGGCACCGTCGCCCGCCCGGTGATCCAGACCGGCTCGTACGGCTTCAACCTCGGCCACGTGCGGCTCACGGTCGCCGCGGACGGCACCGTGACCCCGGCGGCACCCGAGAACCTGCGCTTGGTCGACGGGACCTACACGCCCGACCCCGCGGTCCAGGCCACCGTCGACGCCGCCGTCGCCGAGGCCGACCGGCTCGGCGCCGTCGAGCTCGGCACCGTCGACCGCGACCTCAAGCGCGCGGTGCAGACGGACGGCTCCGAGAACCGCGGCGGCGAATCGACGCTGGGCAACTTCGTCGCGGAGGTCCAGCGGAGCCAGACGCAGCGGCAGGGCTCGCAGATCGCGTTCATGAACCCGGGTGGCCTGCGCGCGGACGTTGCCTCGGGCGCGGTCACCTACAAGGAAGCCGCGGTCGTCCAGCCGTTCGCGAACACGCTCGTCGTCCTCGACCTCACCGGCGACCAGATCCGGCAGGCGCTCGAACAGCAGTGGCAGCCGACGTCGGCCAGCCGCCCGTTCCTCAAGCTCGGCGCGTCCGAGGGCTTCGCCTACACGTACGACCCGGAGGCTGCGGCCGGCTCCCGCATCACCTCGATGACCCTCGACGGCGATCCCGTCGAGGCCACGCGCACCTACAAGGTGACCGTGAACTCCTTCCTCGCGACGGGCGGCGACAACTTCGGCGCGTTCAAGGACGCCGCCGCGAAGCAGGACAGCGGCATGGTCGACCTCGAGGCACAGGTTCAGTACTTCCGGGCGAACCCGACGGTGGAGGTCCAGCAGGACCAGCGCGCCGTCGGGGTCCGGACGAACGAGCCCGAGGGCGGGTTCCAGCCCGGCGACGAGGTCCGGATCGACCTGTCCTCGCTCACCTTCAGCAACGCCACCGACCAGGCCGGCGAGGTCGCGGTGAGCGCCGACGGCGAAGAGCTCGACCGTGCCACGATCGACACGTCGGTCGTGGACACCACGGACGAGCAGGGGCGCGCGACGCTCGAGTTCACCGTCCCCGGCGGCGAGGCCGGGGTGGCGCGCTCGGCGCTGACGACGCGCGCCGCGGCCACGACCGACGAGCCGCTCGTCGTCACCCTGCCGAACGGGCAGACGATCACCCTCGCGGTGACGATCCCGGTCGCCGCCGAGACCGCGGACCCCGGTACCGACCCGACCGACCCCGCTGACCCGGGCACGACGCCCGGTGCGGGCAACGGCGGTGCCGTCGACGGCGGCGCGGGCACGGGTGTCGACACGGACGGCGACGGCACGGTCGACGTGATCGTCGCCGACGACGCCGACGGCGAGCTCGCCTTCACGGGCGCCGAGCTCACCGGTCCGGCGATCGCCGCCGGGCTGCTCCTCCTCGCCGGCATCGCCGGTCTGGTGGTCGCTCGACGACGACGCGCCCTGCGCACCGGAGCGGTCACGACCGACTGACGGGCGACCGGATGACGGACTGGAGGCGCGGTACCAGCTGGCACCGCGCCTCCAGTCCGCTCAGGTCCCTGTCCCCGCGGAGTGGGACGGCGTATCCTCAGCCGTGTCGCACAGCGACGCGTCGCGCCGGGTCATCTCTCATCCGCCGGCGGTGGTTCCGCTCGGTGCGGACTCCGCGGCGCGGGTGCTCTCCGTCTCCAGGGAAACGACGGAGGGCACCCACCACCCGGCCCGTCAGCGGAAGAGCTGCTCCGCGATGTACGAACCCTTCCGGGGCGCCGGCGGGACGGCGAAGACCCCGGAACCGATGTGCGAGACGTACTCGTTCAACCGGTCGGATGCGCCGAGCTTCCGCTGCAACCGGGTGAAGTGCTCCGGGTCGGACACGTACGCGGCGAACAGCAGCCCGGCGTCGAGCTGCCCGTACTGGTTCAGCCCGTCCGTGTAGTTGTAGCCGCGTCGGTGGATCTTCACGCCACCGTTCGCCTCGTGCGCCGCGAGCGCGATGTGCGAGCGGACGTCGATCTTCGTGGTGCCGTCACCGTGCGCCGCGTGGAAGTCGGGCGTCGTGTGCTCGGAGCCGCCGGACAGCGGGGCACCCTCGATCTTCGTCCGGCCGAAGACGCGCTGCTGGTCGCTGACGTTGTCGGCGTCCCAGGTCTCGAGGTTCATCCGGATCTTCCGGACGACCTGGTACGTGCCGCCGCGCATCCACGCGGCGCCGTCGCCCGGGTCGTCGACCCACACGAAGCGGCTGAACTCCTCGTCGGTGGACACGTTCCGCGTGCCGTCCTTGAACCCCATGAGGTTCCGCGGCGTCGACTGCGAGGGGCCGGCCGAGGCGCGTCCGAAGCCGAGCACGGTCCAGCGCACGGTCGCGGTGCCGCGCGCGATCCGAGCGAGGTCGCGCACGGCGTGGTACGCCACCTGCGGGTCGTCCGCGCACGCCTGGAGCGACAGGTCGCCGCCGGTCAGCTGCTCGTCGAGGTTGTCGCTCGGGAGGGTCGGGATCGCCGCGAGACTCGCCGGACGCTTGTCCGCGAGACCGAAGCGCTCGTCGAACACGCCGGGGCCCAGTCCGACCGTGACGGTGAGGGACGCCGGGCCGAGGTCGAGGGCCTCCCCCGTGTCCGCTCCGACGCCGTTGCCGTGCGCGGGCTCGACGCTGCCGACGGTCTTCCCGGCCTGCAGCTGTGCGATCGCCGCCGACCAGCGGGCGAGGAGCACCTGCAGGTCCGTCGTCACCGACGTCGACAGGTCGAACGTCATGAAGACGCAGTGCCGCTGCGGCACGGTGCGGATGCCGCCCTGGGGCTGCCCGGACGCCGTCGCGTAGAACGGGTGCTCCTGGGAGAGGTCGATCGACTCGTCGCCGTTCGCGGCCGCGGCGAACGGGTTCACCCCGGTGGCTGCGGTCGCGCCGGCGACGCCCACCGCGGCACCGACACCGGCCCCGGCCGCGGCGAGGCCGGCGCCGAAGAGGCCGCGTCGGGACACGCCTCCCCGGCCACCCGCAGCCGACGTGGTCGCGGTCGCGGTGTCGCCCGGCGCGGTCGCGGCGTCGCCGGTGCGCGCGCCCGGCGCGTCGCGGTGCTCGTGCTCGCTCGTCACGCGGTGGCGACCTTCTCGGCCAGTCGGGACAGCGGATCCTGCAGCGCCTGGACTTGCTGCGAGATCGCGTTCGCGTCGTCGCGCTTCAGGTCGCCGGTCCAGGCCTTGAACCCACCGAGTCCGTCGGCGTCGCGGTAGCCGTCCATGAGCGCGTTCGTCGCGTCGAACTGCTTCGCGATCTGCTTCGTCAGCGTCGGGTCCGTCTTCGTCAGTCCGGGCTTGAGGTACGCGAAGGCCTGCCGCGCGCCCTCGACGTTGGCGGCGAGGTCGACGAGGTCGATGTGGCTGTAGGCCTCCTCCTCGCCGGTGATCTTGTTGGACTGGACCTCCTCGAGCAGCCCCGCGGCGCCGTTCGCGAGGTCCTCCGGCTTGTAGTCGAGCGTCGGGACGAGCTTCGCGAGCAGGTGCACGTTCTCGGTCAGCGCCGCGGCGGTCTTCTTCGTCGACGCGGTGATCTTCCCGGCTTCGAAGAGGTCCTTCTCGACTGCGTGGAAACCGCTCCAGCCGACGGACTCGTCGAGGTTCGAGGCCCGCATGTCGATGAGGTAGTCGAGGTTGCCGGCGTTGTCGGTGGCCTTAAACCCCTTCTTCACGAAGCCGTCGACGTCGCTCTCGATGTGCTCGTAGAACGGCCGGGCGTTCGCGTAGTCGGTCTTCGCGGCGGCGAGGTCGCCCTCGTCGACGTGCGCCTGCAGCTGCTCGACGGCCGCGACCATGTCAGTGACCTGGCCGTCGACGTACGTCGCGTAGCCCTTGGTGCCCTCGGCCAGCAGCGTCGCAGCGCTGCTGTTCGCGGTGTCCGCGACCTTCCCGGTCACGGTGAAGTCCGTGAGCTCGGTCGTCGCACCGGGGCAGTACACCTGGTACTTCCCGCCGGTGAGCGTCGCGGTGAAGTGCACGGGCTCGAGGCCGGGCGCGAGGTTCTCCTTCTCGCCGAGGATCCGCTGGTCCTGCAGGAGCTCGACCTCGGTGATCGCCGTCGACGACTCGTTCTTGACCGTGAAGGTGACCGGTCCCGCCGGCACCTTCGTCGTGGAGACCGCGCAGGCGTCGGAGCCGTCGTTCGTCAGCGTGACGGTGACGCGGGCGACCTTCCCGGACGCGGACGGGTCGCTCGACGCGGAGGACGAACCGGACGCGCAGCCGGTCAGCGCGAGCGCGGTCACTGCGCCGAGGGCGCCGAGGGTGATCAGGGGGCGGACGGTGGACTTACCGAGCGGCATACGCGGGGCTCCTCGTGGGGTCGTCGGCGGGCGGGCCGCGCGACGGGGTGGTGTCGGGGTCGGGCGCAGGGATGGCTGTGGTGCGGCGGCGGTCACGGAGCGCGAGCAGCAGTTGCGCTGCGGCGGCGATGCCGAGCGCGAGCGGCAGCCAGGCTGCCCAGAGTTGCAGTTCCGCACCGCGCGTCGCGGCGGTCGCCGCGGTCGCGGCGGCGCGCTGGGCGACGGCGTCGGGGACGCTCCACACGGCGCGGTCGAGCGTCGTGGTGCGAGCGGACGGGAGGCCCCCACCGCTCAGCGTCAGCACGTCGCGTTCCGAGGCGGTCGCGTCCAGGACCCCACCGTCGACGGTCCAGAGGGTGGTGGTCCGCTTCGTGGCCCACCGCGCGGTGAACGGCCCGGGATTCGTGGACGGGGAGATGCCGACGGGGATGCGGCCGAAGAGTCCGACGAGGTCGTCGAGCGTGAGACTGCTCGGCTGCTCGGAGGCGGCACCGTCGTCGACCACCTGCCAGCGGTCCGCCACCGCACCGGCGCGGGTGACACGGCGGTGCGTCGACGCGGACAGCTCGACCTCCGCCTGCGACCCGTTGCCCCGGGTGCGGAGTGCACCGGTCGTCCCGTGCACCTCGGCTGTGAGGCTCGTCTGGTCACCGTCGAGGCGGACGGTGTCGGACAGGTGCGGGGCGGAGGCAGCGACGGCCGGGACGCCGGCGGCCAGCGCGACCGCGGCGACCGCCAGACCACCGGCGACGACCGTGCGGACGAACGGCACCCGCGCCGGGGCCGGGCGCCAGGCACGCGGCCAGAGGGACAGCGCGAGCACGGGTACGAGGTAGAGCACCCAGCCGAGCACCTCGATGACACGGGGGTCCGGTGGGATGCCCAGCACACCGGTGACGAGGGCGCCCTGCACCGAGCCGTTCGGCGCGAGCCAGGACAGGTCGACGGTGCGCTGCTGCCCGATGACGATCCAGCCGGCCTCGTGGGCGTGACGGATGGCAGTGAGGACGAGCCCGGCCGCGACGAAGACGAGGAACACCCCGGTGCCGGTGAAGAACCGCGACAAGTTCAACCGGACGCCGCCCGTGTAGATGCCGTAGCCGATGAGGACCGCCGCGGCGATGCCGATCACCGCACCGAGGGCGGCCGAGCCGGTGTCGCTCGACGCTTGGAACGTCGCGAGCAGGAACATCGCCGTCTCGAAGCCCTCCTTGAGGACGGCGAGGAAGGCCATGCCGGAGAGGGCCCACGCCGTCCCGCGGCCGAGGGCTGCCGTCGCACTGGCCTCGAGGTCCTTCCCGAGCGACCGCGCATGCGTGCGCATCCACACGATCATGCCGGTGACGAAGACGACCGCGACGATGCCGATGATCGTCTCCATGCCCTCCTGCTCGGCCTGCGGCAGCGCCTGCTCGACGAGCTGGAGCCCGAAGCCGACCGCGACGCTGAGCAGCACGGCCGTGCCGACGCCGAGCCACATCGGCGCGAGGGGGACGCGGTTGCGACGCAGGAACGCGGCGATGATGCCGACGATGAGCGTCGCTTCGAGGCCTTCACGGAGGCCGATGACGAGTGTGGCGAGCATGGCGTAGGTGAGGCTAACCTAACCCGGGCTCGGCTCGCCACTCCCGCCTCGTGGGGTTTGATGGTTCTCATGAACCTGCTGACCGCCGAGGGCCTGGCATCGGTCACGAACGTCCTCGACCTCGCCGGTGTCTTCGCGTCGGCGCTGCTCGGTGGCTCGATCGCCCGGACGATGGACTTCGACCTCTTCGGCTTCCTGGTCGTCGGGTTCGTCTCGGGCCTCGGCGGTGGCATCCTGCGCGACACCCTGCTGCAGAACGGTCCCCCGGTCGCACTCGTCGACCCGCTGTACGTGCCGGTCGCGATCGCCGGGGCGCTCGTGGCGTTCTTCGTGTCGTTCTCCGAGGTGACGTGGGACCGCCTCTTCACGATCCTCGACGCCGCCGTCATCGGCATCTGGTCCGTGGTCGGCGTGCAGCGGACGTTCGACGCGGGGCTCGGCTGGCCGGCCGCGATCATCATGGGCACGATCACCGCGGTCGGGGGCGGCGCGATGCGCGACCTGCTGCTCCGCCGTGTCCCGGCGGTGTTCGGCGGGAACGCCCTGTACGCCACCGTCGCGGTCGCCGCCTCGGCCGTGATGGTCGTCGCGTCCTTCCTCGGATCGCCGTCGATCGGGATCGTCGCGGCGATCGTGCTGTCCCTCGCGCTGCGGTACGGCGCGGTCCGTCGCGGCTGGGGCCTGCCGAACGGGCGCGACTGGCAGCCGCAGTCGACCCTCGGCTCCCTGCTCCGGCGCGGCCGTGGCCTACGGGTCGTCCGTCCGGACGCGCTGCGACTCCTCCGCCGACCGGGCCGCCGCTCGGGGGTCGGCAGCGTGCACGAGCACCACGAAACGGATGCGGAGAGCCAGGACGCGTAACGGACTACCGCCGCGAGGCCGCGCGGGCGTAGCATCGAGACCGCTGGGTATCGAAACCGGCGCACGTGGCACCGAGCACCGACGCGACCCGAACGCGGCGGTTCACGAGCAGCGTGCCGAGGGGGCTTCGCTGATGCCGCGCGGGATCAGACGCGCGGCGCGGCAGGTCTCCGCGGACCGAGGACGTCCGGACGACGCGAGCGTGTCGGACGGTGTCGTCGGACCCGCCAGAATGGTCCCGACCACCACCACACGCTCCACGACGTCGACCCGACGACGAGCGAGGGGGCACTGTCGAACCAGGATCAGATGAGCGACGTCGCTTCCCCCACTTCGCGAACCCCTCGGGCAGAGGTCCGAGAACGACTGCTGACCGCCGGCGCGCAGGTGTTCGCCGAGCAGGGCGTGCACGAGTCCCGGCTCGACGACGTCGCCGCGCGCGCCGGCTTCAGCAAGGGTGCCGTCTACTCGAACTTCAGCTCCAAGGAAGACCTCGTCGCACAGGTGATGCAGCGCGCGACGAACCTCGTGCTCGGGTCGTTGCAGGAGCTCGTGCACGCCGACATCGCCTCGGTGCAGATCGGCGACGTCGTCCGGCAGGCGTTCGGCCGCCACGACCAGAGCGCGCAGTTCGCCCTGCTGTCGGAGTTCCGCGGCTACGCGACGCGCCACCCGGAGCTCATGCCGGAGTTCGTGGCGCAGCGCCGGAGCCTGCAGGACGGCGTGCAGGAGCTCGTGGACCTGTGGTTCGGCGCCCACCCGGAGATCGACCCCGGCATCCCCCTCGACACCTTCGCGACCGCCCTGATCGCGGCGAACGTCGGCCTCGTGTTCGACGCGCCCGCCCTGCCCGGGCTCGATCCCGGCGAGGTCGTCGCGGCGCTCGTCGAGGCCGTCGTCCGCCCGCGCTGACCGAGCGCACCACCGGCCTCGACGCCTCGCCGCGACCGCTCGCGACGGGGCCTCGACGCTACGCCGGGCTCCGGCGTGTCCGGCGTCCCTCGTGCGACCACGCCGACGAGGGCAGCAGGCTCGGCGGCAGCACGCGCGATCGCACCCGCCGACCGGCGGACACCGACGCGTCCAGCGCACCACGGGCCTCCCGGATGGCCTGCTCGAGTGCGTCGCGATCGGATGCCTCGGCACCGGCCGCACCGAACCGCTCGTGGTCGACGGCGTCGACCACCCGGTCGAGCGCCGGGACGACGGCCGGCGGCAGGCCCGGACGCAACCGACCGAGCACCGCTCGTGCGGTCCGGGCGGCGGCTGCGGCGTCACCCGGTGGTGCCAGGCCCGGCGCGTAGCCGTGGTCGGCGACGTCGTCGAGGACCTCACGCCAGGCAGCCGCGGCCGGGGAGCGTCCCGACCGGACTGCTGCGAGTCGCGACCGGCGACGGAGAGCACGCACCACACCGGGTGCGAACAGGAGCGCGACGGCGAGGACGATGCCCGCGGCGAGGCCGAGCGCGCCGTTCCCACCCCCGGTGCCCGGCGTGGCCGCGGCACCCGGCGCTGCCGAGGCCGACGGGGTGGCCGATGGCTCCGTCTCGGCGGGTGCGGAGCGGTCCGGCGCCGGGAGCGGGGTGTCGGGCGTCCCCGGTGTCGCGGACTCGGAGGGCTCGGTCGAGGGCTGCGCCGCTTCGTCGGAGTCGGGCGTCGGCTCGAACGCCACCCACCCGGCGCCCTGGATGTACAGCTCCGGCCAGGAGTGCAGCTGCCGGTTCGACACCGTGTACTCGCCGTCGGCCTGGTCCGTGCCGGCGCGGTAGCCGACCGCGATGCGGGACGGGATGCCGAGCGTGCGGGCCATCACCGCCATGGCGGACGAGAAGTGCACGCAGTACCCCTCGCGCACCCGGAGGAAGGTGTCGATGACGTCCATGCTGTCGCCGTCGTAGCCCTGCTCCACCGGGGCGGTCTCGGAGTAGGTGAAGAGGTCGCTCCGGAACCACCGCTCCAGCGCACGTGCTTCTTCGTAGTCGTTCCCGGCACCGGCTGCGACCCGTGACGCCGTGGACGCGATGTCCTTCGGGAGGTCCTTCGGGAGGGTGAGGTCGGTGCGGAGCTGCTGTTCCGACGGCCGGGCGAACCCGCGCCCGTCGACCCGGGCGAGCATGCCTGTGCGGGCGAACGCGTCGAGGTACTCGTTCGCGAAGGTCGAGGCGCCGTAGACCTCGTAGGTGGCACCCCGCGGCGTGGCCTGGCCGGTGGACCGCAGCGTGTTCGACTGTCCCATCCACCGCCACTGCTGCAGGTCGAGGTTGGTCGAGCGCGCCTGGACGGACACCGCGCCCGACGGCACGGGCAGGTAGTTGCTCGAGAGCCCGGTGATCCGGATCGTGACGTCACCGCGCGTCGAGAGACGAGGGTTCACCCCGACGGCCCACTGCTGCTGGTCGGCCGTCTCCGACTGGCTCGCGTCGGTGACCGTCGGTACCCAGTCGCCGCTGCCGAACTCGTCGAGGTCCGCGAGCTTGAGGTACTCCGGCTGGCCGTCGGACGACCGGTACCGGAAGACCTCGAGCGCGTTCGGCCGACGGAGGTCCTGCCCGAGGTTGAGCAGCGTGCCGGGACGGCCGGGCTGGATCGGCGACTGGATCGCCCCCGTGACACCGGAGAGCCAGCTCGCGTTGAGCGGGATCACCGACGGCAGACCGACCGCGACCACGAGGCCGATCGCCCCGACGACGGCCGCGGGCAGCGCGCGTTGCACGGGCCGGACCGACAGCCAGAGGATCGCGAGGAACGCCACGGCCGTGAGCACCACGAGCACCGGCGATGCGGGCGTGCCGGTGATGATGCCGGGGACGATGAGGATCACGAGCGCGGGCGTCGCGGCGAGGGCGGCCGTCGGTGCCACGGCGGCGAGGAAGAGGGACACCGCGGCGACCCAGGCGATCGCGACGACCACGACGAGCCGGATGGCGTCGGTCTGCGGCAGTGGCGCGGGGTTCAGCCGGATGGCGGCGATCGTCTCCCCGAGCGCGCCGTTCCGGTCGAGCCACCCGAGGGGTTGCACGTCGTTCACGAGTGCAGCGGCGCACGAACACGCGATCACGGCGGCGACGAGCGCGACGAACCGGATGCCGGGTGCGCGTCGGCGCACGGCGAGCACGACGGCGACGAGGACGGCCGCGACGACGACGCCGCCGACCCACCACGCGATCCCCTGCACGAGCGGGCGCAGGGCGAGCGCGGCGATCAGGACGGGCACGGGCGCGAGGACGGTGATCCACGCGCTGGGGGTGTCGCGCTGCTCGTCCGGTCGGTCGAGGATCTCGTGCACGTCGACCCCGCGCCGACGGGCGGGCGTCTGCGTCCCGGTCACCGGATGCTCCCGGGTGCGGACGCCCCGGCGACGGGGACGACGAGCGTGCGCCAGCCGCCGCGGTCGAGGATGCCGCGGACGACCGGCTCCGGCGGGACGATGGTCGCCAGGATCCCCCGGCTCGACCCGATGGTCGCCGACACGAGCTCGGCGGCCTGCTCGGCGGTGCACCGCCCGGTGACGACGGCGGTCATGCCGTGCACGTCGCGGCCCCGGACGTCGGGCAGCACCTCGGTGACGTCGCGGGCGTCCGAGCGCACCCGCACGTCGGCGAGGCCCACCAGGACGTCGGTGAGCCCGCCGGCGTCACCCGCGTGCCGGGTGACGCCGTCCGGGTCGTCGCTCACGAGGACGACCCGCGAGGTCCGGGCGGCGAG
Organism: Curtobacterium sp. 458; assembly: GCF_030406605.1. Classification (NCBI taxonomy): domain Bacteria; kingdom Bacillati; phylum Actinomycetota; class Actinomycetes; order Micrococcales; family Microbacteriaceae; genus Curtobacterium; species Curtobacterium sp. 458. The sequence goes on along the minus strand of NZ_CP129104.1, from coordinate 1,830,251 downwards.
GGCGCGGGCGACGCTGGCGGCGACGACGACCGCGTGCTCGAACGCGGCGTCACCGCCGAGGTCGGACAGTTCGGCGAGGTCGTCACGGCCGAGCGCCTGGTAGGACTCCCGGCGGACGTCGAGCGCGATCACGGCCTCCGGCGGCTGTGCCTGCGTGGTCTGGCGGACGTGGAGTTCCCCGCGCCGGGCGCTCTGTCCCCAGTGCACGCGGCGGATCGGGTCGCCGGGACGGTACGGGCGGAGTTCGCTGTCGTCCGCGGAGCCGCCCTGGCCCACGCGGCCCTCGTCGGCGGACACCGCACCCGCGAGGGCACCGGTGTCGATCGCGGTGAGCGGCGTCGATGCCGGCACCACCACCACCTCCTCCGCGCGGACGACGGGCCGGTCGATGCGCAGCAGTCCGAAGGGGTCCTCGACGCGGATCGTGACCGGGCCGACGAGCCCGCGGCCGCGGTGCATCGCCAGCGCCTCGACGTCGAGCACGGCCGGCGGGGTGCGGGGTCCGACGGTCGCGTACGTCTCCGCGTCGGACACGCTCGCGAAGACGTCGTCGAGCTGCTCCCGGACGAGCAGTGTGGACCGGGGCCCGAACTTCAGGCCGGTGCCCTGCAGGGTGACGCGCTCGCGGTACACCTCGCCGACCTGGACGATGGCCCGCGCGGCGCTCCGGCTCCCCCGCAGCGGTGCCGCGACGACGAACGCCATCACGGTGCCCAGCACGAGCAGGACGAGCAGCAGCAGTCCCGCCGACACCGCGACGCTCGTGCTGCCGACGAGCCCGCCACCGACGAGACCGATGCCGACCGCGAGCAGCGTCCATCCGCGCACGGTCGGGCGTGGGAACGGCGTCCGACGCGCCAGCGCCAGACCGCGTCGCCCGTACCGCACCGCGACCGAGCGCGCCGCTCCCGCCCGCCGGGCGAGCGACGAGGGCGCCGCGGACGAGGACATCAGGACCGGACGGGGGTGGCGGTGAACGGCACGCTGGTGTCCGAGACGATGCGGACCACGATGTCGCGGACCGTGTCGTCGCCGGAACCGCCGAGGCCGCGCGCGACCGGCACGAGACGGTGGGCGAGCACGATCGGTGCGAGCGCGGCGACGTCGTCCGGCGTGACGAAGGGGCGGCCGAGGAGCGCGGCGTGCGCCCGGGAGGCCTGCGCGAGGTGGAGGGTGGCCCGGGGGCTCGCCCCGAGGACGAGGTCGGGGTGGTGGCGCGTCGCGCGGACGATCGCGACGATGTACGCCTCGACGTCGGGCGAGACGTGCACGCCCCGGACGGCGGCGATCATGCCGCGGAGCGTCGCGACGTCGACGATCGGTCGGAGTGCGGACAGCGGGTCGCGGCCGCCGCGGTTCGCGAGCATCTGCCGCTCGGCGTCGAGGCTCGGGTACCCCATCGCGATGCGCGCGGTGAAGCGGTCGCGCTGGGCCTCGGGCAGCGGGTACGTGCCCTCCATGTCGATCGGGTTCTGGGTCGCCACGATCATGAACGGCGACTCGAGCGGCCGTGTCACGCCGTCGACGGTCACCTGGGCCTCGGCCATGGCCTCGAGGAGCGCCGACTGGGTCTTCGGGCTGGTCCGGTTGATCTCGTCGCCGATGACGACGTTCGCGAAGACCGGGCCCGGCGAGAACCGGAAGGTCCCCGACGACTGGTCGAACACGTTCACTCCCGTGACGTCGGAGGGCAGCATGTCGGACGTGAACTGGATGCGGTTCACGGACCCGCCGACCGACGCGCCGAGTGCCTTCGCCAGCACGGTCTTGCCGACCCCGGGCACGTCCTCGACGAGGAGGTGTCCCTCGGCCAGCATCACCGTCAGCGCTGTCCGGATCGCGTCGGTCTTGCCGTCGACGACGGTCGAGACGGCCGCGACGATCGCGGCGCCCGCGTCGCGGACGTGCTCGAGCGGGACGGCTGGGGCGGTCGGTTCCGGCACGCAGGCCTCCTCGGCTCGGGACAGGTGTCGTGCATGCTACAACGGCCCGGTGACAGCCAGCGGAGGATGCGTCACCGACCGGACCCACCGCTCTCGACGCGGCGAGGGACGGACGGGAGGCACGGCATCTGCTGGCACCGCGCCTCCCGTCCGACCTGTGGTCGCGGCTCAGACGCGGGCTGCGAGCGCCGCGTCCGCCGCCGTCAGGACGCGCGCCGCCACGGCGACGCCCTCCTCGCGCCCGAGTTCGGTGTCCTCGTGCTCGATGTTCACCCAGATGTCGGGGTCGACTTCGTGGAGCGCGGCGAGGAACTCCGTCCAGTAGGCGACGTCGTGCCCCTTGCCGAGCGCGACGAAGTCCCACGCGGCCGTCTTCGGCCACTCGTTCGCCCACTCGTCGCCGCCGAGGTTCGTGCGCGCCTCGCCGGGCGACAGGCGACGGAAGGAGTTGTCGAGCACACCGTTGATCGCCGCATGGGGGTTGACGCGGACGTCCTTCGCGGCGGCGTGGTACACGAGCGTGCCGAGGTCGCGCACGACCGCCACGGGGTCCATCTGCTGCCAGAACAGGTGGCTCGCGTCGAGTTCGACACCGGTGTTCGTCAGCTCGCCCCGCCCGACGAGCTCGCGGACGGACGCCGGGTTGAACACGAGGTTCTGCGGGTGCAGCTCGAGGGCGACCCGCACACCGAGCTCCCGGGCGAGCGCGTCGATCTCCTGCCAGAACGGCACCGCAACGCTCCACTGGTGCTCGAGCACGTCGAGGGCGGCGGAGTTCCACGCATTGACGATCCAGTTCGGTCGACGCCCGCCCGGCTCACCGGCGGGGAGGCCCGACATGGTGACGACCCGGGTCTGCCCGAGGCGGGCCGCGAGCCGGATGCTCCGACGGAGGTCCTCGGCGTGCGCCGGTCCGATCGCGGGGTCCGGGTGCAGCGGGTTGCCGTTGCAGTTGAGTCCGGCGATCTCGACCCCGGTGCCCTCGAACTGCGCGAGGAACGCGTCGCGTGCGGCGTCGTCAACGACGATCGCGTCGATGTCCGGAACGTGCACCGGGGGCAGGAATCCGCCGGTGTTGAGTTCGATGCCGGTGAGGCCGTTGCCCGCGATCGCCGTCAGGGCGTCGGCGAGCGGCCGGTCGTGGAAGATCGCGTTGTAGAGACCGAGCTTCATGCGAGCGCTCCTTCGGTGGTGGGGACGTCGACGGTGGCCCCGCCGGCCGCGGCGGACCGTGCCACCGCGTCGAGGACCTCCATGTTGTGGACGCCGTCGTCGAACGTGGCGTTGGCCGGCAGCGGGTCGGCGGTGTTGCCGACGACCTCGTCGAGGAAGGCACGGGCCTGGTACTCGAACATCTGGTTCTGGCCCCAGCCGACGCCCGGCGCGTCCATCGCCATGCCGCCGGCGACGTACGGGTGGTCCGGGCCGAGCACGACCTGCCGGAAGCCGCCGAGCCGTGCGCCGTCGGACCGCAGGGCGAGGCCGATCTCGCTCGGGCGCTCCTGGTCCCACCGGGCAGCACCCTCCTCGCAGAAGACCTCGACGACGAGGCCGTTCGGGTGCCCGGCGGCGACCCGCGAGACCTCGAACGAGCCGACCGCGGCGCCGTCCCCGAGCCGCGCGCCGAACGTGGCGTAGTCGTCGTTCTCGACGTCGGCTTCCTCGCCGGTGAGCGAGACCGCCTGGCCGCGGAGCGCGAACCCGGCTGCGATCGGACGCTTCGTGATCGCGGTGGTGAAGGCGCCTCCGTTGACGCTCCGGACGTCACCGGTGAGGAACTCGGCGACGTACGTCAGGTGCGATCCGACGTCGGCGAGTGCGCCGGTCCCGGGAGCGCCGGCGAACCGCCACGAGAACGGCACCTCGGGCGAGGCGCCGTAGTCGGTCCAGTACCGTCCGGAGACGTGCAGGACCCGGCCGAGCGTGCCGTCCTCGACGAGCTGCCGGATCGCAGCGAGCCCCGGGGCACGCCGGTAGGTGAAGCCCACACGGCCGAGAACGCCGTCCGCCTCGGCGGCGCGAGCCGCGTCCGCCATCGCGCGCGCGTCGTGGAGCGTGTCCGACAGCGGCTTCTCGCACAGCACGTGCTTGCCCGCCGCGAGCAGCCCCTCGACGATCTCGCGGTGCAGGTGGTTCGCGACGACGACGCTCACCACGTCGACGTCGTCCGCCTCCGCGACCGCCCGCCAGTCGGTGTCGTGCCGCGCGTAGCCGAACCGCCGCGCCGCTTCGTCGGCGAGCGGCTCGTAGACGTCACCGACCGTGACGAGCCGGACGGGCGGCAGGCTCCGGCCGAACAGGGACGGGGCGTTCCGCCACGCGGCCGTGTGGGCCTTGCCCGCCATGCCCGCGCCGATGACGGCGACGCCGATGCTGTCGCTCATGGTCTCTCCCTCGAGATCGTGGCCGATTCTGGAACGTTCCAGACCGTGCGGCTAGACTGTACCTCCCCGAACCCATGTCCTGTCAAGGAGTGCCCGTGCCGGACCGCGCCCCGACGATCATCGACGTCGCCGCGCGCGCCGGGGTGTCGAAGTCGCTCGTGAGCATGGTGATGCGGGCGGACCCGGGCGTCTCCCCACGACGTCGGGACGCGGTGCTCGCCGCCGCCGCCGAACTCGGGTACCGGCCGAACCGCGCGGCGGCGATCCTCGCCGGCACCCGGACCCGCACGATCGGCGTCGTGGTCGACGACTTCCGGAACCCGTGGTTCGTGCCGCTCCTCGACGGCATCCGGGACGCCCTCGCACCGCACGGGCTCCGGCTCACCCTCGCGGACGTCCGCGCGAACGCGCACCTCGGGTCCTCCCCCATCGACGACCTCCTCTCGCTCCGCGTCGACGGGGTCGTGCTCGCCGCCGAGGGCTTCCCCGACCTGGTCGCACCGTCCGGCACCCCGGTCGTCGTCGCCGGCGCGCGCGGTGACGTCCCCGCGGACCTCGACGTCGTCGCGTCGGACGAGTCCGCCGGCGGGCGGCTGGCGGTGGCGCACCTGGTCGGCGCGGGTCACCGGCACGTCGTGCACGTGACCGGCTCGGGAGGCCCGGCAACGGTCCGCAGGGAGGCCGCCGTCGCCGAGATGGTCGCCTCCGGCGTCGAACCGCTCGTGTACGGCTCGGGTCCGACCTCGGAGGCCACCGGCTACGAGGGCACGCGGCGGGCGCTCGCCGAGCACCCGGAGGTCACCGCGGTGTTCGCCGCGAACGACGTCATGGCGATGGGCGCGATCGCCGCCGTCCGGGAGGCCGGGCTCCGGGTACCGGAGGACGTCTCGGTCATCGGGAACGACGAGACACCGCTCGCGTCGTCACCGCTGTTGCGCCTGACGACGGTGGACCCGCACAACGAGGAGGTCGGTCGGCTCGCCGCGGTTCGGCTCGTCGAGCGGATCGCCGGCGGCGTGGGTGCCGCCGGTGCCCCGACGCCGACACGGACCCTCGTCGACCCGACGCTGGTCGTCCGCGCGACGACGGGGCCGCCGCGCCGCTGACGTCCCCGCGGCGCCGCCGG